>JAUNCT010000037.1 GCA_030526425.1 Clostridia bacterium
GATATGTCCATTGCCGACAACATCGTCCTCAAGAGCACGGGAGAAAAACGCTTCTCCTTCGGTCCGAGCCACGTGCTCCGCAAGAAGGAGATCACCGCATACGCGAAGGAGATGGCGGAGAAGTACGATATCCGCTGTACCTCGGTCGACCAGGATGTCCGCAGCCTTTCCGGCGGCAACCAGCAAAAGGTCATCCTCGCCCGCGAGATCGAATCCGAGCCGGATCTGCTCGTTGCGGCGCATCCGACCCGCGGTCTCGACATCGGCGCGACCCGTTTCGTCCACGACAACCTCATCAAAGCGCGGGAACGCGGCGCGGGCATCCTGCTCATCAGCGCGGACTTCGATGAGGTCCTCGAAATGTCCGACAGGATCGTCGTGATGTTCGAAGGCAAGGTGATGGGCGAATACTCCGGAAAGAACCCGCCGATCGAGGAGATCAGCCTCGCGATGACGGGAACCGTAACAGGAGGCCGGCAATGAACAAACTGAAAAAATCTCTCGGCAGTTTCATCGTGCCGGTCATCTCGATCGTTCTGGCGATCGGGATCGGATGTCTCATCATGCTCGCGCTCGGCAAGGATCCGGGCGAAGCGATGACTTACCTGTTCAAGGGTGCGTTCGGCAGCAAAACGAACTTCGGCAGAACGCTCATCAAGGCAACTCCGCTGATCTTCACGGCACTGTGCGCATGCTTTGCGTATAAGTGCGGCGTGTTCAACCTCGGCGGTGAGGGACAGTTCATCATGGGCTCCATCGGCTGTTACGTGGTGGCGTACCTCTCCGGCATCGAAGGCGTCCCGGGAATCATTCTGGCACTGGCGGCGGGCGCCATCGCAGGCGGTCTGTGGGGCGTGCTTCCGGGCATCCTCAAGATCACACGCGGGCAGAACGAGATGATCATCTCCATCATGCTCAACTACGTGGCGACGCTGTTCATGGGCGTCATTTACACCAACTGGATGCGCGACGCCTCCGTTCCGCAAACGCTGCCCGTTCCGGACGGGGTGAAGCTTTCCAAGGTCATCCCCGGCATGCGCTTCACGTGGGCGTTCGTTATCGCGCTGGCGGTCGGGTTCATCCTCTACTACGTGCTGTTCCGCACCTCGGCGGGCTTCAAGCTCCGCGCGGTCGGTTACAACATGACGGCGGCGCGCTTCAACGGCTTTCCCGTCAAGCGCTACATCCTCATGAGCTTCATCATTTCGGGCGCGATCGCCGGTCTCGGCGGCGGCGCGGAGATCCTCGGCACGCAGTTCCGTCTCATCAACGGTTACGGCGCGGGCTACGGTTTCGACGGCGTTGCGATGGCGCTCATCGGTCAGCTCAACCCGATCGCGACGATGGTCGTGGCGATCTTCTTTGCCGCACTGCGTACGGGTTCCACCATGATGCAAACGGCGACCGGCGTGCCGACCAGCGTTTCGGATATCATCCAGGCGCTCGTCATCGTGTTCTCCGTCGCGGGAATGGCGCTGACCAAGCTGCCCGAGTTCGAGAACTTCCGCAACAAGCTGTTCCGCAAAGGGGGTGCGAAAGCATGACCGACCTCATCCTCGCAACCGTCCGCATGGCGGTGCCGCTCGTGTTCATCGCACTCGCCGAACTGTATTCCGAACGTTCCGGCATGGTCAACATCGGTCTGGAAGGGCTCGCCTCCATCGGCGCGCTGATCGGCTTCCTTGTGACGTTCACCACGGGCAACAGCTGGCTGGGAATCCTCGCGGGTGCGCTTGCGGCGATCCTCGTCAACCTGATCTATGCGTTCGCGACGGTCACGCTTTGCGCCGACCACACGGTGTACGGCATGGCGATCAATATCTTCGCCCCGGCGCTCGCGAGCTTCATTTACAAAGCCTATTTCGGTGAGGGCAGCGGTCTTTCGCAGATCACGCTCATGCAGGGTGTGGACATCCCCGTGCTGAAGGATATCCCCTTCATCGGGAACCTCCTGTTCAACCAAACGCCGATGGTCTACATCGCGTTCCTGCTGGTCATTCTCACCGGCGTGTTCTTCAACCGCACCAAGGCGGGGCTCAGCTACCGTTCCGTCGGCGAACATCCGAAGGCGGCCGCAACGCTGGGCATCAACGTCATCGGCGTCAAGTATCTCGGTTGCGTGCTGTGCGGCGCGCTCGCGGGTATCGGCGGCGCATACCTGACCACCTGTTACGTCAATACCTATTCCGAGGGATGTATCGCGGGGCGCGGTTTCATCGCGCTGGCGGCGGTCATCTTCGGACGCTGGACGGGCAGCGGCATCCTGCTCGCTTGTCTGTTCTTCGGTCTGTGCGATGCGCTGCAGATCCGTCTGCAGGTCGCTTCGGTCGGCGTCCCGTACCAGTTCTTCCAAATGATCCCCTACATCGCGACGGTCGCCGTTCTCGCCATCCTCGGCGCGAAGAAGGCGGGACCGAAGGCGAAGGGCAAACCCTACCGCAGAGAACAGCGGTAACCAAAGGATCCTTCCGGGGACGGCCCGGATGAGATAAAAACAAAAAGGAGAAAAAGAAACATGAAAAAGTTGATCGCACTGGTCCTCGTTCTTGCGATGGCAATGAGCTTCGCGGCTCCCGCTTCCGCAAAAACTTACAAAGTCGCAATGATCTGCGACTCCAGCATCAGCGACGGCGGCTGGGGCACGGCCTGCTACAACGCCATGATCGACGCCGCGGCGAAGATGGGCTGGGAGACCGCCTATACCGACTCCATCGCGCAGAACGAGTATTTCGATACTGCCGATTCCTACTGCCAGCTCGGCTACGATCTGATCTACGCGCCCGGCAACCAGTACACCGACGCGATCCTTCAGGCTGCGGAAGAGTATCCCGAGATCTGCTTCGCGCTGCTCAACGGTGCTGTGACCACGCCCGACAAGGCCGTGAACAAGAACGTCATGTCCCTGCTGCCCGATGCGAGCCAGATCGGTTGGATCGCGGGCGCTCTCGCGGGTCTCATGACCGAGTCCGGTACGATCGCTTTCATCGGCGGTATGGAGCTGGATACCACCAAGGGCAAGTATGAAGGCTTCGGCGAAGCCGCCAAGTACGTCGGCGGTCTGAAGGGCAAGACCATCAACCTGCTCGACTGCGTGTACGCCGGCAGCTTCAACGACTCCGCGAAGGGTGTTGAGTTCGCAAAGGCCATGATCGACAAGGGCGCAGACGTCTTCTTCGGCGATGCTTCCGCGGTCGACTCCGGCGCGCGTCAGGCGATCGACGAGGCGAACACCGCAAAGGGCGAGATCAAGATCTACGACATCGGTCAGCCGGCGGACATCCTCGGTCAGAACCCCTGCGTCATCTGCTCTCAGGTCACCGACAACTCCGCGATGATCGTCGCCGCGATGCAGGCTGTCGTCGACGGTAACTTCGGCGGCACCACGCTGTTCGGCACCATGCAGAACGGCTGCCTCAGCGCAGGCCGCATCTCCGACCTCGTTCCCGCCGCCGTGCAGGAAGAGTATCAGGGTTACCTCGCGCAGATGATGGACGGCACCTTCATGAAGTAAGGCTCCGTTTCCGGAAACCCGTTGCACCCCCGTCTTCGGACGGGGGTGTTGTGTTATAATGGACGGACAGCAAGCAACAAAGGAAGGTTGACGGATGAAACGAACGGTGACGGCTGCCGTGATGCTGACGGCGGCGGTATTGTGCGCGTGCCGCGGCGGCGTGTCCGGAGAACCGGTGCACGCAAACGAAGGAAAAGAGCCGGCGGTTTCCGTTGCGGAACCGACGCATACGCCGGACACCGTTGTTTTCGCGGTGATGCCGAGCGCGACGCCCGCACCGCTCACGCCTTCGCCCGTTCCAACCCCCTCTCCGACGCCGACACCGGAGCCGGACCCGTATACCGCGGGCACGGAGAAGACCGTGTACCGGGAAGGCTTTTACCATGTCCCGCTGAACGACGCGCTGAAGGCGCGGATCTCGGGGCTCAGCTACCCTGCCGATCCTTCGAAGTGCAGCGTGCGTCATGAGGAACTGCGTTACCTCCGTATCCTGTATACGGATTTCGAAGGAGCGGAACGCACGGGGGAACTCATCGTTCACGAAAAAGTCGCGGATGAGGTGCTCGAAATCTTTGCCGCGCTCTACGATGCACGGTATCCGCTGACCTCCGTCCGCCTTGTGGATGATTTCGGTGAGCCCGGAGACGACACCAAATCGATGGAGGCGGACAACACGTCCTCCTTCTGCTACCGCCATGTCACGGGGTCGAAAAAACTGTCGCGCCACAGCTACGGCGCGGCGATCGACATCAACCCGCGCGAGAATCCGTACATCCGCCCGGACGGTTCGGTTTCCCCGGCGAACGCCAAGCCCTATGTGAACCGCAAAAACGACTTTCCGGGCAAGATCGACCGCGACGACCTTTGTTACAAAACGTTCAAAGCCCACGGTTGGGAATGGGGCGGCGACTTCAAAGGCAACAAGGATTACCAGCATTTCAGCAAGGATATCAAGCGATGAAGAAAAGAACGGTGCGCTCGGATAAGGGTGTTGCCGTTTTTTGCTTTGCATTTCCCGACAGCAGCTGATACAATGGAACGGCGGTTTTCGGAGACCGCAATCCAAAGGTGAGGGAACACAGTGAGAATCGCAGTGATCGACGGACAAGGAGGGCGCCTCGGGCAATTGCTCGTGGAAGCCATCCGCGAGGCGGATATCGCATGTGAGCTGGTCGCCATCGGCACCAACAGCATCGCAACGAGCGCCATGCTCAAGGCAGGCGCGCCGCAGGGCGCAACGGGCGAAAACCCTGTGATCGTCGCCGCACGCACTGCGGATGCGATCGTCGGTCCCGTTGGGATCGTGATCGCGGATTCGCTGCTTGGGGAGGTCACGCCGAAAATGGCCGCCGCCGTCGGGCAGAGCAAAGCGGTCAAATTCCTGTGCCCTGTGAGCCATTGCAACAACCGCGTCGTGGGCGTGAAGCCCCTTTCCATGAAGGAAACGGTCGCGGAAGCGGTGGCACAGTTGAAAAAATTCGCCGAAGGAGAAGCGTGACGACGGCGGATGCCGTTGCTCCGGAACCTTTCAATGGCGCCATGAAGGCGCCGTATCGTTGCAGACGATGATATTTTTCCAGAAGAGAGGAAATGAAAAATGTCATCCAACAAGACAAAGAACCTGACTCTGTCGGCTGCCTTTCTGGCGCTGGCGCTCGTGCTCCCCTTTCTGACGGGACAACTGCAGCAGATCGGCAACATGTTGCTGCCGATGCACATCCCCGTGTTGCTGTGCGGCTTTTTCTGCGGTCCGGTGTACGGGCTTGCGGTGGGCTTCATTGCGCCGCTGCTTCGCTTCGCGCTGTTCGGGATGCCTCCGGTGATCCCCATCGGGCTTCCGATGGCGTTCGAACTGCTGACCTACGGCGCAATCGCGGGTATTCTGTACAAAAAGTTGCCGAAAAAGCCGGTGAATGTGTTCGTCGCGCTGATCGTCGCGATGCTTGCCGGACGCGCCGTATGGGGCGTTGCAAGGGTCGTTCTGCTCGGTCTCGGCAAGGCGCCCTTCGGTTGGGCGGCGTTCCTTGCGGGCGCTTTCACCAACGCCATCCCCGGCATCATCATTCAGCTGGTGCTCATTCCGCTCCTTGTGATCCGTCTGGACAAAGTCCGCGGCTGAAGCAGGGAGTCCAAAGCCCGTATCCGGAAAGATACGGGCTGTTTTTTTGCCGGGTATTGCAGTACCGAGCGACATGACTGTCCGGAACGCCCCGGAGCTTCGGCTCCGGGGCGTTGCTTGTTTTCCGTGTCCCGGAAAGTCCGAATGCGCTTGTTTCGAATGATGGAAATGCAACGATATGAAAACAGTATCGTGGAACACGGAAATCGTATACAATTTCCGCGTTTTAACACTTGAACACTTTAGCATGGTGATGTAAAATATATAAAAAGAACCGTTGAGAGGATAAGGAAATGCGGAAAATCATCGACCTTTGCCTGGACATGCCGATGGGGGCGGCGGAGATCGCCTCGATGCTGAGCGCGATGTGTCTCGACCCTTCGTACCGCGGGTACAAAAAATCCTACGGTGCGGGCGTTGCCAAGCAGATCGGACTGACGATAGATGAAATCGACCGTGTGTATGCGGAAGGCGGCAAAGAAGCTTTCCTTGCGCTCGTGAACGATGCGGCGGAAAAAAACGCCGTGACCCAAGATGAATTCATCCGTCATCTCGACGACATCGGCATCGAATGGGGAATCACCGTCGACGGGAATCACGACAACAGGAAGACCGCGGAGATCGTCAGGGCACATCCGGATAAGCTGAAGGGCTTCATCTTCGTCGACCCGAACAAGGGCGAACAAGCGGTACGCGAGCTCGAGACCTGCGTCAAAGAGTACGGGCTGCATGCGCTGTACCTGACGGCGTTCCGGACGCATCTGACGGCAGACGATCCGAAGAACTATCCCCTTTACGCCAAGTGCATCGAGCTCGGGATCCCGGTCCATATCTATTCGAGCCTGAACCTGAGCAAAGCGGTCCCCTACGATATCGGGCATCCGCGATATATCGACAAGGTCGCACGCGATTTCCCGGAGCTGAAGATCATGGCGGGCGTGAGCGGGTGGCCGTGGGTCCTCGACTTCCTCGCGTTGGCGATGCGGCATGAGAACCTGTACCTCAACTTCGAAACGCATGCGCCGGAAAAGATGGCGCAGCGCGGTTCCGGATACGAACCGTATCTGTACTACGGTGAGCGCAACCTGAAGGAGCGGATCTGCTTCGCCTCCAACTGGGGCACGCAGAGCATCCCCGTGGAGGATCTCGTCGCGCAGGTGGAAGCGTTGCCGTTCAGCGACAGCGCGAAGGACAACATTTTGTATAACAACGCAAAGACCTTCTACGAAGAGCTTTGCGCGAGATAAGCAAGGAGTATTGTTATGAATCTGACACTCGTTCTCATCTGTTTTGCGGTCTTTATGGCGATCAATGTGGTCATCGGTCTCATGGGTCGCTCCCACGCGAAGACCACGAAAGACTTTCTGACCGCTTCCGGCCAGTCTTCCATCTGGTTCGTTATGGCGTCTGCCGTCGGCGCGAGCATCGGCTCCGGCGTCGTCATCGGCACGACGCAGTATGCGGTGAAGCTCGGCGTTGCCGGCGCATGGTATGCGATCGCCTGCGGTTTGGCGGGCATCGTCTACGCGTTGGTGATGAGCAACTTCGTCTACCGCAATAAACTGGTTTCCCTGTCGGATTATTTCAAGCGCAGATACGACAGTAACTTCATCGTTCTGCTGTACAGCGGTATCGGACCCTTTGCCTGCGCCGCCGCGATGGGCGCGCAGCTCGTTGCCGCGAAGGCGATCTTCAAGGCGTTCGGCATCGATCCCGTGGTCGGTCTGATCATCACCGCGGCGATCATGCTCATCTACACCATGTTCGCCGGGCTTTGGGGTTCCTACGCAACGGCGCTGTTCCAGGTCGTCGTTATCATCGTCGGCGTGCTGTTCGTCGGCGGTTCCATGTGGAGTCAGGGCGGTTTCACCCTCGTGCGTGAAACGTTCCCCGCGGAGCGCTTCGATCTGTTCAACATCACGCCGGAGCTGTGGATGATGTTCGTCGGACCGATGCTTCTCTCCGTGCTCGTCGATCAGAGTTCCGTTCAGCGCGTCAGCTCCGCAAAAAGCGAGAAGATCGCGTTCTGGGGTCACTTCCTTTCCAGCGTGCCGCTGATCCTCTTCGGTCTTCTGATGGTTTACATCGGCATGTGGGGCGCCGCGCTCTTCCCGGAGGCGGGTACCAGCGCGTTCATCACGCTGCTGCTGAACAACGTTTCTCCGATCATCTGTGCGGTCATGCTTTGCGCGATCCTCGCGGCGATCATGTCCACCGCAAGCGGTGCGCTCGTTGCGACCGATGCTTTGGTCGTGCATGACCTGTATTGCGGCTTCATCAACAAGAACGCTTCCGAAAAACAGAAGAAGACCCTGAACACCATCGTCAACATCGTGGTTTCCGCCGCTGCGGTCATCTGCGCGATCGCGTTCGACAGCGTCATCGACCTTCTGAGCAACGGTTACACCATCATGCTCTCCGGTACGCTCGTTCCGCTGATCGGCGGTCTTGTCTGGAAGCGCGGCACCACCAAGGGCGCGGCGGCTTCGGCGTTCGTCGGCATGGTCTTCGCCTTCCTGTGCCTCTTCAAGGTCATCAGCGTTCCGTTCGCGTCGATTTTCCCGGTCCTCCCGGCGATCGTCACCTACATCGTGGTCAGCTTGGTCACCAAGCATGCCCCCACGGAGAACACCGCGCGCGTTGCGGAAGTCATCGGCACGGAGAAATAAGGTATGGAATACGTAACGATCCTCACGGAGATCAAGGAACGCGTCGGAATCATCACGCTGAACTATGCGCCGCTGAATTCCGTTTCGAAGCGCATGATCTACGAGATCATCGATGCCTTTGCGGCATTCGGCAAGAACGATGAGGTCCGTTGCATCATGATGCGCGCCAACGGAAACGATTTCTCCTACGGCGCGGACGGCAGCGACATCAAAAAGGGACTCGGCGAGGGCGAAGAGATTTCCGAAAGCTTCTCTGTCCTCGGCAACCGGCTCGTGGAAACCATCGACGGGTGCGACAAGCCGACCGTCGTCGAGGCGAAGGGACGCTGCATCGGCGGTTCGACCGCGATGTTCAACGCCTTCGACATCCGCATCGTCGGCGAAGGGTTCCGCATGCACGACGGCGATATCTACTACGGTACGGTCGGCTCCTGGGGCATGAGCTCCTTGCGTCTGCCGATGTGGATCGGGCGGAACAAGGTGCTCGACTACATGTTCCTCAACGAGGACTTCACCGGACGGCAGTGCTATGAACTCGGGATCGCTTCCAAGTGCGTTTCCGATGATATCCTGCCCGAAACGGCATGGGCGATCGCAAAGAAAATGTCCAAGGCGGCGCCGATCGCCGTGAAGTATTACAAGGACTGCGTCCGCATGGCAACGAGGAACAACCTCGAAGCCGCGCGCGAGTTCGAGCTGAAAGCAGCGGAGATCGTTTTCGCGACGGAGGACAGCAAGCGCGGTCTGAAGTCGGTCATCGAGAACCACGGCGTTCCGAACTGCGAATTTTACGGAAACTGAATCCAAGACACACAGCCCCGTGACCCGGCGTCGCGGGGTTTTTTCGTTGTCCGGAAACGGAAGGGTACCGTTCTTGCAGGGGATTGTAACCGGAAACGGAAGCTGCTCTCGTCCGTTCGTTTGGGAAAACCGGTAAGAGGAACCTATGGCGCATATCGGGAACCGCGTAGAGGACGCAATCGGGCGCAGCCGGAAACCCGGGACCGGGGAGGAGAAGAGCACACTGTCTGCGTTGAGCCGATATCGTACATGCCATCGCCGGAACGGAACAAGCGCCCTCCGAAACATCACTGCATAGGGTGCCGGAAAAGCGCTTTGAGCGCGTAGAGCTGTGCGTGTATGCCGCCGACGTCGCAGAAAAGCCGCAAACAACAAACAGACCGCACATCGTGCGGTCTGTTTCGCATTTTCGGAAATCGGTAGGGCTCAATACGTGCCGATCGGGGGTTTGACGTAATCCGGCAGGGGGCAAACGTACTTGCCGCCGTTCTTCTTTTTGAGCTCTTCCTTCGCGCGGGCGATCAGCGCCTCGTCGTCCATCGTGCGGACGGCGGAAAGCGCCATGCATTCCGCGGCGCGCAGCATGCCCTTCATGCCGATCTCGCTGCCCGAGAAGGAGGTCCACTGCCAGCTGTGTCCGACGCAACCGAGGCAGGCGGTCGCAACGTTGACTTCAACGGTCGGGGTCGCGTAACCGACGTCGCCGACATCCGTGGAACCGGACTGGTACTTGAACTTCGCGGGGTCGTATTCGTGGATCACGCGGTCGAGGGGCTTCAGCAGGGCTTTGCTCACTTCCTCCTCGTTGTCGAAGAAGGACTCGAGGTCTTCGCGGATGTTCTGGAGTGTCGGCTTCGGGTAGCTGTACAGGAAGCGCCGCGCGAGGTCGTAATCTTCGTTGGTCCATTCGGGCGCGCCGAGTTCCTTCAGGCAGTCGTCCATCACGAAGGCGAGAGTCTTGTTCGGCACGTAATCCGAGAACGCCATGGTGATGTCGAATTTCATTTCGGTTCCGGTCATGAGGGCGGCGCCGCGGGCGATATCGACCACACGGGCGAACAGCTCCTGCATCTGGCTGACCTTCGGTGCGCGTACTTCGTATTTGATGACCGCGTGGCTCTGGACGACATTCGGTGCCGTGCCGCCCGCATCCGAATACGCGTAGTGGATGCGCGCCTGGTCGATCATGTGCTCACGCAGGTAGTTCACGCCGACGTTCATCAGCTCGCAGGCATCGAGCGCGGAACGGCCGAGGTGCGGCGCACCGCCCGCGTGGGAAGCGATACCGTCGAAAATGAAGTTCGCGCCCATGATCGCAACGCTGCCGTTCGAGGAGACCTCGTTGATCGTGCCGGGGTGCCAGGTGTAGCAGAAGTCCACATCATCGAAATACCCTTCGCGTGCGATGAACTGCTTCGAGCCCGCACCTTCCTCGGCGGGGCAACCGAAGAATGCGACCGTGCCGTTTTTGTTGTTCTGCACGAGGTATTCCTTGACTGCGACCGCAGCCGCAAAGGAACCGGAGCCCAGCAGGTTGTGTCCGCAACCGTGCCCGGAACCGCCGGCGCAAACGGGCTTCTTTTCGGGGCTCGCGGCTTCCTGGGAAAGACCGTCGAGCGCATCGTACTCGGCGAGGAAGCCCATCACGGGCTTACCGGTGCCGTTTTGAAAGGTCGCCTTGAAGGCGGTCGGGATCCCGGCGATCCCGGATTCAACGGTGAAGCCTTCTTTTTCGAGCGCGGCGATCAGCGCGGCACTCGACTTGGTCTCGTTATAAGACAACTCGGCGTAGCCCCAGATCTCGCGGGCGAGCGCCTTGGCGGTCTCCGCCGTTTTTGCGACATAGCTTTTGATTTCTTCCATCTGTGTCATGGTCGTTCCTCCTTACAGTACCTGACTCAAAAAACGGATCGTCGAAGGGTGATGCGGACAGTTGAAGATGATGTCCGGGCGTCCCTCTTCGGTGATGATGCCATCGCAGATGAACAGCACGCGGTCCGAAACTTCGCGTGCGAACGCCATCTCGTGGGTAACGATGAGAATGGTCATTCCGCTCTTGGCCAGGTCGGAAATGACATTCAGGACCTCCTTGACCATTTCGGGGTCGAGGGCGCTCGTCGGCTCGTCGAACAGCATCACCTCGGGGTGCATCGCAAGCGCGCGCACGATGGAAAGGCGCTGCTTCTGACCGCCGGACAGCTTGCGCGGGTATTCGTCCGCCTTGTCGAGCAGGTTGACACGGGCGAGCAGCTCACGTGCTTCCTTTTCGGCTTCGGCCTTCGGAATTTTGAGCTCGAGCGTCGGTGCGAGCGTGATGTTGTCGAGCACGGTCATGTTCGGGAACACATTGAAGTTCTGGAACACCATGCCGATCTTCCGGCGGAAGGCGGCGATGCGCTTTTTCTGCTTGGTGATATCTTCTCCTTCGAAGAAGATACTGCCTCCGGTCGGCTCCTCGAGCAGGTTCAGGCACCTGAGAAAGGTGCTTTTGCCGCCGCCGGACGGACCGATGATGGAAACGACCTCGCCGCGGCGGATCGAACAGTCGATGCCTTTGAGGACTTCGAGCTTGCCGAAATTCTTTTTCAGCCCTTCGGTGCGGATGATCTCGTCAATCACGGTTCATGAGCCTCCTTTCCAAGAGAATGAGCAGCTTCGAAAGCGTAAAGTTCAGGATGAAGTAGATGATCGCCACGATGATCAGCGACTGCAGCGCGAGGAAGGTGACCGACTGAACGGTCTTGTAGCTTGTCGTCAGCTCGTTGACGAAGAAGACGGAGGCGAGCGAGGTGCCCTTGATCGTGGAGATGAACTCGTTGCACAGCGCGGGAAGGATGTTCTTGACCGCCTGCGGCAGGATGACGCGGGTCATCACATGGAATTCGGAAAGACCGATGCTGCGCGCGGCCTCCCATTGCCCCTTGTCGACGGCGTTGATGCCGGCGCGGATGATCTCCGAGATGTACGCCGAGGCGTTGATGATGAGCGCCACGAGAATGCACGCCGTATCGCCGAGCTCGAAGGGAACGATCTTCGGCAGACCGATCCAGAAGAAGTACAGCTGCACGAGGATGGGCGTGCCGCGCAGGATCTCGATGTAGATGCCCGCGAACCAGCGGGGGAGCCGGAGCTTCGACATGCGCATCAGTGCGACGAGCATGCCCAGCAGCGTGCCGAACAGCACGGTCAGCGCCGAAAGCCACAGCGTTCCGACGAGACCCGACAGGAACGTATCCTGGTATACCGACCAGAGCTTGATGACCTTGTCCATGGGTTGCCTTTCTCAGTCCGAAAAGAGGAACGGAGGCCTTTCGGCTTCCGTTCCGGAGTTACTTGTTACGGGGCGCGATGCCCTTCGGGGGAGTGTTGCAACGGCGGGTTTATTCGATGCCGAGCTTCGTTGCGTACTCCTTGTAGTAGTTGCTCCACTCGGTGAACTGATCCTTTGCGATCAGCTCGGCGATGCAGGTGTTGACGATCTCCATCAGCGCTTCGGAACCTTCGAGCGGCAGTGCCACGCAGGTCGCGGTCATCTTCGCATCGGTTTCGAACAGGAAGTCGGGCTGCACCGCAAGAGCGGGGTTCGACTGGCAGTAGAGTTCACCGGAGGAGGTGTGCGTGATGCAGACATCCGCTTTGCCTTCGGCAACGGCGAGGTAGGCGTCCGTCATGGAGCCGACGCGCTTCAATTCCTTGGCGTTGTTGCAGGACTGCAGGTAGATGCTTTCCTGAACGGAACCGGACTGGGTGATGACCACCGCGTCCTTCAGGGAATCGATCGAGGTGTACTTGCCGACATCTTCCGCACGGACGAGGAAACCGTAGCCCGCGCTCTCATCGAACTCATAACCGTCGGAAAGCGCCATCGCCATCTCGCGGACGGGGCTCCATGCGATCGCGGAGATCGCCATGTCGTACTTGCCTTCGGTGATGCCGGTCAGCACGGCGGAGAACTCGAGGGGGACGATCTTCAGCTCGACGCCGATCTTTTCGGCGATGTACTTCGCCAGTTCGATGTCGGTACCGATGATGCGGTCGTCGCCGGTCTTGGTCGGGTCGATGAATTCGTTGGGTGCCCAGTAGGGCTCGGTCGCGACTTCGATGTAACCTTTTTCTTTGACCTTGGTCAGGATGTCCTTGTCGTCTTTCTTACCCCAGGCACAGGTGCACAGCAGCATGGCGATCGAGAGGATCAGACAAATGGCTTTTTTCATGGATTTTACCTCTTTCTTTTATTTGCTCCCGTGGTGTTTTCCGGGGGGCTTGTTCTTTTGATGCACTCATTATAATTCAGCGCTTTAGCGTAGTCAATTGGTAAAATGAGAAAATCCTATATAAATTTTTCCGGCTTGTCCGGTCCTAACTGCGGATATGCAAAAGGACCGCGTTCTGCGGTCCTTTGCGGGATGGAATCGCCCCTTACAGCTTTTCGATCCGTTCCATGCGGTCGAAAGCCTCCTTCAGCACGTCCACCTCCACCGTGCAGGCGAAGCGGACGTGACCCTGACCCGTTGCACCGAAGACCGCACCGGGCGAAACGAGGATGTGCGCCTGCTCGAGCAGGGAATCGCAGAACTGTTTGCTGGTGACGCTCTTGTCCTTGGCACCGGGGAAAAGGTAGAACGAACCGTTCGGTTTCACAAGGTCGATGTACGGAAGCTTCGACATTCGCTCGGAGGCGTAGAGCACGCGCTCGCGGAACAGCTTCGCATCGTTCGCCTGGATCTCCTTGCGAAGTTCCAGCGCTTTGATCGCCGCACGCTGGCTGATAGAGGGCGCGGAGTAGATGAGCATGCCGGCAACGGCGATCGCCGCCTGCACGAGCTCGGGGCGGGCGATGAAGAAGCCGATGCGCCAGCCCGTCATGAAGAAGTTCTTCGAGAAGCTGCACACCGTGACGGTGCGGTCCGCCATGTCCGGCAGCGTGCGCATCGGCACGTATTCGCCGTTGAACACATAACAGGTGTAGACCTCGTCGGCGATCACGAGCAGGTCGTGCTTCTTCGCGAAGTCGGCCAGCACCATCAGCTCTTCGCGGTTGTAGACCTTACCGGTGGGGTTGGTCGGGTTGTTGATGATGATCGCCTTGGTGCGCGGGGTCACTGCCTGTTCCAGCAGATCCATCCGCGGGGCGTAGCCGTCCTCGGGATAGGTCGGGATCTCCACGGCCTTGCCGCCCGCAAGCGCGATCTGTTGACGGTACAGCGTGAAGTAGGGGCTCAGCAGCATCACTTCATCGCCCGGGTCGCAGATGGCAACGAGGATCTGCGCGAGACCCATGCAGGCGGATGCGGTGATGAGCACCTCATCGGGCGTGATATCCTGACCGTAGTCTTCCTTCCAGCTGTCGCAAACGGCACGGAGCAGGTCCTTGTCGCCGTGCGGCGCGCCGTAGTGGGTATAACCGCGCGAAGCATCGTCGAACGCCGCTTTGATGATGCGGCTGTCGGTCACATGGTCGACGTCGCCGATGGAAAGGTCGATGATGTCGTTGTACTTTTCGAGTGCCGCGGTATTCAGGGTCAGCGCGCCGCTGCGGTCGCGGAAGCGCATCGCCGTATAATCTCTTGCCATAATAGAAACTCCTTTGGGGACCTCCGTGCCGGACGGCAAGGGGGAAGATGAAATAATATATAGTATATCATGCGAACGGCGGTTCCGAGAATATCCGTTTCGTATGGTAATTGGGCTGTATCATACAAAAATGATATCCGAGTGGAATGCGTCCGTGTGAAAACGGGAAAACGTTTCGTGCTCACACCACCGCATCGGGTCGCTGCATCAGCTTCTTCCGCGTGACAAGGCAGGCGGTGAGCTGGGCGGCTGCCGTGACGAACCAGCTGACGGGGTAGGAAAGGTACAGCACCGTCAGCGTCGGGTTCCAACGGAACACGGTGTTGATCCAAACGATGCGCAGCAGGCATGCGCCGGTCAGGGAGATGGCGGTGGAATAAATGCTCTTGCCGAGCCCGCGCAGTGAGTAACTGCCGGCATCCATGAACGCGAGCAGATAATACGTGAACATGAAGATATAATTGCGGAGCAGCGCCGTTTCGACGGCAAGCGGCTCACTGACATACAGACCGATCAGCGGGTAACGGAAGATCAGCAGGACCGCTGAGAAGAAGACCGCGGTGACGCCGGTAACGAGGTAGCAGCTTTGCATGACCTTGCCGATGCGCTTGTACATCCGCGCACCGTAATGCTGGCTCGTGAAGGTGACCGCCGCCTGAGAGCAGGAGTTGCACGCCTGGTAAATGAAATGCTCGAGGCTGTTGGCGGCGGCGTTGCCGTCGATAACCGCCGAGCCGCCGGGGCACAGTACGTTGTTGACGCCCATGACCGAGGAAACGATCATAATGTTCGAAAGGTTGAACAGGACGCCCTGCAGGCTTGCGGGCACGCCTTCTTTGACAATCGATACGAGGGATGTGCGGTCGGCGCGCAGCGCACGGAATTCGAGACGGACCCACCCCGTTTCGGCGATGAGGCGCCGGCACAGCAACACGGCGGAAAGCGCTTGCGCGGCGATCGTCGCAAGCGCAACGCCGTCGACGTCCATTTTGAACACGAGAACGAACACGAGGTTCAGCAGCACGTTGACGAGCCCTGTGAAACTCAGCACTTTCAGCGGCGTCCGCGTGTCGCCCTTGGCGCGCAGCACCGCGTTGAAATTGTTGGCGAGCGCCTGGAACGGCGCGCCGAGGAACAGAACCCGCGTGTACAGTGAGGCAAGGTCGAGTACATGTCCCTCTGCGCCCATCCGTGAGAGGATGGTTCTCGAGAAGCACAGACCCACCGCCATGCAGATCAGTCCCGCCGCAAGGGACGCGATGACGGAGGTATGCACGGCGCGCTTCGTCGCTTCGCGGTTTCCACTGCCGATGGCGCGTGCCACAACGACCGAGGTGCCGACTGCAAGCCCGGTGAAAATGTTGAGCAGCAGATTGACGAGCGGCGTCGTCGAGCCGATGGAACCGACCGCGCCCGCCACGTTCGAGTGGGAAACGACGATCATGTCCGCCGCGTTGTAAAACACCTGCAAAAGGTTCGTGAGCATGAGCGGGATGGCAAAGGCGAACACCTTGCCGACAAGCGGCCCGTGCAACAGATCGATCTCTTTGGAATTGTTGTGTTGAAAGCGCATTTGCGTGCCTGCCTTCCGGAAAAAACCAAATATCATATATTATACATCCGGACCGTGCGGAAAATCAAAGAGCGTATCTTCATGGAGCGATGGATGTTTCTCACATGAAATTGCGCAAACCCCGTGCAAACAGGGGCACGGTGGGGTAGAATATATGAGTCAAAACCATATGCCCCACCCGGGCGAAGGGAGCGGAAAATGATCTTTTGGTATTCCGGAACCGGCAATTCCTATTGGGCGGCGTCCGAAATGGCGAAATACTTCGACGACAGGCTCATCCCGATCGCGGATGCGGTCCGGAACGGCGAATACGAATATGAACTCAAACACGGCGAGGCGATCGGCATCGTCTGTCCTGTGTATTACTGGGGCGTCCCGCAAACGGTCAAGACCTTTGCGGAAAATGTGTGCTTTCCCGGGGGAAAGCATTACACCTGGCTGCTGACGACCTGCGGCGGGTCCTCCTGCGCGGCGGTGGATCTCATCAACGAGACCCTGCCCGTGGACTGGTTTGCGGAGTTGCGGATGCCCGATAACTTCATCCTCATGATGAACGATGTCCGTCACCGCGATGAGATCCGCGCGACACTGATGAACGCCCGCAACGAAATGGGCAAGATCTACAACGCCGTACGCAAGCGCGAAAAAAAGGATATCGGCAAGAACCTGTTCATCTTCTCCAGGTTCATCACGAAAAAAGCGTGGCCGCATTATCACAAACAGCGCACAACGGAAAAGTACTACGCAACGGATGCGTGCACCGGCTGCGGAAAGTGCGCGAAGAACTGCCCCGTGCAAGCCATCGAAATGCGCGACGGCAAACCCGTCTGGGTCAAGGAGACCTGCGACTTCTGCCTCGGTTGCGTGCACCGCTGCCCGGCAAAGGCGCTGCAACGCGGCAAGGCGACCGTCAAGCGCGGGCGCTATGTCCATCCCATCTGGAAGGAGACGAAGGGCGACAGTCCCTTCGATGTCTGAGGCATGAGTGATTTTCCTTATATTCTGAACGCCATCCTGCCGCTTTACCTCATGGTCGGCGCGGGCATCATCCTCCGCTATGCACTGGGAACGGGCGCCGCGGAAGCGCGCATCGTCAACCGGGTGTGCTTCTACGTTTTCCTGCCGTGCATGCTGTTCAAAAACGCCTACGAGGCGGACTTTGCCGGCATCGGCTCGCCGTGGCTGTACGTTTGGTCGGTCGCGGGTTTCGTGCTGACGGGCATCTTCGGCATCCTCTACGCGAAAAAGACCGTGCCGGACCTTGCGAAAGCGGCCGCGTTCGCACACAGCGCGATCCGCAAGAACACGAGCCTGCTGGGTATCCCGCTCGCGTTGCGCTACCTCGGCGAAGACAAAGCGCTTCCCGCGATCCTCATGACGACGGTTCTGCTGCCGTGCATGAACATCTACGGCATCGTCGAACTGTCTTACTTCATGAATGCGGGGAAGAGCAAGAAAAAAGCACTGCTCGGCGTCGCAAAGGGGTTTGCGACGAACCCCCTGATCATTGCGCTCGTGCTTGGGTTTGCGGCGAACTTTTTGAAGGTCCCCGTTCCGGATTTTCTGTTCAGCACGGTCAAGGGGCTTGCCCAGGCGGCGTCTCCCTGCGCGATGGTCGCCATCGGCATGGGATTCACGTTCGCCGGGCTGAGGCGGAACGGCAAGCTCGTATTCCAAGCGACGTTCATCAATATCGTGCTGCAACCGCTGTTCATTGTCGGCATCGGTGTGTTGCTCGGCTTCCGCGGCATGGATTTGACGGTCCTGTTCCTTGCGTGGGTCGTGCCCTGCGCTGCGAACAGCGCGGTCATCTCCCAGTCGATGGGGGCGGACGGCGAGCTCTCCGGTGAGATCGTCATGACGACGACGGCGTTCTCCATGATCACGATCATCCTCGGGCTGATGCTCATGAAGTCCACCGGATTGATGTGAGCTTCGCCGGATAACACACAAGCAAACGAAAGAAAAAGGATAAGCGTACCGTGAACAAAAACGAAAGCAAAGGCTTTGCCTATTTCACCCTGGTCCTCACATTCGTTCTGTGGGGTTCGAACTACGTGGTCAACAAGTTTGCTTCCGCCGCCGTGCCGGGGCAGGTGCTTGCGGGGCTCAGAACGTTCGTGTCGATCGTCCCGCTGTATTTCATCGCGCGTCGTTCCATGCCCTTCCCGAAGATCGAAAAGGGAGATTTCAAATACTTTTTCCTCGTTGGCTTTCTCGGCTACTTCGTGATGCACAATGTCAACATCATCGGCATCAAGCTGACGAACGCTTCCACCTCGGGAACAATCAACGGTCTGACGCCGGTCGCGATCGCGTTGATCGCCGCGGTCGTGCTGAAGGAAAAGCTCGATTGGGTGAAGCTGCTGTGCCTCGGTCTTGCGATCGCCGGTACGCTGGTCGTTTCCTCGGGCAGTGTCGCCGGAAATCCGCTCGGCATCGCCGCGCTGGTCGTGGCGCTCATCTGCTGGGGCGCGGCGTCCGTCTTCATGCGGAAGCTCGGTAAAAAGTATCCCTCCATCATGGTCACCTTCTACGCCGTGCTGATCGCCTCCGCGTTCCATATTCCGGTCGTCGGCGCTACGGCGTTCGCACAGGGCGGTCTCGATATCTTCAACAAGTCGACGATCCTTTGCATCCTGTATCTCGGCATCGTGGTCACGGGCATCGGGCACATGCTTTGGGCGCGCGCGCTTTCGAAACTCGAGGCGACGTTCTGCTCCTGCTTCTACCCGCTGCAGGCGCTTTCCGCAACGGTGCTCGGGGTGATCTTCCTTGGGGAAAAGGTCGGTGTGAGCTTCTTCGTCGGTCTCGCGCTGATCGCCGCGGACGTCGTCATCATGTGCCTGCACAACCGCAAACTCGAACAATCGAAATAAAGATACGAAAAAAGACGGTCCCCGCGCGGGGGACCGTCTTTTTGTATAAAGTAAAACCACTCGTTAGACGAGTGGTTCAAGAAAGCCTACTG
>JAUNCT010000009.1:0-32647 GCA_030526425.1 Clostridia bacterium
CTCACCTGCCGCACGCACCGCACCTGCCGCACTCACTACACCTGTCACACTTACCGCACGCACCGCATTTAACACTCTCACTCACCGCACTCACCTCACCTGCCGCACGCGAGTCCTTCCCTTTTCCCCTTCCGCGCAACGAAAAACGGCACCCCGAAGGGTGCCGGAGGTGCCGCGAACGGCGGATATCAGCCGAACAGTTCTTGTTTCTTTTTGCGCATCACGAAGAAGCAGTACACCATGGTGAGCGCGTTCGCGAACGCGTAGCTCAGCCAGATGCCGAGCGCCTTCTCGTGCAGGGGGAAGACCACCTCGGAAAGGAACAGCAAGCCCGCGATCAGAAGGATCGTGCCCGCCAGCAGGGAGATCACGGTGGACTGGCGCACGGCGTTCACGCTCTGCAGCAGGTACTGCACCATCTGGTTGACACCGGTGAACACCAGCGAAAGCGAGAAGATGCGGATGGCGAACACCGCGGTATCCGTCATGTCGACGACGCCCTTGTTCATGGAGAACGCCCCCGCGATGAAGCGCGCCGCGAAGAACAGCACCACCATGAGCACGAGGTTCGCGATGACTTCGAGCTTCAGCCCCGTTTGGTAAAGCACCTTGATGCGGTCCTTGCGACCCGCGCCGAAGTTCGCCGCGATCATCGGCTGCGCGCACTGCGCGATGCCCATATACACCGCCATCGAAACGGTGAGCACCTGCGTGACGACGCTGTAAACGGAAACGTACAGCTCGCCGACGCCCCAGCCGGGCAGCAGGTATTCGCCCGTGGTGATGATGTAGTTGTTGAAGGTCACCGTGGCGATCGCCGTGCCGAACATCGCCACAGCGCCGGGTGCGCCCGTTACCGCCATCGCGCCAAGCTCCTTACCGCTGAAGAAGCCCTTCACAAAGCGCAGACCGCACTTTTTCGAGAAGAAGTGCGTGGCCATCACGAGAACGCCCACCACATAGGCGATGCCCGTCGCCGCCGCGGCGCCCTGCATGCCGAGACCCATCGGTCCGACGAAAACGACATCCAGCACGGCGTTCACCAGCGCGCAGGAAACGACGCCCACGACCGTGAGCGAGGGGCGCAGGTCGATCCGCAGAAAGCTCAGCAACAGCAGGAACAGGATGTTCGCCAGCGTGAACCAGAACAGCACGGAGGCATAATCCCGCGCGAAATCGAACACCGCGTCGTTCGCGCCGAGGAAACGCACGACCTCCCCCGGGAAGAGGATGCCCACCACGGAGTACGCCACGCCGACGATGATGAGCACCACCGTTGCGAGCGTAAAGGTCTTTTGCGCCTGCTCCTGCTTGTTCTGCCCCATATAGCTCGAGTACATGGTGCAAGCACCGCCGATGAGCAGCATCGCCAGCGCGGTGATGACCGAGAAGATCGGCATGCAGATGTTGACCGCAGACAGCGCGACCGGCCCGAGGAAGTTCGAAACGACGACCGAGTCGACCAGCGACGCGATGCAGGTGATCAGAAGCCCGATGACCGCCGAGGGCAGAAACTTCGCGTAAAGTTTCGCCGGCGATTCGGTAAGGAACGGATTGTCCATTGGTTTTTCCCCCAATTCGGTACATGAATTCGGTCCGGACCGTTGTTGCGCGGTTGCGGAACTATCGATTACTATACCCACCGCGCGTGCTTGCGTCAAGGCTTCCGCCCGCCGTTTTCCGCAAAAAACGCCCGCTTTCATACCGCACGCGGAACGATGCCCGTGCAGCGTCGGTTCCCGTCCCCTGCACGGTCGATGCGTTTCATCCTTCGTTCCGCCTGTTCCGCGCAGTGCTCCGCATCCTTCCCTTCAAAATTTCCTCATCCCCGCGGCAGCGGCAGAACCACGGCGCAGCCCGAAAGAGGCGTTTGCGATACGTTCTCCTCCGCCACTTGAAAGACCGTATCCGGAGTTCGGGGACGGATGGGTTCCCCCGCGCCCGCTGTGGGCACGGGCACGGTTTCAAAGGGCGCGTCCGCATCTGTCCCCTCCGAAACGCGGACGGAGGTCAGCGTGCGCAGCACCGGCACCAGCTCCACCGAGCGGATCGTCCCGTAGTCCTCCGCAACGACCGGCAGCTCGAGCCGCACGCAGTCGAGCGAAGAATCCAGCTCCGTCGCCTCGCCGAGGTCCTCCCCGTTGATGCGCACCGTGAACCGGATGCCGCTGTCGAGCCCGTAAAAAACGCTGCGCTGCTTGTCCTTCGTCCAATCGCCGGGCATTTCGGCGCGCACCTCCGCCACCGCGCCGCCCGGGGTGTATTGCACCGTTGCCGTGAGCCGCAGTTCATCCAACGCGATGTGGTCGTTATACAGCACATAGGTCTTCGTTTCCTCATCGAAGGCGAACACGGTCAGCAGTGCCTCCCCCGTGCCCAAAGCCGCGGGCGCTGCCGCAAGCACGGCGCTGCGGTTGCCCTCCGTCGCATCGAAGGTGAAGGTATGCACGATCCGCCCGATGTTGCCGAGATAGCTCATGTCGTCGATCGCGCCGTCGTAAACATAATACAGCAGCGTCAGGGTCAGCCGCCCGTCGGGCAACGGGCGGGCAAGGTCGCCGAACTCGGTCGAAAGCCGCACACCGTCCACCGCGTCGTTCGTTTCGTGCGCCGCATAGATGCCCGTGGTGAGCCCGCCCGAAAGCGCCAAGAGGTCCACCGCGTTCCCCGCCGCATCCGTCAGCAGCGCGCCGAAGGTCGTCGCATCGAGGTTGCGGGCATGCGGCAGGTCGCCGACGAGCCCCGAACGAAAGTCGCCCGCCCGGTCCGTCGTCAGCACCGTGTTCACCGTGAGCCGCGCACCGTCGTAATAGACCTCCTCCGCACGAGGAACGATGCCGCGCAAAAAGGCGTATTCCGCAGGGTCGTAGGGCGCAAAGCCCGATGCGATGCGGTCCCGCGGGATGGACTCATTGTACTCCCGCTCATAATCGGCAAGCCCGCCCGTGTATTCGCCCACGAGCTCCACCCGGTAAGAGGTCTCCTCCGGTGCAGCCCCGCCGATGGCGGCTTCCAAGGAAGGGACGGTCTCCCGTGCTTCGGGCACGGTCGCAAGGTAACGCTCCGTCGTGTGCCCGGTGCGGAACAGGCTGCCGATGGCGAACGCCGTTCCGGAAAGCACCGCCACCGCCAAAGCGAACGCCACTGCGGCTTTGCGCGGAAACGCGCCGTGCCGCCGTTCCTTCCCCGCCGCTTCGCGGTACACCGCCCGCTTCACCCGCTCCGCGTCCGGCACGAGTGCCGCGCCGCTTTGCCGAAGCAGGTTCTCGAATTCCTGTTCCGTCATTGGTTTCCTTCGTGTCATATCGCACCTCACTCTCCGTCCGTCCCTTGACCGATCTCCCGGCGGATCCGCGCCCGCGTGCGGTTCAGCCGTTGGCGCACCGCGGCATCCTTCATGCCGAGCGCCGCCGCGATCTCCGCGGTCTTCATGCCGCAGCCGTAATACAGGGAAAAGATCTTCCGCGAAATCGCGGGTTCCGCCTTCAGGCACTCCGCCACCTCCGCCACGGCGAGCCTGTCCATCGCCTCGGCTTCGGTGCACGCCCCGTCCGCAAGGGTCTCCTTCAGGGGCTCCGTTTTGCGGCGGCTGCCGAACAGGCGATAGCGGAACAACTCCTTTTTCAGCATGCCCGTCAGATACGCCGCGGGCTCCTTCACATGGGTCCCGCCGCCGCGCTCGAGGTACGCGTAATACTTGAGATAGGTGCTTTGCAGCACATCCTCGGCGTCGGCGGGGATGTCGGTCTTGCGCACGGCAAGCCTGCGCAGCAGGGCAAAGGTCTCCGCATAGTCGCGTTCGAACCGTTCGCGGATCCGTTCCATCTCGTCCACCTCACTTGTCGGTCGTATCGATACACCCCATATGAGTGCCGTTCCCGCCGGAATGTGACACGGGAAACGCATTGTGCCTCCGTCCCCCGCCTCCATTGTACCGTTGCCGCGACCGCGCGTTCAAGCCCCGCGCCGCGCGGACTTCACCGCAGGGTTCCGTCCCCGGTCATGCGCGCCCTTTCCGGCGGATGGGTTCCCCAAAAACGCAAGAGACCTGCGGAAATCCCGCAGGTCTCTTTTTTCGTATGTGTTCCGTTTTACGCTTTCACGCTGCGCTTGCGGCGTGCCGCGCGGAAGCTTTCCTTGATGGTCGGTCCCACGGTCTGCACCAGGATCACGAGGATGAGCACGAGCCCCTGGAACGCATTCTGCAGGTCGACGGAAAGACCGACCGAGGTGATGATGAAGTTGATCGTCGCGTAGCTCATCGCGCCGAAGATGACGCCGAGCAGGTTGCCGCGACCGCCCGCCATGTTCACGCCCGCAAGCACGACCGAGGCGATGGCGTACATTTCATAGCTCTGCCCCGAAGAGGCCGGGGTCACGTTCGAGATCTTGCACGCCTGCAGCACGGAGGCGACGCCCACGCACACACCGGTGAGCACGAACACCGAGATCTTCACCCAGGTGACGTTGATGCCCGCGAGGCGCGCGCTCTTTTCGTTCGAACCGACGGCGTAGATCGACTTGCCGTACTTGGTGTTGCGGGAGATCACGATGAACAGGATCGCCATCGCGAGGAAGACGAAGAAGATCCACGGGATCGAGAAGTTGCCGCCGAGCTTCAGCTTGCCCGCGCCGAACTTCATGCGCGCCAGCTCGTAACTCGAATTCGAAGAGAGCATCGCGAACTGGCTCGAGGAGGAACCCGTGATCGCCGGGTCGATCTCACGCACGACGGAAAGCGTCAGCGAGCGGTAGATGAGCATCGTACCGAGGGTGACGACGAAGGGCGGCATTTTGCACAAACCGACGAGAAGACCGTTGATCAAACCGCACAGCGCGCCGACGACGAGCGCCGCGACCACCATGAGGAAGATCGAGTTCGTGACGTTGAACACCAGGATGCACGCGCCCGTCGTGAGGACGAGGGACGAACCGACGGAAAGGTCGATCTGCCCGGTGATGATGACGAACGCCATGCCCAGCGCGATCGTGCCGATGATGACCGTTTGCTGGCTGCCGAGGATGTTCGCGATGTGACGGAAGTTGAAGGTGTTGCCGTTCATCCCGATGGTGAGCGCATAGCCCGCCAGAATGATCAGGAAGACGACGATGTAGCTGTATTGACCGATCGCATGACCGACCGATTTCAGGGAAAATCCCTTCGCGTTGTTCTTTTGTTCCATGGTTTGACCTCCTCGTTCAGCCGTTCAGTTCCGCGGCGTTGGTGGAATACAGCATCACATCGTGCTCGTTGACCTCGCTGTGCGCGAACTCCTTCACGATGCGTCCCTCGTAGAAGACGATGCAGCGGTCGGCGACCTTCTGCACCTCGGGGATCTCCAGCGTGTTGATGATCACGGTCTTGCCGCTTTCCGCAAAGCCGAGGATCAGTCGGTAGATCTCCTCCTTCGCGCCGACGTCCACGCCCTGCGTCGGGTTGTCGAACAGCAGCAGATCCGCACCGATGTTCAGCCAGCGCCCGAGAAAGACCTTCTGCTGGTTGCCGCCGGACAGGGATGTGATGTTGTCGTGCATGCTGCCCGCTTTGATGCGCATGTTCTCCTTTTGCGTGTCGTAACGCTGCTTTTCCGCCCGCTTCGAGATGAAAGGCTTTCTGCCCTTGGAGATCTGCTGCTCCGCGAGGTAGAAGTTCTCGAGGATGGACATATCCGGCACGACGGAGTTTTCTTTGCGGTTCGCCGCAAGCATCGCGACGCCGTTTTTCATGAACGAAACGATGCTGCCGTGCATCTCCTTGCCGTGCACGCGGATGCTTCCGCCCTCGGGCGTCAGCGCGCCGAACATCGCCTGCATCAGCTCGCTCGCGCCGCAGCCCGCAAGCCCCGTGAAGGCGACGATCTCGCCCTTGCGGACCGTGAGATCGACATTCCGGAAGCCGGGACCCGAAAAGTCCTTCAGCGTGACGACGGGTTCCCCGAGTTCGCGGGGCTTGTAGACCTCCTGGTCGACGTACTGCGCGCCGACCATATCGCTCGTGATCGCGTGCGCGTTCGTGTCTTTGATATCACCCGAGGAAATGAACGTGCCGTTCCTGAGGACCGTGTACCGGTCCGCGATCTCGAAGATCTCGGGCATCTTATGCGAGATGAAGATAAAGCTCGTTCCCTTTGCTTTCAATTGCCGGAGGATCCCGAACATATGCGCGATCTCATCGTTCGACAGCGCCGTGGTCGGTTCGTCGAGGATGAGCAGCTTTGCGTTCATGTACAGCGCGCGGCAGATCTCGAGCAGCTGCTTTTCGCCGGTCTTCAGCTCGGAGACCATCTTGCCGGGGTCCATGTTCACGCCGAGTTCGCGGAACAGCTTTTCCGCCTCGGCGAACTGTTTTTTCTTGTCGATCAGCCCGAATTTCCCGCGGATCTCCCTGCACAGGAAGATGTTGTCGACCACGGACAGATCGTTGATCACGTTCAGCTCCTGATGGACGAACGCGATGCCCGCCTTTTCCATCTGGCGGATGGTGGGATTCGGATAGGTCTTCCCCATGAATTCGATCGTACCGGAATCCGCGGGGATGACGCCCGTGAGGATGTTCATCAAAGTGCTCTTGCCCGCGCCGTTCTCGCCGAGCAGCGCGTGGATCTCCCCCTCGCCGACCGAGAACGAGATGTCGCTGAGCGCCTGCGAACCGCCGAACGCCTTTGAGATGTGGGTCATTTTCAGTATTGCCATATCAATACCTTTCTTGCCGGAATATGGGAAGCGGATGCGGGGGAGCTCCCCCGCATCCGTCGTTCGTTCACAGACCGCGGGCAGGTGCCCGCGGCCGTTTGGCGTTCAAGCCGTGCGATCAATGACCGGTGAAGCCTTCGACTTCCGCCGCGGTGGTGCGGTCGACGATGAAGACGGGCTCGTAGGAGCCGGAACCGGCTTCGTAGCTCCAGTTGCCGTTGACGAAGTCAACGCCCATGCCGATGACGGTCTGCATCATCTTGGGGCTGAAGAAGACGGACATCATGTCGTCGAAGTACTTGTTGGCGATGGCTGCCTTGTCGGCATCCTTACCGCTCATGACATCGTAGAGCTCCTGCATACCGCCGATCGCGGAGATGTAAACGTTCATCGCCTCGAGGTCGGCCAGGGTCTCGGCGGATGCGCCCGCGCTGAGGTAGTTCAGCACGCCGAAGGTCATCTCGTCGTCCATGGAGTAGATGTAGAGGTTGCCGCCGTTGGCCTTCGCAGCCGCGACGATCTCATCGAACTTCTGCTCGACATAACCGAACGCGCCGTCCGCGGACCAGTTGCAAACCACGGTGTAGGTGCTGAAGACCTTGTCGAGATCGGCCTGCGCCCAGGTCTCGGTGGTCTTGAAGTTGCCCGCGACCGCGTCCTGATACTCGATCTCACCGCGGAGGAACTGCTCGAAGCCTTCCTGACGGCGGGAGCAAACGGTACCGTTGTCACCGTAGAGGACGACGACGGTGTCGCCGGCCTTCATGCCGTGCTGCTGCAGCCAGTAAGCGATGCCCGCGCCGCACTGCCAGTTGTCACCGGAGTAGTTCAGCGCCGCATACTTCTCGGTCGCTTCGATGATACGGTCGAAGGAGATGAACGGGATGCCTTCCGCGTAGAGGGCTTCCTGACCTGCCTGTGCGGAATCGTCCAGCGCCATCATGACGACGATCGCGGCGTCGCCGTTCGCGATGATCGTGTTGATCTGGTCGACCTGCTCTTCACCCGAAGAAGCGGGGATGTAGACCGCCTTCTGACCTGCGGCGGAGATCTCTTCGCACTTCGCCTGTGCATAGGTACCGGCCTGTGCGGTCCAGCCGTGGTCGGGCGTCGGACCGAGGACATAGATCGTGCCGCTTGCGGCGTTGGAGATGCCGACCATGCCGAAAAGCATCGTGACGGCGAGGAGCATTGCAAGGAACTTCTTCATGTGTTTGCCTCCATTTGATTTTTATAACAACCGCTCGCGCGGTCATCACCGTTGTGGGATGGGGTTACCGGGATGCCGTCACAGCGCGACGGCCTTGCCCTCTTCGGAAGAGCGCAGGCAGGCGAAAACCGCCTTCATCGACTTCACGATGTCCTCCGCGCCGAGGATGCTCGGACGGTCTTCCGCGATCGCGCCGACGACCTCGTCGATCACGCCGGAACTCGTCTGCTGCGCGTCGTCGTTGGTCTGCATGCGGTCGAGCTCGTAAAGGACCTTCGTTCCGTCCGCATTGACGACCTGCAGCGAGTAGCGGGGGTCGCAATAGAGCTTCACGATGCCCTTCTCGCAGTACAGCACGGTCTCGTTGCATTCCTCACCGTAGTGCGTCCAGCTCGTGGTCACGGTACCGGTCGCGCCGTTTGCGAAGGTGAGCACTTCGACGGAGTTGTCGTCCACCTCGATGGGCGTTCCGTCCGGGAACTTCTTGTCGAGCACCTTCATGGTGCTGTATACCGTTTCGATCTCGCTGCCGATGAGATAACGGACGAGGTCGAGCTTGTGGATGCCGAGGTCCGCCATGGAGCCGAACGCCGCGCTGGATTTTTTGAAGAACCAGGTGTTCGCGCTCTTGTCGATGCTCCACATCTCGGGTCCCTTGTGTCCGAACACGGAGCGGAAGGTCAGCACCTTGCCCATCGCGCCGGAGGCGAGGATCTCGCGTGCCTTCTTGTGTGCGGGCGCGAGGCGCTGGTTATGCCCGATGAACAGGCGCTTTCCGGCTTTTTCCGCCGCTTCGACCATCGCCGTGCATTCCGCTTCGGTGATGGCCATGGGCTTTTCGCACAGCACGTGCTTGCCCGCGTTCAGCGCTTGGATGGTGATGGGCGCATGCTGCGCGTTCGCCGCGCAGACCGAAACGAGGTCGATGGCGGGATCCGCCAGCATCTCTTCGACGGAGGCGTACACCTTACCGCCGAAGGTCTTGACCATATCCTCGGCGCGTGCCGGGAACAGATCGTAAAACCCCGCGATGGTCACACCGGGGTGCAGTGCGTATTCGTGTGCGTGACGCTGCCGTGCGATGGAGCCGCAGCCGATGACGCCGACATTCAACATGTGATCGTTCTCCTTTGTCAGTTGGGATTTGGAGCCGCCGACGATTCACGCACGGTGAGCGTATGCGGCAGATGGATCTGTTCGGGAGCTTTTCCCGGATCTTCGATGTGTTCGAGCAGGACCGACAGGCTCCGCTTGCCGAGTTCGCAGCACGGCTGCGCGACCGTCGTCAGATAGGGGTGGAACATCGTCGTGTAGTCGACATCGTCGAAGCCCGTGACGGTGAGTTCCTCCGGCACGCGGATACCGAGCTCCTGCGCAGCGGCGATGACGCTGAGCGCGATGATATCCGATACGCAGAACACCGCGGTCGGACGGTCCGGACGGTCCAAAAGGCGCATCGCGGCGAGTCGTCCCGATGCGAAGGTGTAATCCCCATCCGCTTCCGCATAATCCTCCGCGCGCGGTTCGACACCCGCCGCAAGGAGCGTTTCCCGCCAGCCGTTTTTCCGGAGCTCCGTGCTGATGAGCGCGTTCGCCGCGCCGATCATACCGATGCGCGTATGCCCGAGCGACAGGATATGCCCGACGGTCTCCCGAGCGGCGGCGAAGTTGTCGACCGAAACGACCGGTGCCGCGAGCCCGGGCACGTATTCGGAACACTGGACGAGCGGATACTGCCCCGCGTAACGGGCGAGCCAGTCCACATCCTTCCGGCAGCCGAGAAAGATCGCGCCGTCGGCGCGGCGGCTTTCGAGCAATTCGAGAAAGCGCCGTTCGGTCTCCTCATCGGAACCGGTGTTGCAGATGAGAACGCTGTAGCCGAGGCTTTGGCTGAGATCGCCGATGCCGGCGAGGATCTTGGAATAGTAGGGGTTGGAAAAGTTCGGTGCGAGCGCGAGGATGATGCGGCTTTCGTTCCGCCGGAGGTTCCGCGCGGACTGGTTGGGCGTGTAGTGCAGCTCTTCGATGGCGCGGCGCACCTTTTCACAGGTCGCCGGCTTGACGGGCCCGTTGTTGTTCAGCACGCGCGAGACCGTCGCGACGGAAAGCCCGCAGTGCTCTGCGACCTTTGCGATGGTGACCATATATTCGGTTTTCTCCGTGGATTCGTGGATATCGGATGGAACTGTGCGGACCCCCGTCCGCTGAATGTTTGTGAGATGAACTGAAAATGTAATGCATTACATTTTTTACAAATCAATTGTACCAAATTACCATGCGTTCTGTCAATCGTTCCATAGAGAAATGCTATGCTTGTGCTTGACAAACACGGTCGTATCGGCTATTTTTGAAACTGCGGTACCGTGCTCTCCGCCGTGCCGTCACATCCGAAGAAAGGACGATACCCCCACATGAAATTCGGTCTTGTCACCGCGATCCTCGATAAATACGACTACGAACAGATGATCGACGCCACGGCAGCCGCGGGTTTTTCCGCCGTTGAGGTCGCCTGCTGGCCGGCGGGCAAAGCGGAGCGCCGCTATGCGGGCGTGAGCCACATCGACGTGGCGCGTGTGCTCGAAGACGAAGCCTACGCCGCGCACGTGCTTTCCTACGCCGCGGAACACGGCATCGAGATCTCTTCCCTGGCATTCTACCCGAACACGATGGATGCAGACCCCGAAAAACGCGCCGCCGTCGTCGCGCACCTGATGACGGTCATCCGCGCGAGCGCGAAGCTCAACGTGAACATGGTCACCACCTTCATCGGCCGCGACCAGACGAAGTCCGTCGAAGAGAACCTCGAACTCGTGAAGGAGGTCTGGCCGCCGATCGTCGCGCTGGCGGAGGAGCTCGGCGTGAAGATCGCGATCGAAAACTGCCCGATGCTGTTCGGCAGGGACCAGTGGCCCGGCGGACAGAACCTCATGACGACGCCCGCAAACTGGAAAAAGGTGTTCGAGATCCTGCCCGGCCCGAACCTCGGCATCAACTACGACCCGAGCCATTTCGTCTGGCAGATGATCGACTACATCAAGCCGCTGTACACCTTCCGCGACAAGATCTTCCACGTGCACTTCAAGGACATCAAGCTGTACCGCGACAAGCTGGACGAAGTCGGCATCATGGCCTACCCGCTCGATTTCATGAGCCCGAAGCTGCCCGGTCTCGGCGATGTCGACTGGTCGAAATTCGTTTCCGCGCTGACGGATATCCGTTACGACGGGTACGCCTGCCTCGAAGTCGAGGACAAGGCTTTCGAATCGAGCGAGCAGAAGGTGCTCGACTCGCTGACCATTTCGAAGCGCTACCTCGATCAGTTCGTGATCTGACCCGGAAACACCGGTCGTACAACGCGGCTTCCATTCCCCAAAACGACAAAAGACCTGCGGAAAATCCGCAGGTCTCTTTTTTGCCAGTCGCTTACTTGAGGGTTTCGGCGATGGTTTCCGCCGCAAGGCGGCCGGTGTTCGCAGCGAACGAAACGCCGATGCCGACGCCGGGGTACTGACGGGTGAACGCGTTGCCCGCGATGAGCTCGCCGGAAGCGTACAGACCCTCGACGGGGGTGCCCTCACCAGTCAGAACGCGCAGGTCGTCCGCGACCTCGATGCCCGGGATGGTGCCGAAGGTACGCAGGGTGACCTTTTCCACATAGAAGGGCGCGGTCTCGATCTTGGTCGCCTTGGCGGCAGCCAGAGAGTATTCCGCAGCGGGGATCGCTTCGCCCTTGTCCGCAGCCGCGTTGTAAGCTTCGACGGTCGCCGCGAGCTTCACGGGGTCGATGCCGTTGTCGAGTGCGAGCGCCTCGATGGTGTCGTACTGCTTCACATAGCCCTGTTCGAGCTTCTTGGCGATGGTCTCTTGGTCTGCGTAGTTCGCATCCGCAAGGTAGAAGGTCGCCTTGTCGCGCTGCTGCGAGCAGGCGCGCTGCACGACGTACTTGGGTTCACCTTCGCCGATGAAACGCTCACCGTCGAGGTTGACGAGGAAGTTGGAGTTGATGAGCGCGGAGCCGTCCGGAGCGACGACGGAGCCCATGCTGCCGTCACCGACGACCTTGGTGCCGAATTGACGGGTCATCACGATCGCATCGCCGGTCGCGCCCGCATTCGCGGAGCTGAAGCCGTCGGCGAAGAGGGGCAGGTATTCCGCCATGAGCTCGGGGTTCTTGCCGAAGCCGCCCGTTGCGAGAAGCACCGCCTTCGCACGGATCTCATAGCGCTCCGTCGCGTTCGCCGCGACGACGCCCACGACCTTGCCGTCCTCGACGATGAGGCTTTCCGCCTTGGTCGCCATGCGCAGGTCGAAGCTGTTCACGTTCACATACTCGTTGAAGAACGCGCCGAAGCTGGAACCGCGGTTCTCGGTGCGGATCGCGAAGACCTTATCGGAGTACTTGCTGGCGGGCTCGGTGCTGCCGGTGAAGGGCGTGCCGTAGCCGATGAGGCGCTCGAGCAGAACGCCGGACTTCTCGTAGATCTTGTTCACGAACTCCGCGCGGATCCCGGTGCCGGAGGTATAGGTGAACAGGTCCGCAAAATCCTCGGGGACGCACTCAACGCCGTCGCGCTTGTGGAATTCGGAGCTCACGCCCGCGATCGCGCCGCCGGAAACCGGGACGGAACCGGTCACGACATCGAGCTTTTCGAGCACGATGAAGTTCACCTCGGGGTAATCCTCCTTGAGTTCATAGGCAGCCATGAGACCGGAGATGCCCGCACCGACGACGACCACATCGGTCTCGACGGTCTCACCCGCGGTGAGCTCCTGCTTTTCCGCGGCGACCTTGAAGGGCGCGACGTCCACGCCGCCCGCGACGAGCGCAGCCTCGACCGCGTTCAAAATCGCGTTGCTCGTAACGGTGGCGCCTGCGACGGTATCCACCGCGAGGCTCTGCGCATCCACGATGCGCGCCGGCATTTCGGCGATCGCCTTGTCCGCGATGCCGACGGTCTCCTTGTTCTCACCGACGGTGACGGAGACGATCTTGCCTTCCGCGAACTCCACCGTGACGGGGACTTCGCCGCCCATGCCGTTTGCCGCGCCGGTCAGCGCATCCGCAAACGCGGCGGTCGCACCGAAGCACAGCAGCACGCAGAGAACGAGTGTGATCAGTTTCTTCATGTTCTTCGTTTCCTATCTTTGCCTTGTGGCATATTGTTCAAACGATATTCATGCTACAGTACAGAAAGATATATTGTCAACGAAAACAATGATAATATATTAATCGGAATGAGGACGCTTTTTCGCAGTGCGGGTGCCCCGCCCCAAAACAGACAAACACCCCGCTCAGAAAGAGCGGGGTGTTCTGCATTCCGAAAAGAACGCGTTTCTTATTTTGCCAGAGCCTTCGCAACGGAAGCGCCCGCGAGACGACCGGAGGTCAGCGCGAAGCCGTTCGCCGCACCGCCGTAGGTGACGTAGGCGATGTGCTCGCTGAACAGAACGCCCATCGAATCGGTACCGACCGCGTAGAGACCCTCCATGGGGGTGACATGGTCCGCCTTGAGAACGCGGAAATCGGTGTCGATATCGAGACCGCCGCAGGTGGAGTAGCACCAGCTGGAGCCGACGATGCCGTAGAAGCAGTCACCGGTGATCGGGACGAGCTTGGAAGCGTCCTTGCCGAACTCCTTGTCCTCGCCCGCCGCGCAGTAGCCGTTGTAGGCTTCGACGGTCGCGGTGAGGGTCGCCGCGTCGAGACCCATCTTCTCAGCCAGCTCCGCAACGGAGTCCGCCTTGAACATGAAGCCCGCCTTGATCGCCGCATCGATGACGGCGTCCGCGTTGGTCATGGGAACACCCGCGGGGATGCTCGTGCCGTAACCGAGGTAACCGGTGGAGGGACCGAAGGGGACCTCGCTGAAGCCGTTCTCCTTCAGACCGTTGACCTGATCCTGACCCCAGATGGAGTAGAAGTGGGGACCGGACTTCCAGGGGTTGAACATGGACAGATCGGACTCGGAGGTGAAGCGCTTCGCATCCTTGCCGACAGCCAGCGTGTTGGAGGTGATGGCCATGTTGAGCGGCATATCGCCCTGGGACCAGACCGCGGGACGACCGGTCGCATAACCCAGTCCCTCTGCGGGGACGGTCTCGAAGCCGGGGAGGAAGCCGTCGACGCCGCCGACGTGGACCATGGGCGCGACGCTCACGTTGTACAGACCCGCGCCGTTGTCGATCGCCGCCTGGATCATCTTACCGTCGTTCTGGTGCATACCGAAGAGTTTCCATGCGCCCTTGATCGGGAAGTAGGTGTTCTCCAGGTACTTCTCTTCCATCTCCGCGCTGCCCGCGAAGCCGCCGGTCGCGAGGATGACCGCATCCGCCTTGATGACGTACTCGGTGCCGTCGACCATGGAGCGCGCCTTGACGCCGCAGACCTTACCGGACTCGTCGAGGATCAGATCGTAGCCCTCGGTCTCGAGCAGGTAGTTGCCGCCCATCTTGGAGAAGTTGTTCCAAGCCTCGGCATAGAAGCCTTCGGTCAGCTTCTTCGCGCCGGAAAGGGGCGAGAACGCCGGCCATTTGTTGCCCGCGAAGGTGGTCGCGTGGTCGAATTGGAAACCGTACTGCGTGAGCCAGTCGGTGGTGACGCCGGACTCATCCATCATCAGGCGGATGAACTCGACCTTTGCCTGCTGGCGGCCGGTCTCGTCGGTGGTGTACTCGCACCAAGCGGTGAACAGCGCCTCTTCGTCGATCATCTTCTCGCCCGCAGCCTTGTTGATGTCTTCGTAAGCGGAAGCCACCTGGCTGGGCGCGTTGATGCTCATGGGACCGGAAACGAGGGTGGAGGTACCGCCCCATTTGCCCGCCTTGTCGATGGCGATGACGGACAGACCGTTCTCAGCCGCGGAAAGCGCAGCGGAGGTGCCCGCGCCGCCCATACCGACGACGACGACCTGTGCGGAAAGCTCCTTGGTCTCGTTGGACTTGGGTGCCTGCTTACAGAACGCCGCGATCGCATTCGCATCGCTGCCGCCCGCGACGAGCGCCTCGGTCAGTGCGGCTTCGACCGCCTGACGCACCGCGTTACCGGAAGCGGTCGCACCGCAGACGGCGTCCACGGCAACGGACTGCTGCTCGATCATGCGCGGGATCTGCAGATCGATGACGGTCTGCATCAATGCCGGCTTTTCGCTCATGTTCACGGTGTCGACGACGATCTCCTTGATGGAGTTCTCATCGACGGTGACGGAAACCGTCACGGGTTCGCTGATGCGGAAGCCCAAGCCCCGGCCGACATAGGTGCCGGGGGCCATTTTGACTTCGCCGACAGCGGAGGTCTCGCCCTTCGCCTGCGCGATGCAGTCTGCGGCGGCCATCTTCACGGCCTTACCGGAGAAGGTGCAGCCTGCGATGAGGTCGACATCCGCGCTCTGCGCCGCGAGGATCGCAGCGGGCAGGCTCTCGATCGCCACGGAACCGATGCCCGGGGTCTCGGAAGCGCCTTCCGCCTTCACATCGAGGATCTTCTCGCCGTCGAAGGTCATCGTCACGGTGACCATGCCCTCACCGAAGCCCTTGGCTTCCGCGGTGTAGGTGCCGGCGGTGTAGGTGTCTGCGAGGGCTGCGGTGCACAGCATGCACACGATCAGCGCGATCGCAACAAGTACGCGTTTTTTCATAGCTTTCTCCTTTGAAATTTTAGTCACGCAAGGCAAAATTATAAGGGAAACCCATGAATTTCGTCAATACACGATAGAAATATATTTATACTTATTGCTTTGCGGCAACGAAAAACACCCCCGCCGGTCGCCCGGAAGGGGTGTGGTGTTCGGTCTTCGGTCACTTGCCGCGTTCCGTTTCGCCGAGGAACAGCGCGCACACGGAGCGGCCGTTTTCGGTGTAGACCTTGCGGCAGACGCCCTCGGTGGAGTGCGGGTCGCCCTCCTTCCGCGTGACGCGGAACCGGTCGCAGCAGGCGCCGCTGCCCGTGCAGCAGGGTTCCTTCCGGTCGGGTCCTCTGCCCTCCCGCCGGACCGCGTTGCGGAACGAGCCGTTCGCCAGCTTGTCGAGTTCTTCGCGCGAGGTGCAGCCGCACAGGTACAGTGCCGCATCGTCCGCGTAGAGGATGCGCTCCTCCCCCGTCGATTCGGTGAGCACCCGCCCCGTGGAAAGCCCCTTGCCGAGGTGCCGTTCAATGAACTCCGCAAAGGGTTCCGTATCCGACAGACGGTCGAGCAGGCGCACGCAGTCCTCCGTCGCGGGGTCCTCCTTTGCGAGGGCGCGCGCCAGCGCGGCACGCAGCTTATCGGTATCGAGCGGCTTTGCGATGTGCCCGTTCATGCCCGCCGCCTGCGCGTTGCGCTTGTCCTCCTCGAAGGCGTTCGCCGTCATGGCGATGATCGGGAGCTCCGCCTTCGCGCGGTCGGGCAGGGCGCGGATGACGCGCGTCGCCTTGTAACCGTCCATATTGGGCATCTGCACATCCATGAGGATGAGGTCGTAGGTCCCCGGCGCCGCCTTTTCGAGCCTGTCCACGCAGATCACACCGTCCTCCGCGCGGTCGACGGTGAAGCCCTCCTCTTCGAGCACCGCGCCGGCGATCTCCGCGTTGAGGTCGTTGTCCTCCGCCAGCAAAATGCGTTTGCCGTGGAAATCCACCGCGGGCAAGGCGCTTTCCGCCCCCGTTTCCGCCGTGTGCCCCGGCTCCGCGATGCGGTGGGTGAGGGTCAGGGTGAAGGTCGTGCCCACGCCCGGGGCGCTTTCGACTTCGATCGTGCCGCCCATGAGTTCGGTGAGCTTTTTGACGATGGACATGCCGAGCCCCGTGCCCGTTGCCGAGCCCGCGCCCGTGCGTTCGCGCGAGAAGACCTCGAACAGCTGCGGCAGGTATTCGGCGCTCATGCCGATGCCCGTATCCTTCACCACGGTGCGGATCGTGGCGTACCCCGGCGTTTCGCAGGGGAGCTCCGTCGTCGTCACGGAAACGCTGCCGCCCGCGGGCGTGTACTTCAGCGCGTTGGACAACAGGTTCAGCAGGATCTCGCGGATCTTCGTGCTGTCGCCCCAAACCGCCGTGTGCGTGACGTTCGTTTCCTGTGTGAAGCGGACGCCCTTTTCCCGCATCTGCATTTCGAACACGGCGTTGATGCCGTCGATGAACTCCGGAACGCCGCACACCGTTTCGTCGAGGCTTTCCTTGCCCGCGTCGATGCGCGCCATTTCGAGCACGTTGTTGATGAGCGACAGCAAAAACTCGCCCGAGGACTCGATCTTGCGGATGCAGTCCAGCGCCGCCTCGCGGTCGTCGATGCGCTTTTTCAAAAGGTTCGTGAAGCCGATGATCGCGTTCATCGGCGTGCGGATATCGTGGCTCATGTTGAACAGGAAGGCGGTCTTCGCGGAATCCGCCTGTTCCGCCCGTTCGCGCGCCGCGGTGAGCTCCGCGATGTACATGCTCTTGGCGTGGTTTTCCGCCTGTTCGACCTCCAGCTCGCGCTTGCGGTCGTTGTAGAAGGAGGCGTAAGCGAAGCCCGCGATCGTCACCAGTGAGAGCAGCGCCGAAGTGAGGATCGACGAGGTCATTTCCCCCATGACCGACCAGCCGTTCGCGGGTTCGATGATCAGGTGCCAGGTGTCGTTCGGCACCTCGAAGGGGATATCCACCCGGTCCGAAATGGGTTCCTGCGTGTTGCGGAAGATGAACCCGTCCGCATCGGTGACGGCGGTCGGGTCGGGAACGTCCTTGCGGACGGCGAAGCGGTACGCATCCTCGCTCGTGCGGGTGTTTTCGAGCATGCGCCCGACGATCGCGTTCCAATCGAGCACGAGCACCGTGAAGCCCCGGAAGCCGCCGTCGCTCTGCCAATAGACGGGGTTGCGGACGATGAGCCCCTCGCCCCCCTCGACGAGCTTGTGCGGACCCGCGACGGTGATCTTCCCCGTTTCCATGGCGAGCCTTGCGCGCGGTCCCTGATCGGGGTCTTCGAGCATCGCAAAGCCGATGGTCGTCGGCTTGACCTCCTCGGGCCAGGCGGCGCGGATGACCCCCTCCGGCGCGACGTACATGCTGGCGATGACCTTGTGATCCTCCGCGATCTTGGGCGCCATCTTGTCGAACACGGTCGCCCAGTTGAGGTTGCCGTACATGTACAGGTATTCGAGCGCCTTGGATGCTTCGGTGGCGTTGTCGAGCGTAAGGCGGATGGTCGAGGCGATCTGCAGACCGCGGTTGTACGCGTCCTGCTCCTTGTTTTCGCGCTTGCCCTGCGCGATCTGCCCGAGTATGAGCCACTCGAGCAGCGTGACGAACGCCGTGATGGCGAGCACCTTGCATATCTTACGCACTTTCGGTGCGGTGGGTTTGGCTTTCATGGCGGATCCTTCCGTGGATGGTATCGGTAACGGAAACCGCATGGGTCTCCGCATAATATTTTATTATACCAAATTCACGGGTTGAATCAAACCTCCGTTTTCCGCCAAAGTGCACGAAAAAGACGCCCCGGAGGGCGCCTTGCCGTTTCGGCGTTTTTTCCGCAGGGCGATGAGCGCGCGCACGCCCACCGCAAGGAAGGCGGTCAACCCGCAGAAGATGCAGAGGAAGCCGAGGGGCAGCAGAAAGAAGTTTTCATGCAGGAAGCCTTCGGCGTCGATGTATTCGACGGACAGCCCCTTGAGGACGATGAGCAGCGTGCCGAGGAACAGCAGCCCCCCGCCGACCGCCGCAGTGACTGCGTTGCACCTTGCGCGCCGGGTCTCGCTCCCGTCGCGGACGATCTTTTCGTTCATTTGCGTATCTCCTTTGATCGGTTTGTCGAGAGATACGCCGAACACATCCGAGATCCGGATCGGCATCCCGATATCCGGCAGGTTCTTTTCGTTTTCCCGGTTGGAGACCGCCTGCCGCGTGACGTTCAGCCGTTCGGCGAACCGTTCCTGCGTGAGATCGTTTTCCAAGCGGATCGCCTTGATCTTATCGCCGAAGCACATGTGTTCCGCACCTCCCGGGTCCGATCGTACCGCGCCGCCGTCCCGCTGTCGAGAAAGCCCCGCTTGCACCCCGCTTTTCCGCCGCAAGGCGTGCTTGCGCCCGCCGTTTCCGCGGTGTTTGCGCCCCGCGTCAGATCTTGAAGCACTTCTGCAGCGCCTTCGTTTCGCCGATGACGAGCATGCCGCGCCCGCCTTCGAACACGGTGTCCGGCATGACGTGCGAGTCGAGCCTGTCGCCCTTCTTGAAGCCGAGGATGTTGATGCCGTACTTGCCGCGCAGGTTCACCTCGGCGACGGTCTTGCCGTCCCAATCTTCGGGGACGGGGATCTCGTAGATGGAGTTCTCGTCGTCGAGCTCGATGTAATCGCTGATGTTGTTGCCCGTGTAGCGCACCGCCGCCCAGCTCGCCATTTCCGCCTTGGGGTGGATGACGTCGTCCGCGCCGTTGCGCAGCAGGATCTGCTTTTGCACCTTGCGGTCGGACCGGGTCACGACGCGGCGCGCCCCACGCTCCTTAAGCAGAAAGGTCGTTTCGATGGAGGAGCGGAAATCCTGACTGATGGTGACGAAGCACACGTCGAAATTGGCGACGCCGAGGCTGTCGAGGAACTGCTCGTCCGTGCTGTCGCCGATCTGCGCGTCGGTGACGTAGGGCAGCACGGCGTTCACGCGCTCCTCACTCAGGTCCACGGCCATGATCTGATGACCGAGTTTGTTCAGTTCTTCCGCAAGCATCTGGCCGAATTCGCCCACGCCGATCAACAAAACGGATTTCATACATACTCTCCTTTAACCAACGGATATTTTTTCCACCGGCTTGCGGCTCTGCACGTTGTCGCGCACGGAAGCCGCCGCCAAAATCAGGGTGAGACCGCCCACGCGGCCGATGAACATGAGCACGATCAAGATCGCGCGGGAAGCGAGCCCCAGCGTCGGGGTCAGCCCCAGCGAAAGACCGACCGTCGCCACCGCGGAGCCCGTTTCGAACAGGCAGGCGCCCATCGGTGCGCCCTCGATGGCGGAGATCGCCACCGCACCGAACACGAACAAAAAGCCGTACAGCGCGAACAGCGACAGGGTCTTTTTGATGGTATCGTCGTCGATGCGGCGCCCGAAGCACTCCACATCCTTTTTGCGGCGCAGCTGGCTCACGAGGACGATCGCGAGCATCGCGGCGGTCGTCGTTTTCAGACCGCCCGCCGTGGAACCCGGCGCGCCGCCGATGAGCATGAGAAGGATCATCACCGTTTTGCCGCCGCCGCTCATCGCCGCAAGATCCGCCGTGTTGAAGCCCGCGGTGCGCGCCGTCACGGTCTGGAACGCCGCGTCGAGCAGACGCTGCTTTGCGGGACCCTCGTTGAACTCGAGGAAGAAGTAGAACAGAAACGGCACGGCGAGCAGCACAGCCGTCGTCGCGAGGATGACCTTCGACTGCAGGCGGTACTTTTTGAAATTCCGGCGCTGGTGCAGAATATCCTCCCAGGTCATGAACCCGAGACCGCCCGCGATGATGAGCAGGCACAGCACGAACACGACGTACCCGTTCGACCCGAAGCCCATCATGGAGCTGAAGTGCCCCGTTTTGCCGCCCATGAGGTCGAAGCCCGCGTTGCAGAACGCGGAAACGGAGGTGAACACGCTCATCCAAACGCCTTCCCACCCGTACAGCGGCACGAGTCGGAAGCTCAGCAGCACCGCGCCGATCGCCTCCGCGATGAGGGTGAACGCGACGATGAACCCCGTGAGCCGCATGACGCCGCCGACCTGATGCGCGGAAACGGACTCACTCAGGATCTCGCGCTGGCGGAGCAGGATGCGCTTGCCGCTGAGCATGACGAAGGCGGACGCCGCGCAGATGACGCCGAGACCGCCGATCTGGATGAGACCGAGCAGCACCGCCTGCCCGAAGGGGGACCAGAACGTCGCCGTGTCCCGAACGACGAGCCCCGTCACGCACACGGCGCTCGTTGCCGTGAACAGCGCTTCGCCGAAGGTGGCGCTTTCCTCCGCCGCGGCGACCGGCAGGCACAGAAGCCCCGCGCCGAGCAGGATCACGCCGAGGAAACAGAGCATGATGATGAAAAAGGGACTGAGTTTTTTATGCAAAAGCGTTTACCTCGAAAACATCGGAATGATTCATTATATCACAACGCCGCCCGGGGAAACGGCACATTTTACCCTCACCCGTGCCCGCGGTATGCGCTTTTCTCGCAAAAATCATATATTTTTTGTTGACAAAGCATCCTCTTCCGCTTATGATAGAGAAAATCAATCGAAAGGAGCAAGCTGTGATGTTTGCCCGCGTCTCTTTTTATTACTATTACCGATACGGCCGTTTGCGTTTGGAGTGACCCGCGTCACATCAAGCTTTTTTCGCAAACGGTCTTAACGGCATACCCCCGTTAAGGCCTTTTCTTTTACCCCCGGAACCTTCGCCCGCCGCACGGGAAGCGGCGCGGCGCACACAAACGACATTGGAGGAAACACAAATGCTCATCAAAACCATCCTGATCCTGGCGTTCTTCGCCATCATGATCGCCGTCGGCTTCGCGTGCAAGAAGCACGCGGGCGACGTCAACGGCTTCGTCCTCGGCGGGCGCGGCGTGGGTCCGTGGCTCACCGCCTTCGCCTACGGTACCAGCTACTTCTCCGCGGTCATCTTCGTCGGCTACGCCGGACAGTTCGGCTGGAAATTCGGCGTCGCTTCCACGTGGGTGGGTCTCGGCAACGCGTTCATCGGCTCGCTGCTCGCTTGGGTCATCCTCGGGCGGCGCACCCGCATCATGACGCAGCACCTCGGCAGCGCCACGATGCCGCAGTTCTTCGAAACGCGCTTCGGCTCGAAATCGCTGAAGACGCTGGCGGCGGCGGTCATCTTCATCTTCCTCATCCCGTACACCGCATCGCTGTACAACGGACTTTCGCGCCTGTTCGCGATGGCGTTCGATGTGGACTACACCGTTTGCATCGTGGTGATGGCGGTGCTCACCGCGGTCTACGTCATTGCGGGCGGCTACATGGCGACCGCGATCAACGACTTCATTCAGGGCATCATCATGCTGTTCGGCATCGCGGCGATCATCGGCTCCGTGCTGAAGCTGAACGGCGGCTTCCTCGGCTCGCTGAACGCACTCGCGAACGTTTCGGACCCCGCGGTCTCTTCGCAGCCGGGCGTCTTCGCCTCCTTCTTCGGACCGGACCCGGTGGGTCTGCTCGGCGTCGTCATCCTGACCTCGCTCGGCACCTGGGGCTTGCCGCAGATGGTGCAGAAGTTCTACGCCATCAAGAGTGAGGAGGACATCAAGAAGGGCACCGTGATCTCCACGGTCTTCGCGTGCATCGTCGCGGGCGGCTGCTACTTCCTCGGCGGTTTCGGGCGCCTGTTCGACGTCGACGTCGCGGCGGTCGGTTACGACGCGATCATCCCCGAGATGCTTTCGAAGCTTTCCCCCGCCATCTGCGCCGTGGCGCTGGTGCTGGTGCTTTCCGCCTCCATGTCCACGCTGAGCTCCCTCGTTCTCGCCTCGAGCTCGACGCTCACGCTCGACTTCATCAAGCCCCTGCGCAAAAAGGCGGCGGACGAGAAGAGCGAGCTGCTGATCATCCGCATCTTCGTCGGCGTGTTCATCCTCATCTCCGCCGTCATCGCGATCGTGCAGTACAAAGCGAAGGTCGCCTTCATCGCGCAGCTGATGGGTCTTTCCTGGGGCGCGCTCGCCGGTGCCTTCCTCGCGCCGTTCCTCTACGGTCTGTACTCGAAGCGCGTGACCAAGGCGGCGTGCATGGTCAGCTGCATCTGGGGACCCGGTATCATGCTGCTGAACATGTTCTTCAAGTCCTCCTTCCCGGCGCTGCTGCAGAGCCCGATCAACTGCGGCGCGTTCGCGATGCTGAGCGGTCTTGTCATCGTTCCGCTGGTGAGCCTTGTGACCAAGGCGCCCGACAAGAAGACCGTCGACGCGATCTTCTCCTGCTACGACCGCAAGGTCACCGTGCCCGCGAAGGACGCCCTGACCTCGGAAACGAAATAACGGATCCACACAAAAAGAGCCGCCCGTTCGGGTGGCTCTTTTCTTTTATTATATTCACTGTGTGAAAGGGCGGTCCTTCCGCAGTCTCACTTCGCCGCGGGGGCGTCCATCTCGGCGATGTACTTCTCGAGCACCTCTTCGGTGGGTCCGATCATGCGGATGCGCCCCTTCTCCATCCAAAGGATCTGGGTGCACAGTTCGCGCAGGGTGCTTTCCTGATGGGAAACGATGACCGCGGTGCGGTCCTCATCGAGGACGATCTCCTTCATTTTGTCGTAGCTCTTTTTGCGGAAGCGCGTATCGCCCACGGACAGCACCTCGTCGATGAGCACGATATCCGTTTCGAGCATCGCGGTGATCGCGAACGAGAGCTTGGACTCCATGCCGCTCGAATAGGTGCGCACCGGCATATCGATGGCGTTGCCGAGCTCCGAGAACTCGATGATCGCGTCCATCTTTTCCATGATCTCCTTTTCGGAGAAGCCGAGCAGCATGCCGCTGAGGACGATGTTATCGCGCCCCGAGACCTCGCGGTTGAAGCCGACGCCGAGGGACAGCAGCGTGATGCTGTTGCCGAACAGCTCGACCGAGCCGCTGTCGGGCTGGAGGATCCCCGCGATGGAGCGGAGCGTGGTGCTCTTGCCGCTGCCGTTGAGACCGAGGATGCCGAGGATCTCGCCGCGCTTCACCTCGAACGAGATGCCGTCGACGGCGTGCACGCTTTTGAGTTCGCCCTTTTTCAGGCGGAACAGGCTTTTCTTGATGGAAAAGCCGGCCATCACCTTATAGTAGATGTGCAGGTCTTTGACCCGGATCGCAAGCTTTTCTTCCATGTCAGATCACCTTGATGTAGTTGTTTTCGTTCTTATACACGACCTTGAGACCGAGATACGCCACGACCGCCGACAGCGCGAACCACACGAAAATGATGCGGGTGTTGCTGATATTGCCGTACAGCAGGGCGTTACGCACCTGCGAAACGTAGGCGGACATCGGGTTGACCCAGAGGATGAGCGTGTTGTACGGCGCGGGCACGCGCTTGCCGACATCGTAGAAGATACCGGTGAGGTACATCATGAGCCGCAGAACGATCTGCACGATGTTCGCCATATCCTGAATGTAGACGCCGAGGTGCATGACGATCAGCGCGGCACCGAACGTGAACAGGATCGCCCCCGCGAACGGCAGCACGGCCAGCGGCATCGTCCACTGCGGCGGCACGCGGTAAAACAGCAGCATCACGGCGCAGATGCCCATCGAGATGAGCATTTTGAAGCCGTTCACGAGCATGTTGGAAATGACGAGCATGCACTTGGGCAAATATGCGCGCGTGACGATCTGCTTATTGCTCTTGACGATGAGCACGCAGTTCGAGATGGTGCGGTTGAAGAAATCCCACAGCGTGATACCGATGAAGATGAACAGCGGGAAGTACGGTTCGGACGCGTTGAAGACCACACCGTAGATGAAGGTGTAGATCAGCATGAAGGAAAGCGGGTTGAGGATCCACCACAGCCAGTTGAGGTAGGACCCGTTGACTTCGGCCTGCAAGGTCGCCTTGGCGCTGCGCAGCGCGTAAGGCCAGTAACGCTTCAGGTCGCGGTAAAATCGTTTCAGCATCGTTGCTCCGTTTCGAAAATGTTTTTTGCGGTTTCCGCATAGATACGGTTATTGTACCCCATCGCAGCGGAGTTTGCCAATATTATTCATTGCAAAAGCCGCGCCGCGCATCCTTTTTGCGCGGGTTTCGCCGCGAATGCGGGATTGGCGCCGGTTTTTCCGCCGCGGCGGAGGTGTATTGCTCGCGGTGCGGATGCTATGCTGTAGTCAGCGGATGAGAACGATCCGCCGGAAGGAGCGAACGATGTTATACGATGCGAACAGAGAACGGATGGAAGCCCGTGCCGCGGGCGAGCGCGCGCTTGCGAGCCTGAGAGCCGCGCTGCGCGACCTTTCCTCCGCGCGCAATTTCGGGCTTTGGGACATGCTCGGCGGGGGCTCGTTCGTGACTCTGTTCAAGCAGATGAAGCTGAACGCCGCCAAGCGCAACATGGACCAAGCGAAGCGCGACCTTTACGCCTTTGCCCGCGAGCTCGGCGACATCCGCGACTGCGACCTCACCGTCGAAACGGGCGACTTTCTCACCTTTGCCGATTTCTTTTTCGACAACTTCTTCGTCGATTGGATGGTGCAGGACCGTATCGTCCGCGCGGGGCAGCAGGTCGAAGACGCCATCCGCCGCGTGGAGTACGTGATGGCGAGGTTGTGAAGGGAAAACGATTTGCGAGGGGGAAACCTTTTTGTGAAAAGGTTCTCCCCCTCGCGCTCCCCTTTCCAAAAACTTTTCGGGGATATGCATATTATCGGTAAAAGTGAGTTGAGCGGTACGGTGTTGCGGACGAAAGCCGCTGCAAACGAGGACGATCGCGCTCCCCTTTCCAAAAACTTTTCGGGGATATGTATATTATCGGTAAATGAAAGTTGAGTGGTATGGTGTTGCGGACGAAAGCCGATGCAAACGAGGACGATCGCGCTCCCGAAACTTTTCGGGGAGTATGTATATTATCGGTAAAAGAGATTTGCGCGGCACGGTGTTGCGGGCTTGGGCAGATACTCACTGATACCATCGAATCAAAGACACACGAACGCCCCGGGTCCTCCGGGGCGTTTGTTCATGCGATGTCCTTGTTGTTCCAATACAGCGCGCCCGCCGCGGCGAGCAGCATCCCCACGGCAAGCCCGGGCAGTGCGAGCGACCAATCGATCCCCCCGCGGGTGATGATATCCGCGCCGTCCGCATACCCGAACGGCGACACCGCCTTGAAGACCTTCGCGGCGTCCGAAATGTTCGCGAGGATGCTCATGAAATACATCACGAGCGCGAACCCGAGCGCCGGTCCGTAATTATTGCCGCGCGTCACCGCCGACAGGGCAAAGCACACCAGCGCGATCTCCACCGCGCACAGCGTATACGCAAGATGCAACAGGGCGAACTCCCGCCACGGGACCGTTTCGCCGATGCACCGCACCGCGCCCATCGACACCGCGAACACGACCGCCTCGCACGCAAGCACCTGAACGAGCGCCGCCAGCAGCTTCTCGCCGAGCACGCGCCCGCGCGTCACGGGGTGCGTGAGCAAAAACTCCGCCGTATGCCCCTGCTCTTCCCCCGAAAGGATGCCCGCCGCGGTGACCGCCGCGAAGAACGCCCCGCCGACGCCGATCATCGTGCCGCATTCCACGCTGTAAAACCCGCGCAGCGTGCCGAAGTCGAGCCGGTCCATGCCGAACGCCGTGGCAAAGCTGCCCATCGCCGCGAACGCCTTGCCGATCTCCCCCATGCTTTTGCGCATTTCGGGGTACAAGAACACACACAGCAGCACGAACGCCGCGATCGACGCCGTCCAGATCCAAAAGGTCTTGCGCGCACGGCGCAGTTCATTGCAAAAAACCGTCATGTCACGCCTCCTCGTAATAATGCAGGAAGATCTCTTCGAGCCCGGGCTCGCGGATCGTCAAATCGCGCACGGACCCCGCCGCCAAGGTGCGGACGAGCGCATCCATGCCGCCATCGTACAGAAAGCTCACGCTCTCCCCCTCGCGCACGAGGTTCCGCACGCCCGGAAGCCCCGCGACCTCCGCCGTGCCGCAAAACACCACGCGCTTCGCGCCCGTGCCCGAAAGCCGCTCCGCCGCCTCGCAGGCGATGAGCCGCCCGTCGCGGATGACGCCGATGCGGTCGCAGTTCTGCTGCACCTCACTGAGCACGTGGCTCGAGAAGAACACGGTCGTCCCCGCCGCGTTGCGCTCGCGGAGGATGCCGAAAAACTCCCGCTGCATCAGGGGGTCCAGCCCGCCCGTCGGCTCGTCGAGGATCAACAGCCGCGGTTTATGCTGCAGTGCACACACGATGGCGAGCTTTTTTCGGTTGCCGAAGCTGAGTTCGGACGCCTTCTTCGCGGTGTCCAGCTGCAGCCGCTCCGCAAGCTCCGCCGCTTCCTTCGCGCAGTCCTTCCCGCGGAGCTTTGCCGAAAAGCGGATCACCTCATCCGCCCGCATCCCGGAATAAAACGCGTTCTCGCTCGGCAGGTAGCCGACCTCCCGCAGGACCTTTTCCCGTTCCTTCCACGGGTCCATTCCGAACACGCGGCTTTCGCCCGCCGTCACCCGGATGAGCCCGAGCAGCGTGCGGATCGTGGTGGATTTGCCCGCGCCGTTCGGACCGATGAAGCCGAAGAACGCCCCCTCGTCCACCGAGAGCGACAGCCCCTCGACGCCGCGCGCCTTGCCGTAAAACTTGGTCAACCCCTTGGTTTCGATCGCTTGCATGAAACCCTCCCGTACTGTTCCGTCCGCAGCGGATCTCTCCGTAATCGAACGGTCGTTCAACAGATTATATGCCACGCGAACCGAAAAGTAAAGACCCGTATGCACAAAATTCATGCATACGGGTCCAGAGGGGGGGCATGGGTGCGATTTCGTTTGTCACGCGAGGAACAGCCGCTTTGCCGCCCGCTTCCACTGCGGCATCCGGTTGCGGATGAACGCCGAAACGCCCATCACAAAAAACGTCGTGACAACGGAGCACACGAGGTAGACGCCGATCATCGTGCCCTTGGTCATGGATGCCGGCAGAACGGCGCGGAGACCGCCCGCCCAGAAGGAATGCGAAACGAACAGCGGCATGCTGAACTGCGCAAGCTTTGCAAACATCGGGTGACGGAACAGCGCGGTATCGGCACCGCGCTCCGCAAAGGACAACGCGACCGCCGCAACGAACAGGATCAAAATGAAATAATCCTTCCGGTCCGCACCGTAGCGGTACATGTAAAAGATCACCGCAAGGTACAGCCCGTGTTCCGCCACAGTGAGCAACCGCTTGCCGAGTTTCGAGAATTCGACCGTGCGGAGCTTTTGCACGGGGTCGTACATACAGATGCCGATGCCCATCTCCGCGAACGCGCGGAGGTTGCCCTTATACGTCCAACCCATCCATTCGAGCGGCGCCCGCGGCGCCATGTTGTTGCCGCAGAAGTACCCGAAAATGAGCAGCGTGCTGAGCGGCAAAACGACCTTCACCGCCATGGACGGAAACTTGCGCACCGCGGAACAAGCACCGCCATGCACAGCAGCATCGAAGAGATGTACCAAACGGGTCCGTTCACCGTGGCGATCTGCAGCCCCGTCATGCCGAGCAGAAAATTCTCGAACAGCGAATCCGTCAAAAGATGCACGGGGTTGCCGCGTTTGCAGACGACGGTCACCGCCATGCCGACGAGCCATGCGATGAAGACCTCCGGGAAGACGCTCCGCACCTTCCGTGTGATGAGCATGCGGGTCTCCGCCCCGGGGTCGATGCGGTCGGCGGGCAGCTTTCGGATGGACTGCATCAGAAGATACCCCGAAACCATGAAGAAGAACTCCACCGCGAACGAACCGCCGAGAAACAGGCATTCGCTGTCCCCGAGAAGGCTGCGCGTGTGGTGCAGCACGATGATGACCGAAAAGACGAACTTGTAAAAATCGATCTTTCCGTTGCGTTGTTTCACATTCATCGGGTTTTCCCCTTTCTTTCCGTTCACGCGAGGAACAGCTTCTTTGCCGCCTGCTTCCACCGCGGCATATTATTGCGGATGTATGCCGAAACGCCCATCACGAAGAACGCCGTAATGAAGGAGCAAACCACATACACGAGGATCTGCAGATCGCTGTTCATCGACTGCGGAAGAACATGCTGCAGCGACTCGGGCAGGAAACGGTGCGACAGAAACAGCGGGAAGCTGAACCTGCCGAGCGCAGTGCAGACGCGGTTGTCGAACAGGCGCGCGTCGGCGCCCTTGCCCGTAAACGACAGCGCGACCGCGACCGCCAGCACGGAAAGGAACACGAAGTCGCGGCGGCTCTGCCCGCAGAAGAAACAGAACAGCAGGATGCCGATGTAGATGGCGTGCTCCGCAAGGGAGATCGTCACTCTTCCGAAGCGGGAAAACTCCAACGAGCGCAGCTTTTGCACCGGGTCGTACAGGCACATGCCGAGCCCGATCTCTCCGTAGGCGCGCAGGTTGCCCTTGAACGTCCAGCCGAGCCAGTCGCGCGGACCGTGCGTGCCCATGCCGTTGCCGCAAAGCCGGCCGAACACCAAAAGAACGCTCAGCGGGACGACCACCTGCATCATCATGCCGGGCCATTTGCGCACCATGGGGTACAGCACCGCCATGCACATCAGCATCGACGACAGGTACCACACCACGCCGTTGACGGAACCGATATGCAGACCCGACATATCCGCCAGCGCGACCTCGAACACCGTATCCACCGCCTCGAGGACGATGTTTTTCCGTGCCATAACCGCCAGCAGCACGAGCCCCGTGACCCACGCGACGAGGACCTCCGGGAAGAAGCCCTTGAACTTGCGCTTCAAAAACGCCGCCGTCTCATCTCCCAAGCGCACCGCGGGCGCGGTCTGTTTCCGGATGGACTGCATGAACAGATACCCGGATACGAGAAAAAAGAATTCCACGGCGAACGCGCCGCCGAGAAAATACGTTGCCGCGTCGCCGACGAGAACGCGCGCGTGGTGCAGAACGATCACGAGCGAAAAGACGAACTTGTAAAAGTCGATCTTCCCGTTGCGTTGTGTTACAGACATTGACTTTCCCCCTTTTCCGCGGCGTATCCGCAAAAAAATCCATGTTAAATGATATCCCAAGGGAAACCTTTCCGCAAGCGCACCGCGGGGTCACGTTTGCATTGCGTTCGGCGCCCGAGGCGCGTATGATGGAACCGGGCGGAAGGCTTTGCGCCGCGCCCGAGGAGGCAACGATTGAAACGAAACACCCTTTTGCGGGCGGTCCCGCTGCTCGCGGCGCTGCTGACGACCGCAGTACTTCCCGGGTCTGCCATGGGGAACGGACGCACCCCCGAAACGCCCGCCGATGCGCTGACCGATGCGCTGAAGCCCGAAGCGCTGCTTGCCGCCGCGCCCTGTGTGGAATGGACCTGCACCCGCGAGGACGGCACGAAAGACTTTATCCGCTGGCAAAAAACGAACGGCGTGCACCGCTATTGCGCGCGCACCGAATTCCCCGAGGGGCGGACGGACGCCATCTGCCTTTCCGACGCGCCGGAGGATCTGTTCGTTTACCGGTTGAAAGCGGACGGGAGCTTTGCCCGCACGCCGTACAGCGGCGCCGATTTCGCCCTGCTGTGGACGGAGGATGTGCTCGGGCTCGGGCGGATGGAACCCGAAAGCTACGCCGCCGACAACGAAGGCGGGCTGTGGCGCATCGAGTACGAGGGCTTTTTCGGAAACGACGAAGCGACCTCCGTCTGGACGCTGACCTACGACCCGGAAACGGCGCGGTTCCGCAGCGCGGAATGCAAGCGCCCCGACGGCACCGCCCTTTCGGGCAGCTTCACCTACCTCGACCGCACGCCGCAGCCGCTGTGCCCCGCGCGGGCATGTTTTTCCGAATGACCGCAGCACACAAAAAGGACGCCGCCGAAGCGACGCCCTTTTTCTTTTTTGTCCTTATCTGCCCCAGGTCGTGACGCGGCGCGCCGTATCGGGGACGTTGTATTCCGTGCCGTCGTGGAACACGACGCGCTTGACCGAGAAGCGGTAGTGCTCGGCACCGTACGCGCTGCGCAGCGACTTCAGCACCGAGGAGGACTTGCCCGGGTTCACCGTGTGCGTGACGGAAAGCGTGCCGCCGGTGATCTCGTTGCCGCGATAGTCGAACATGGTGTACTCGAGGGTGACTTCCTTCACTTTGCGCTTGGCGCACTCGTTGCGGAATTTCAGCACGACCATCGAATCACTGCGCACGCCCACGCCCACGCCGGCAAGCTTCACGGGGTCCGCAGGCTCGACCGTCAGCGTGACGGAGGCGGACTTGCCGCTGCCGTCCGTGGCTTCGGCGGTGATCTTCACCGTGCCCTCGGCATAGGTATGCACGTTGCCGTCCGCATCCACCGAGGCGATGTGCTCATCGCTCGAATAGAACGCCACCTCGGGGTTCGAGGCGTCCTTCGGCAGAACGGTCGCGTTGACATAGGTGCTTTCGCCCGCCATGAGGACCGGGTCCGCCGCCGCGAGCTTCACACCCGTAACGAACTGCACGACCGTGACCGTGCACGAAGCCGAAGCGCCGCTGCCGTCTGCCGCCGTTGCCGTTACCGTTGCGGTGCCGGTGCCCGCCGCATGGATGAGCCCCTGCCCGTCGATGCGCAGCACGGACGGATCGTCCGAGGTCCACACCAGCTTCTTGTTGCTCGCGTCCTTCGGCAACACGGTCGCCGTGACGCGGAAATTTCTGCCCTTCTGCACCGAACCGTCCACGGGCGCGAAGGAAACACTGTCGACCGAGCGCCCGACGCTCACCCGGCAGCGCGCCGTCTGCTTGCAGGCTGGGTCGTCCGAACGGACGGTGATCGTCGCGTTGCCGCGCTGCAGCGCCAAAAGGTTGCCCTCCGCATCCACCGAAACGATCTTCGGGTCGCTCGAAGTGAAGGTGACCGTGTCGATCTCCGCCCCGGCGGGACGGACCGTCGCGACGAGCTTTGCCCGCGCACCCTGCTCACTGCCGCCGACCACGAGCGCGACGCTCGTTTGGTTCAGTTTGATGCCCGTTGCGTGCGCCTTGACCGTGACCTTGCAGCTTGCGGAAACGCCGCTGCCGTCTGCCGCCGTACAGGTGATGACCGCCTCACCCGGGGTGCGCGGGGTGACCTGACCGTTTTTGTTGACCGCCGCCACGGAGGGATCGGAACTTTCCCACCGCACCTCGCGGTTCGCCGCGGTCTTCGGACCGACCGTCGCGCGGATGCGCAGCGACTCGTTCAGGTACACGACAGCCTCGCTCTTGTCGAGCGAAAGCTCCGTCACGGCATAGCTCACGTGCACGGTGGTGCGCGCGTTCGCCTTCGAAGCCGGGTCGTCCGTCCGCGCGGTGATGACGCAATCGCCCTTGCCGACCGCCGTTACGACGCCGTTTTCATCCACGGTGGCGACCTGCGGCTTATCGCTCGTCCAGGTCACGGTTTGGAAGCCCGCGTCCTCCGGGCGGATGGCAACGGTCAGCTGCGCCGTGCCCAGTGCCGGGTCATTGCCGATGAGCAGCTTGACGGACTGCTGCCCCGCCGTCAGGCTCTTGACGCGTTCATACACCGTGACCGTGCACGATGCGACGATGCTCTCGTCCTCCGCGGCGGTACAGGTGATCGTCGCCGTGCCGGCGCTCTTGCCGTACACCGCGCCCTTGTTGACCGCGGCGACCGAGGGATCGCTCGACGCCCACACCAGATTGCGGGACGCGCCCTTCGGTGCGACCGTTGCCGTGAGGCGGAACGACTCGCCCGCGACCAGAAGCTTTTCCGCAAGGTCGAGCGTGACCGATTCCGCGGGTTGCGCCGCCGTTGCCGCGCCGCAAAGCGCCGTGAGCGCCGCCAGTACGCACAGCAGTGCGAAGAATCTCTTCATATCTCCATGCTCCTTTCGAGGCCTTGTTTCCATTCAAATTGTACCATCCCGCCCATTGGACACGCAACGCACCCGTGCGGAAGCATTTGTGAACAAAAGGCAAACTCACGCCCGCGCTTTTCACGCGGCGTTTGCGAAAACCCACTTCCCGTTCGGTGAAAAAGAAGTATCATGGAATGCGGAAAGCCGAAGAATTCCCGAAACCGTTACCGGGAATTTCCGCAGCGGGGCAAAAGTTTTCCCTTGCGGTTCGCTTTTCTGTAGTGTATAATTTTTTCGGTACATGCGGG
>JAUNCT010000009.1:32747-77977 GCA_030526425.1 Clostridia bacterium
GTTTTCCCTTGCGGTTCGCTTTTCTGTAGTGTATAATTTTTTCGGTACATGCGGGCGCCGCCCGCTGTCCGAAACGGATCTCAAGTTTGGGTATCTGCGGGAAACGGGCCATCCCCCGGGTGCTTCCCCCATCGCGCACCCGCAGGTATCCATTTTTTTATGGCACGTTCTCCGCAGCTGCGGGGCTTTTTCTTTTTCCGGGCATCCGAAACCCGAACAAACACAAAGACACGGCATCCCGGGCGGGGGTCCGTGTCTTTTTTCCGTATCATGTGATTGCGCGGCGGTCACTGTTCCGTTGCCGGGGTCTGCAGTTCTTCCGCCATTGCGAACGAACGGAACACGGCGCAGTCGCGCCCCGCCGCCTTTGCTTCGTAAAGGCACTTGTCCGCCGCACGACCGAGCGCGTCCGGCGTCGCGCCGGTGCCGTTTTGCACGGTCACCGCACCGAGGCTGATGGTTTGCGTGTAGACGAGGTCTCCAACGCGGAAGGGCGTGGCTGCGAACCCGCGCACGATGGTTTCCGCCCATTGCGCATCCGCCCTGCCGTCGGGAATGAACACGGCGAACTCCTCCCCGCCCCAGCGGCAGACCGCGAGCCCCGTGAGCTTTTCGATGCGGCGCACGGTTTCGGTGAGAACGGCGTCCCCCGTGAAATGCCCGTAGGTGTCGTTGACGTTCTTGAAACGGTCGAGGTCGAAGATGCCCATGCCGCAGGCACCGCTCCCCAAAGGATGCGTATCCACGAGTTCCTTGAAACCGCGGCGGTTGAGCGCCCCCGTCAGCGCGTCGTGCGTGAGGGCGTGGCGGTAGTTGTCGAAGGTCACGGCGCGCAGCGTTTCGAGAAACAGCTGCAGCACGTACACCGCCGCGAACAAAAACGGGAACCGCAGCCGGAAGGACTCGGTGTATTCGTATTGCAGCAGGGCAGCGCCCGCCTTCGTGCGGAAAAAGAAGAGCATGACCGCGAACATGATCGCGCAGAGGATCGAACCGCGCTTGGTGCGGAACACCAGCAGCCCCAAGCTCGGCAGCAGGGTCAGCCAAATGGCGCTGAAGCCCTCGGGCGAGCCGGAAACGATGAAGAAGGTGTACAGCAGCACGACCGCGACCTGCAGCATCCCCGAAGCGATGCGAAGCCCCCGCTCGCTCCGCCGCGCCAGCACCACGCCCACGACGCACAGCACGCCGAACAGCGCCGTTGCGGACATGAGCATCCACTTCGCGGTGATGATGTTGAGCACCGTCATCACGAACGCGACGACGGACAAGATCCCGAAGGTGACGATGAACTGCATGCGGATGCGTTTCGCCTCGTCGTCCGCAAGGACCGCCAGGCGCAGTTTGAACCGTTGCCACAGGTTGCGCATCCCGTCACCGCCTTTCCGTCGTTTGAACTGTCGTTAGAGTGGTGGGTATTATACCATACCGCGGCACCACCGTACATCCTTTCGAACAAAAAAACCGGAAGCGCATTGCGCCTCCGGCAAAGTGGAAAACAGATGGTTTACGGACGCATGCCGAGACCGCCCTCGAGGGTGATGGTCTCACCGGTCATGTACTTGAAGTCGGGGTGTGCGAGCTGCACGCAGACGCGGCCGATATTCTCCTCGGGGTCGCCGAAGAAGCCCATCGGCGGGGTGTGGACGTTCGCCTTGTACGCTTCGGGATAGGCTTTTTGGAAGTTCTCGAGCTGGCTCGTCCACGCCAGCGGGCAAACGACGTTGACGTTGATGCCGTCGGGCGCCCACTCGGTCGCGGCGACGCGGGTAAGACCGCGGATGCCTTCCTTCGCGGCGGCGTATGCGCACTGACCGTAGTTGCCGAACAGACCCGCGCCGGAAGCGAAGTTGATGACGCTGCCCTTCGACTCCTTGAGGTAGGGGTAGCACGCCTGCATATAATAGAACGCCGCGTACAGACCGGAGTAGACCGCGAGGTCGAACTGCTCGGTGGTGTGCGCCGCCAGGGTCACGCCGGAAGCCGAAGCCTGCGCGTTGTTGATGAGCACGTCGATGCCGCCGAAGGTTTCCGCCGCCTTTTCCGCAACGGACTTGGCGATCGCCGCGTTGTCGGAGCCGTTCGCGATATCCGCCTGCACGGGCAGGACCTTCACGCCGTACAGACGCTCGAGCTCTTCCTTCGCGTCCTCGAGCTTTTTGACGTTGCGCCCGGTAATGACGATGTTCGCGCCTTCCTTTGCGTATGCGGTCGCGATGCCGTAGCCGATGGAGCCCGCCTTGCCGTTTTCGAGAACAGCGCGTCCGCCGCCGGTGATGATCACGGTCTTGCCGTTGAAGTGACCCATGGGTTTATCCTCCTGAATTTATCGATACAGATCGATCTTATCGATATTGTTGATATTATCATTATACCGCGCCCCACCGGGATTTCAAGGGGTCCGCGAAGCTTCGCGGCAGTTTCTTGCCGCGGTTGACGGGGCACCGCATCGATCCTATACTGAGAGGGTATTTTGCAATTTCACGGAGGACCGCAAATGAAACGTTTCTTTGCCGCTGTGCTCGCGGCGCTGTGTTTGGCGCTGTTCCCCTGCGCCGTGGGGGCGGAAGCGCCCGCAGACACCCTTGCCTTTCTGACCGGACGCCTGACGGATTGGGTCCGCGGCGACCACTACCGCACGATGCGCGACACCGCTTCCGCAATGCTCGGTGCGCCTGCGCGCGACCTGACCGTCGACCGTGTCCTGTGCGTCAACGCCGACGACATCGGCAGCGGCAGACTTCCCGTTTCCCTCATCTGCGTGCAGGGTGCCGCCGAGTACGCCGCCGACGGCGGCTTGTTCAACGAGCTGCTGCTCGTTGCCGACCCCGAAACCTGCACGCTGTACGATGCGACCGTTGCCGACCCCGCGTGGGCAAACGCCGGAGGCACGAAGGAGCAGGCGATCTTTTCGCTGCTGAACGGTCCCCTCTGCGGCTCCCGCTACGACGGGGAACTCCTCTCCCCCACCGAGACCCGCACCGAGCTCGGTGCGGATGAGATCGCCGCGATCAACGCCGCCCTTGCCGAAGTTTACGCCGAAGAGCGCGCCGTTGCCGCCTCGGACAAAGCCGCCGCGCACGCCGTTTCCCCGGAGGAGCTTGCGACTCTGACGGAAGCCCTGAAGACCTTAGTTTCCGGCGATGCGTACCTTGCCCGCAAAGCGGCGTTCGAAAACGCGACCGCTTCCACAGCGCGCGATCCGTTCGTGCGCGATATCATCGCCTTGACCGCCGAGGGGGTCGGTCCCAGGAACCTGACCCTGCGCCTACTGTGTGTGCGCCTCGGTGCCGATTGGGCGGAGAACGACTGCGGCTACGACAGCATGCTGTTCCTCATGGACCGCGACAGCGGAACGTTCCTTTCCCAATTCGATGCCGACCCCGCGTGGGCAAACACCGAAGGCACGAAGGAACAGCAGTACTTTTACCTGATGAACGGTCCCCTGTGCAGTGCCGACTACAGCGGCGCGGAGCTCATCTCTCCTTCGGAGACCCGCACCTTCCTCGGTGCCGGGGAGATCGCCCCGATCGACGCCGCCCTTGCCGAGATCTGCGATGAGGAGCGCGCCGCCGAACTCGCCGGCAAAGCAGCCGCGCACGCCGTTTCCCCCGATGATCTCACAGCCCTGACGGAAGCCCTGAAGACCTTTGTTTCCGGCGATGCGTACCTTGCCCGCAAAGCCACATTCGAAAACACGACCGCTTCCAATGTGGGCGTTCCGTCCGTGCGGGAGATCGTTGCCGTGACCGCAGAAGGTCTCGGCATGCAGGAACTGACCATGCGCTTGCTGTGCGTGCGCCTCGATGCCGCTTGGGCGGAGGACGGTTGCCTTTCCGAGAGCCTGATGTTCTTCATGGACCGCGACAGCGGAGCGGGCCTCTCCCAATTCGATATCGACCCCGCATGGGCCAACGCCGACGGCACGCAGGAACAGCTGCTGTGGTATGCGGTTTCGGGTCCCTTCGGCGGGTCCGACTACGACGGCGGTCCCGTGCTCATCGACGGTGAGATGCGCACCGTCCTTCCCGCGGAAGATGTCGCCGGGGTCAACGCCGCGCTTGCGGAATAACAACGAACACACAAAAAAGGAGAAGGACGGGTCCTTCTCCTTTTTCATTTGCCTTATGGGCGTTTCGATTAGCCGAAGTAACGCTCGAGCAGGCCTTTGAACGCCTTGCCGTGACGGGCTTCGTCGCGCGCCATCTCGTGGACGGTGTCGTGGATCGCATCGAGACCCAGTTCCTTCGCGCGCTTTGCGAGGTCGAACTTGCCGGCGGTCGCACCGTTCTCGGCTTCGACGCGCATCTCGAGGTTCTTCTTGGTGCTGTCGGTGATGACTTCGCCGAGGAGCTCCGCGAACTTCGCCGCGTGCTCAGCCTCTTCGTAAGCCGCCTTCTCCCAGTAGAGACCGATCTCGGGGTAGCCCTCGCGGTGCGCAACGCGCGCCATCGCCAGGTACATACCGACTTCGCTGCACTCGCCGTTGAAGTTGGCGCGCAGATCCGCGATGATATCCTCGCGAACGCCCTGCGCAACGCCGACAACGTGCTCGGCTGCCCAGCTCATCTCAGCCGCAGCCTCGGTGAACTTCTCACCGGCGACGTGGCACTGGGGGCACTCGGTCGGGGGGGTGGGGCCTTCATGTACGTAACCGCAGACGGGGCAGATCCATTTCTTGTTCATCGTAGAATACCATCCTTTTTTGAATTTTTTGTCATTTTGTGACATTGTGTTCTTATTATATCACCGTAACGGGTACGATAACAGACTTGATTTGTTTTATGCCCGGCAGGCGGGGCACAGGCAGCGGATGCAGAGCTCATAGCTTGCGATCTCTCCCCCGGCGACCCGTTCGAGTTCGGGGCGGATATCCGGCAGCGGGAAGTCGCCGAAGGCACCGCAGGAGGGGCAGACCGTGTGCGCATGGTCGCACACCGTTTTGTCGAAGATATCGGGAGAACCCGGCACCGGGATGCGGCGGACGAGCCCATTGTCGGCCAGCTGCCCGAGGATGCGGTAAACGCTTGCCATCGAGACCGTGACCCCGTGGGATTTGGCGTACACGTACATCTCTTCCGCGGTCATGTGCCCTTCGGACCCGCGGAGCAGTTCGAGCAGTTCGTTTGCGCGTGCCGTCATTGCCGTTTGCTCCTTCGTTTCTGTAAGAATGAGAATCATTCTTAACTTGGTTATAGCTTACCATGGGTATGAACGCTTGTCAACGGCTTTTTTCGCAAAACGGAAAAAAGAAAGATCCCTCCCCCCGGGAACGGGAAGAGGGATCGTACCGGTCAGGCGTTCGCGCCGGACTTTTTGTCCTTGTGCTTTTCGCGAAGCTGCTGCAGTTCGTGACGGCGGCGCTCCACCGAGTTGCGGACCTGGGTGCCCAGACTCTTTTTGTTGACGAGGAACGGGAAGAAGAACGCGGTCTTCTTCCGTTCGGTCTCCTCGTCGTCGCGCGCATCGGTCTTGAGGCGTTCGAAGTGGATGACGATGCCCGCCTCCTTCGCCATCTTGCGCAGCTTGACGATGATCGCGGAGGAGTTCGCCACGTCGATGAGGAAGATGCCGTAGAACAAGCCGATGAAGAACGAGAACGCGAGGTTGCGGCTCAGCCAGATGAGCATGTTCGTCACGCGCGGGTAAATGAGGAAATAGAACAGCGCGCTCAGCACCGCCCAGAAGAACGAGTACAGCGGGCAGATGAGCCCCTGCACATTGAAACGGTTTTGACGGTAATCCCACAGGCGGACGTTGTAGACCTTGAGCAGGAAGATACCCGCGATGTATTCGATGACCGTCATCGTCAGCGCCATCATGGTGAACAGCACCGTGCGGCGCCACGCAAGGCTTGCGATCGGGATGCTGTCCTCCAGCATCGCAGCCATGAGATACAGCGCCATCAGACCGAAGCCGTACAGCGGCAGCCACGGACCCGAGCAGAAGCCGGGGTTGAGCCACTTGCGTTCGGGGTTCGCATCCGAAAAGAAGCGGCGGAAGATGACCTCGATGCACCAGCCGGCGAGCGCGCCGACGGAGAACAGGAACGCCAGAATCAAAAACAGACCCATATTCAAACCTCCCCCTGCCGTGAAGCCCGGCAGTGATAAAAAATTTTAAAGACAGTGTCCCCATTATAATGGGTTTTCCCGCGGAACGGAACCCCCTAACCGCGGGATGCGGTCATCCCGTGTCTCCCGCCCGTTGCTGTCCGTTTTATTGCCCTTTCCGCGGGGTACACTCATGGTGTCAAAAGAAAACGGAAAGGGAGAACGAACATGAAGAAGATCTGGTTCACCATCGCGGGAACGCGCTATCAACACGGAAAGGAGTTCCTCGAGCCGGGCATGGAGGTCCGCCTCGTCAAGGAACCGGACAACGAATTCGACAGCGAGGCGATCCTCGTGAAGATCGACGGTCTCGGAACGATCGGTCACGTCGCCAACAGCGTGCGCACGCGCATCGGCGAATCCTCCAGCGCAGGACGCATCTACGACAAGTTCGATACGACCGCCCGCGGCATCATCCGCTTCAATGTGGACGGCGGCGTCGTTTGCGAGCTCGTTCTCGGCGAAAACGAAACCGATGAAGACTGCGGGGAGCTCGAAGAGCCCCGCAAAACCGGCATCCTCTTGCCGGACGAGCCGCCGATGAAGGACTGCGGACCCGAAGAGGTGGTCTTCTTCTGAGACCCGGAAGCGAAAAGACCGTACGCGCTTGCGTACGGTCTTTGTCTTTTTATTTGTATTGGGAAATGCGGTAGTTCTGCCCGGAAACCTCGAGGTAGAACGCCGCTTCGCTCGCGCGGATATACGGTGCGAGGAACACGAAGCCGACGCCGCAGGTCAGCGCCGACAGCAGGAACCAGCCCACGAAGCTCAGGTACAGCTTGAACAGGCGCCACTTGTTGCCGTGCATCATGCGTTTGGAACGGTCGACCGCCTCGCGGATGCCGATCTCGGGGTGCTCCGCCATGATGTAGGTCGCCATCGAATAGCGCAGCGCGGCGATGATGCCGGGCACCACCAGCAGAAGACTCCACAGGAACTGAAACAGCATCACGAAGCAACGCAGCCCCAGCGCCTTGCCGAAGATGTCGAAGCCCGTGAACAGGGTCGAGAAGTTTTCCTTTTTGCCGTCGGTCACGCCGAGGTTATAGCGGCAAAGACCGATGTGGAGCGCGCCGCCGATGAGCAGCTGCACGAGCAGGAACGCCCCCGTGGAAACGAAAAAGCCGAGCAGCAGAAAGCCGAGCTGCCGACCCGCGGGCGTTGCGAGCAGACCTTGCAGCGCGCTGTCCAGCTCCGCAGTGTAGCGCACGCCGGAGCCGAAGCTCGTCCCCGTTGCGGTGATGCCGCCCAGTACGCGGGCGACCAGGCAAACGAGCACCGCGATCCAATAGTTGCCGGCGAGCGCCTTGCGGGCGATCGCACGGAAGTCCTTCGAAAAATGCATCTTTGTTACCTCCTGTCCGGGTCTTGTCCGCCGTCATTCGGGGCGGATGAATACGAAATGTTTTTCGGTGAAACCGATGGGTTGGTAGGCGAGCTTGGACTTGCGGAGCCCCTCGTCGCCGGAATCGTCCTCGCGGTTGAGGTACAGGGTATCCTCTTTCGCCGCGTACCGCGGGTACATCGAAGCGATCGCCTGATACGCGCCGTGGAACGACACGCGCGCCTTTTCGATGTGCACGTACAGCGTGTCGCCGACGACCTCGCCCGCAGCCAGCGCCGCAACGCCCTTCTCCGTGCGGATGAAGCCCGCCGAAAGCCCGAGGGCTTCGTATGCGTGCAGGGTCTCCCGCGCGCGGGTCATCTCTTCGACCTCGACCTCCGCGGTCAGCCCCGCCTCCCGTTCGAAGTCTTCGAGGAAACGCTCCGCCTCGGGCAGGGTCTCCGCCGTTACGGGGACGAATTCGGCTTCGGGGTTTTCCCGGAGGAAGCGGTTGAGGTGGTTCTTCTGCCCGTGCATCTTTTTCCCCGCAAAGGTCTGCATCGAGCGGATATCGTACAGGTAGTCGAACAGGTACCGCACGGGTTCCTCCCGTTCGATGCGCGCGCCGTAGCGTTCGCGCAGGGTTCCGAGCCCGCCGCCGGGCGTGAAATAGACCAAGGGCAAGCCCCGCTCCGCCGCGTCGCGTTCGATGGCGCCGAACGCCGCCGCGAGGTCTCCCGTCCCGACGGGCAGCATGTACAAAGGACCCGCGCCCATGTATTCTCCGCGGATGATGAGCATCCCGTCCGCGACCGCGTATGCGGAACGGTAAAAGCCGCGCCACTGAAAATTGGCGCCCATGGTATAATCGCAGGCCCGGTAGGTCTGCGTGCCGAACAGCGGACGGAGCGCCGCAGCGCTTTCCACCGTAAAGTCATGAAAATCCAACACTGTGTTCTTGTTTCGACCGGCGCGAATCGCCGTTTCCTTCCTCAAGGGTATTTTATCACCGTGCGGAACGCCTGTTCAACGCAGCGGCAGTACAATTAACGGGAATATCACAATCAAAGCAGCGTTCCGAACGCGAACCATTCCCCCGAAACGACGATCGCGTCGTAGCTTTCGGCGTGCTCCGCGATCCACGCCCAAAAGGCATCCTCCTCCGCCCACATGCGGGTGTCGAGGACCGCGCACTCCGCAACGGCGTTCACGAAAAAGTTCAACAGCGCGTTGTCGAACGAGTCGCCGATGAACAGGAGCTTCGCGCCTTCGGGGCGTTTCAGGTTCGTCACTTGGGTCAGCGCCGTATTTCCCCGCAGGTACGCCGTATACGGGTTCGTGCGGTAATAGTCGCCGCGTGCGAGATGGCGGCGGTCGAACAGCACCTCATGCGTGCCCGTCAGGTCGAGTCCCTCCGAAGGGATGCGGATGCGGTACTCCGTTTCGAACTTCGGAGACCACAGGGAAAAATCCTCCGGAGCACAGCGTCCGAGGGTGAGCTTCCGTCCGTTCGAGCCGAGGAACAACGCTTCGAACCGTTCCTCTTCGTAATTGCCGATATCGAAACACGCCCCGTCGGGGATCGCGAGCCCGAAGCGCGCGTTCAGCTCTTCCGCAAGGAACCGCGCCGCGGTACATGCCGCCTCGGGCAGCCAGTGGTGATCCGTGCGGTAAAACAGGCTGTGATGCACGAACCCCGCGGCGTGGAACGCCTCCCGGAGGTCGAAGGTCCCGAATCCCGCTTCCGTGAGTACGGCGAGCCGTTCGTCCTTGCGGGCATTGTCGAAATTCAGCACGCCGTCGTAACCCGCGTCGTCGACCTTGCAGGCTTTTCCGGGCGTGCACACGAACAGCAGCGGCTTTCCCGTTTGCCGCAGCCGTTCCATCATGGGCGGCAGCTGCGTATCGCCGATTTTGGCGTTGCGTCCGATCAGATAGCCGCCTTCGAGTTCATCGACCGCAGAGGGATCGTCCGGCGAGCCGAGTGTCAGCCCGAGCTTCGCTTCGAGCGCGCTCGCCCCTTCGGTCATCGCCTGACCGAGCGGCAGGTTGGCACCGAGCGCCGCCTCGACCTTCTCTTCGATGCCGTAAACGAAGGCGGTGAACCCCGGAAGCAACGCACCCTCCGCAACGGTCTTGCGGTTGTCGTTCGGACTGTTCACCGAAGCGATCCGCTCCGTCACGGCGTTGCGGATGCCGAGCCTGCCGACGACGAACTTCCGCGTGAAGTATTTCACCCCGGCACCTGCGAGCGCCAGCGCCAGCACGCCGCAGCACGCACCCATCACGGTGCGGAAGACTTTGTTGTTTCGTTCCATGGCAGCATCCTCAGAAATTGAAGTAGATGAACGGATTGTACGTCGATTTCACGCACAGCATCGCCGAAACCGCAAACAGCACCGCAAGCACGATGCCGCGCACCGCAGGATGCGCGCCGAAGCGCTCCTTCAGCTTCGGAACGACCGGGAAGGCGAACACCGCCCCCGCGATGAGGGCGAACGCCGAACCGCCGGAGAGATACGCCGTCAGCGTATCCGCCCACTGTCCCGAACCCGCACCGAACATGGCGCCGAGGAACGCGCCGCAGGCACCGATGCTCTCGCTGCGGAACAGCACCCAGCCGAACAGCACGAGCAGCAGCGTCGTGACATGCCCGAACGCGTTCGGACACTTTGCGAGCCCGGTCTGCTTTTCGGTCACGAGAAGCACGAACCAGTACAGCCCCCAAAGCACGAACGTCCAATTCGCGCCGTGCCAAACGCCGGTCAAAAGCCACACGGCGAACAGGTTGCGGATGGTCTTCGCCGTGCCGCCGCGGTTCCCGCCGAGCGGGATGTACACATAGTCGCGGAACCAGCCGGACAGGGACATATGCCAGCGGCGCCAGAATTCCGTCGCGCTGCGCGCAACGTACGGATAGTCGAAGTTTTCGTCGAAGCGGAAGCCGAACATCCGCCCGAGACCGATGGCCATATCGGAGTAGCCCGAAAAGTCGAAATAGATCTGCACCATGTAGGCGACCGCGCCGAGCCACGCCGTGCCCACGGCAATGAGCCGCGGCTCGAGGGAAAACACGTTGTCGGCGCACAGCCCCGCGTAGTTCGCGATCAGCACCTTTTTCGCAAGGCCGGTGATGAACCGCGCCATGCCCTCGCAAAAGTCTTCGCGGTTCTCGCGGCGCTCGCCGATCTCCCTCGCGACGGTCTCATACCGCACGATCGGTCCCGCGATGAGCTGCGGGAACATGGAGATATACAGGGCGAGCCGGTCCGGGCGGCGCTGCACCGCGGCGTGCCCGTAGTACACGTCGAACACGTAGCTCATGATCTGGAACGTGAAGAACGAGATGCCGATGGGCAGGGCGATCTTCAGGGCGAAGGCTTCCCTGCCGAACAGCTTCAGAAAGTTGAAGCTGAGGAACCCGAGGTATTTGAACACGACGATCAGCGCGATATCGAGCGCCACCGCGGCGGTGAGCCACGCCTTCTTCGCCCCGTGCGTTTGCGCCGCGCCGATTTTGAGCCCGGCGAACCAGTTGATCAGCACGAACCCGAGCATCACGAACACGAACGCGGGTTCGCCCCAAGCGTAAAACGCGAGGCTTGCCGACAGCAGCACGGTATTCTTGTATTCCCTGCCCGTGCGCGGGATATAGTACAACGCCAGTACCGCCGGCAGGAACAAAAACAGAAACACGGTGGAAGAAAAGACCATCCCGACCTCCGCATTGAAAATTCAACGCCGTTTATTGTACCACATTCCCGCCGCGGACGGCACGCGCTTTTCCCACCGGGCGGGAATGTTACAATTTCCTTACAAGTCCAGCCGTTCGCTTGCGCGCGGCGAAACACCGCATCTATAATGAACGTATTCGTTTTGAAGGAGTTATGATCATGAAACAGCGCAAACGTCTCCTGTCCTTCGCCTGCTTCGGCAGCGCCGCCGTTCTGTTCACGCTGCTCGTCGCGTTCGTCGGCAAGGCACCGGTCGGTCCCGCCGGCACCGAGGTCGGTTTCGCCGGTCTCAACAACGCCATCGCGGGGGTCTTCCCCTACAACGGCTTCTTCTACACGGTCTCGAAGCTGGTGGGCTTCCTCGCCATCGCCGTCGCGGGGCTGTTCTCCCTGCTCGCCGTGCTGGAGTTCGTGCAGCGCAAAAGCATCCGCCGCATCGACGCGGAGCTGCTCGCGCTCGTTTGCACCTACGCGCTGACGGTCGCGCTGTATGTTTTGTTCGAGGTCGTCGTCGTGAACTACCGCCCCATCATCATGCCCGGCGAGGTCATGCCCGAGGCTTCCTTCCCCTCCTCGCACACGCTGCTCGCCGTGACGATCTTCGGCTCGGCGCTGTTCGCCATGACGCGTTACCTGAAGGACGAGCGCGTGCGCCGCATCGTGCGGGTCGTGTTCCTCGTGTTCATCGCCGTGATGACGGTCGGTCGCTTGGTTTCCGGCGTGCACTGGTTCACGGATATCCTCGGCGGCGTGCTGTACAGCCTCGCGCTGATCTCCTTCTACCGCCTGATGCTCGAAGTCTTCCGCAAGTCCGCAAAGCACCACGCGCCCCGCAAGACCCGCTGACCCCCTGACGCAAAAAGCCCGTTGTTCCGAGGAACAGCGGGCTTTCGTTTGTTTTGCGCCTTATTTCCAGGCGAAGGTGAACATGCCGTACAGCCAGATGACGCCGATCGCGACCGGCGTGAAGAAGCGGAAGAACGGCTTCATCCAGTTGCGGACCTTCATGCCGTTGCCGGTGTTCGCCTCGCGGACGAAGTTGTCCCAGCCCCAGCCGAACTTGTTGCAGCAGAACAGGCAGAAGATGAGCGAACCGAGCGGCAGGATGTTGTTCGAAACGATGAAATCCCACAGGTCGAGCCATGCGCTGCCTTCCGCGAACGGTTGAAACTTCAGCACGGAGTAGCCGAGCGCCGTGGTGAGCGCGAGCCCGAAGATCCCGACGCCGCAGACGACGCAGCCCTTGCGGCGGCTCCACCCCGTCATTTCGCGCACCATCGCGAGGATGTTCTCGAACACCGCGAGCACGGTGGAGAACGCCGCGAAGGTCATGAACAGGAAGAACAGCGTGCCGAAGACGCGCCCGCCTTCCATTCGGTTGAAGACTTCCGCCATGGTGTTGAACAGCAGCGCGGGACCGGCGCCGACTTCGAGCCCGTAGGTCGCGCACGCGGGGAAGATGATGAGCCCCGCCAGCAGCGCCGCCAGCGTATCCAGCCCGATGACGTTGAGCGCCTCGCCCATCATGGAGCGTTCCTTGCCGATATAGCTGCCGAAGATCGCCATCGAGCCCATGCCGATGGACAGTGTGAAGAACGCCTGGTTCATCGCGCCGACGATGACCTTGCCGTCGATCTTCGAAAAATCGGGCACGAGGTAGAACTTCAAACCTTCCCAAGCGCCCTCAAGGAAGAAGCTGCGCACCGCAAGCCCCGCCATGAGGAGGAACAGCGCGAGCATCATGAATTTCGTCACACGCTCGAGACCGCCCTGCAGACCGAGGGAGAGCACGCCGAAGCCGATGACGACCGTCGCCGCCATATATCCCACATTCAGCCCCGGGTTCGAGATCATCGGTCCGAAGCTCAGCCCCGCGGAATGCCCCGTGAGGAACTGCACGAAGTAATACAGGATCCAGCCGCAGACCACGGTGTAGAACGCCATCAGCGCGATGTTGCCGATGAGCGAAACGGGACCGTAGGCGTGCCACTTCGTACCCGGCTTTTCGAGCTTTTTCATCATCGTCAGCGGGCTCGACTGTGCCGCGCGCCCGAGCGAGAACTCCATCGTCATGACCGGAACGCCGAGCAGGATGAGGCAGATGACATACACCAGCACGAAGCCGCCGCCACCGTACTGCCCCGCCATCCACGGGAACTTCCAGACGTTGCCGCAGCCGATCGCGCAGCCCGCCGACAGCAGGATGAAGCCCAAACGGGAACCCAGTGATTCTCTCTTTTCCATTGCTTTCCTCCCCAAACCGTGCGGGTCACGGACCCGCAATTGAATATACTATACCATTCTGTGGGGACCGCGCCGACCGTTTTCCCGCAGATATATTATATATATAAAACAGGTCTCCCTTTTCACGGGTCGGTTCCGTTCACCTTGTGCTTTCGCCCATGAAAAAAGCGCCCCGGAGGGCGCTTGGAAGCAGAGCTTTGCGGGCTTACCGCCAGTTGAAGGTCACCATGCCGTAGATCCACAGCCCGGCGATGGCGGCGGGCACGATGTAACGGAACAGCGGGCGCATCCAAACGCGCACCTTCATGCCGCGGCCGGTGTTCGCCTCGGCGACGAAGCTGTCCCAGCCCCAACCGAATTTGTTGCAGCAGAACAGGCAGTACACCAGAGAGCCGAGCGGCAGGATGTTGTTCGAAACGATGAAATCCCACAGGTCGAGCCACGCGCTGCCTTCCGCGAACGGTTGGAACTTCAGCACGGAATAGCCGAGCGCCGTGGTGAGTGCGAGCGCAAAGATGCCGATGCCGCAGAGCACGCAACCCTTGCGGCGGCTCCACCCCGTGATCTCACGCACCATCGCGAGGATGTTCTCGAACACCGCAAGCACGGTGGAGAACGCCGCAAAGGTCATGAACAGGAAGAACAGCGTGCCGAAAACGCGCCCGCCTTCCATTTGGTTGAAGACCTCCGCCATGGTGTTGAACAGCAGCGCGGGACCCGCACCGACCTCAAGCCCGTAGGTCGTGCACGCGGGGAAGATGATGAAGCCCGCCAGCAGCGCCGCCAGCGTATCCAGCGCGACGACACGGAGCGATTCGCCCATCATGGAATGGTCTTTTCCGATATAGCTGCCGAAGATCGCCATCGCGCCGGTACCGAGGCTCAGCGTGAAGAACGCCTGGTTCATCGCCCCGACGACGACCTTGCCGTCGATCTTCGAAAAATCGGGCACGAGGTAGAAGCGCACGCCCTCCGCCGCGCCGGGAAGCGTCAGGCTGCGGATGCCGAGCCCGACCATGAGCGCGAGCAGCGCCGGCATCATGAACTTCGTCACGCGCTCGAGACCGCCCTGCAGACCGAAGGAGATCACGCCGAAGCCGATCGCGATCGTCGCGAAGGTATAGCCCACGTTCAGCCCGGGGTCCGAGATCATCGGTCCGAAGCTCAGCCCCGCGGAATGCCCCGTGAGGAACTGCACGAAGTAATAAAGGATCCAACCGCAGACCACGGTGTAGAACGCCATCAGCGCCACGTTGCCGAGCAGCGCCGCCGCGCCGTAGGCATGCCACTTCGCGCCCGGCTTTTCGAGTTTTTTCATCATCGTCAGCGGGCTCGACTGCGCCGCGCGGCCGATCGAAAATTCCATCGTCATCACGGGGACGCCGAGCAGCACAAGGAAAAGGACATACATCAGCACGAAGCCGCCGCCACCGTACTGTCCCGCCATCCACGGGAACTTCCAAACGTTGCCGCAGCCGATCGCACAGCCCGCCGACAGCAGGATGAAGCCGAGGCGCGAGCCCAAAGATTCTCTGTTGTTCATGGTTTTCTTCTTTCGTATCTTCTCTTTTTTCCCATGCGCCGGGAACCGCGGGCCTCGGCGCAAGGCATATATCATATCATATACTTTGCTGTTATATGATATATTTTCATGCAATATATTTTATATTTTCTTGTTGCCCATACCCCGTTGAAAACCGCATGGCGTTTCGGTTATACTGTTCAATACGATTGAAAAATACCGATTCCGTCATCACGAAAGGATCCCCATGCCGCATACCCATCTCACCGAAGAAGAATTCCTGCGGGATATCGAAAAACATATGGAAAAACGCTTTGCGCCGAGCGGCGCGGTCGGCGCGTTGCTGCCGTTCACACTCATCCGCTGCAGCGCGAAGGAAGCCTCCCTCGAGGTCGCCTACGTCCCCGAGCCGTGGGTGCGCAACATGAACGGCACGATCCACGGCGGCATCCTCATGACGCTGTTCGACTCCGCGATGGGCACGCTGGTCAAGTGCTTCACGGGGGAGATGTCCACGCCGACGCTCAACCTGTCGGTCAACTTCTCGAGCCCCGGCTACCTGTCGAACACGCTGCGGTTCGCGGTGCACATCGAGCACTGCGGCGCGCACTCGGTGCAGCTGCAAGGGCGCTGCTACCCGGAGAACGACCCCGAACGCACCGTCGCCACGGCGCAGGGCGTGTTCTTCCGTGCCTGAAGAATGTTTCCGCGCATGCGGAGCAAAATAGAAAAGGAGAAAATCCGAATGAAGAAGTTTATCGCACTCCTTCTGACCCTGTGCATGGTGCTGCCCGGCGCGGCATATGCGGATGCCCCCCTCACCGATGGCGTTTACACCGCCGCGGAAGCGGGCATGATGGGTCCCGTCCCCGTGGAGGTCACCATCGAGAACGGCACGATCGTCGAACTCATGGTCGACGCATCCAATGAGACCCAGGGCATCGGCACCGAAGCCACGATGCCCATCATCGACGCCGTGATGGAGCAGGGCACCTGGGATGTCGACGGCGTTGCCGGCGCGACCATCACCTCGAACGCCATCAAGGCGGGCATCAAGCTGTGCCTCGAGCAGGCGGCAGGCGCCGAAGCGCCCGTGTTCAGCGGCTTCACCGCAGGCACCTACACCGCGACCCAGCAGGGCGCGCGCGGTCCCGTCACGGTCGAGGTCGTCTTCAGCGCCGACCGGATCGAAAGCGTCACCGTCACCGACCACAAGGAGACCCGCGGCATCGGCTACGCCATCAACGCTGCCCCCGTGGAGAGCCTGCCCGCCGCCATCGTCGCGGCACAGAGCGTTGCGGTCGATTCCGTGACCGGCGCGACCCTCACGAGCGCCGCCATCAAGAACGCCGTTGCGGACTGCGTCCGTCAGGCGGGTTCCGATCCCTCCGTCCTCGCGGCGGTCGCACCCGTGACCTATGCGGATGAGACCTACGATGTCGACATCGTGGTCGTCGGCGCGGGCGCTGCGGGTCTTGCGGCGGCACGCACCGCGCAGGAAGCGGGCGCGAATGTGATCCTGCTCGAAAAGCTGGGCGTCACCGGCGGTTCCACCGCGCGCAGCGGCGGTAAGATCCTCGGCGCGGGCACCCCGTGGCAGGAGAAGCAGGGCTTCGAAGACACCCCTGAACTGATGACCGAGTACCTGATGAGCTTCGACAAGGACGGCATCATGGACCGTGAGCTCGTCTCCTTCTTTGCCGAGAATTCCGCGGCGAACATCGAGTGGCTCGTCGAGCGCGGCACCGAGATCCAGGATGTGGAGCCCATCCACTCCTCCCTCACCCCGTGGCGCGTCCACAACGTCATGGGCGGCGGCGGTATGACCGACGGACACGGCGGCTGGTTCACCGCACCTCTCACGAGCCTGTATGAGAAGGAAGGCGGCGTCATCCTGTACAACACCCAAGCGACCGAACTGCTGACCGACGGCAACGGCACCGTAACCGGCGTTCTCGCCGTGCATCCCGACGGCACGACCGTGACCGTCAACGCCAAGAACGTCATCCTCACCACCGGCGGTTACGCCCACAACGAGGAGATGATCGTCGACCAGTACGGCGACTTCATGTACACCAACCTCTACTCCGGCGTGCCGATGACCAACGTCGGCGACGGTCTCATCATGGCGGAAGCCATCGGCGCGAAGAACACGAAGGCGCCCGGTCTCCAGCTGGTTTACTGCAGCTACGACTGCTATGCCGGCATCAACGAGGAGAGCGGTCTCATCGTGACCGATACCGGTGACCGCGTCGTCAACGAGTGGACCTACCAGAGCCACGTTGCGAACGCCCTTGCCGACGCGAAGAGCCACTTCGGCTTCTACATCGCGGCGAAGAAGGACGGCTATGCCGTCGAACCCTACCCGATGATCCAGTGGGGCGTGACGATGGAGCAGGTGCCGCACGCGGCGACCATCGAAGAGCTTGCGACCCTCATCGGCATGGAGCCCGAAAAGCTCGCCGCGACCGTTGCCCGTTACAACGAGCTGTGCGCCGCAGGGGAAGACGCGGACTTCGGCAAGCCCGCCGAGTTCATGATCCCCGTTGAGGGCGATGAGTACTACGCGTTCCGCATGACCCCCGGCTCTTCCGTCACGTTCGGCGGTCTTTCCATCGACAAGGACGCGCACGTGCTGGATGTGAACGACAAGCCGATCCCCGGTCTGTACGCCGCGGGTGAGGTCGCGTTCACCGGTCTGTTCGATGCCGAGTACCCCTGCTGCGGTATGGCGATCGGTTCCGCGGTCTGGTTCGGCCGCACCGCCGCCGGCAACGCCGTCGCGGGCAAATAAGACTTTCCCCAAAGACCACGAAAGGGAAGCTCCCACGGGAGCTTCCCTTTTTTCTTTTGCGGGCGGTGGCGGAGGAGCCCGACAACGCTTTCTGTCGCTCGCCCTCTTTTTGAAGTACCTTGCCCTCACTTCGCGCAAGACGCGATGCCTGCTGACCGTCGGGTTCGCTCGCCTCCGTGACCATCGCGTTGTACAAGTCCGACCCCGTCATGCCCGTTGCGTCGATGGTCTTGCGGATCATTCCGAGTCCGTCGTCCGACAGCGGCGCGTTCGGGTCGCGTTGGTATTCCTCAATCCCGTCGTACGCCGCGTCGGGTTCGATGCCCATGATTTCCTCCGCCGTGATTTCCTGCGGCTTCGGACGTTCCTTTGTTGCAGGCGTCGTCTGCTTTTTCTCTTCGCCGTTCGCGTAGTCGTACTCGACGTCGGAGTCCGCGTTCATGACATCGTCCGCCGTGATCGGTTGCGGATTCTCTTTTTGTACCTCGGGAATCGGATTCTTTTTCAAATCACCCGTCGCGTAGTTGTACGTGTCATCGGGTTCGATGGACATGATTTCTTCTGCGGTGATGGGTTTCGGTGCGATTTTGGTGTTGGATTGTTTGTAAACAGAATCGTTTCCACGGTCAAACGCCTTGACATTCAGCGCATTTATGATAATATCGGATATATAAAGGCTTCTTGATTTTCTATTTTGAGAATCGTTACCCATGGACACAGTCGTGTTTCTGTGCGAAAGTTTCGTGTTCTCCGAAATAGATTTTTCATCAAGAGCCTTTTTTGTTATGATTTCATGAATATATAGTCTGTTGTCGTCGTAAACATCACGTACAACCATAACACCCATGAAATATGGTTCATCCGATATTGTAATAGGCGCGGCAATAACATATCTGTCTGCTTGGTGTTTTCCTTTTGCATCTTCATCAATAACAAAACCGTTTTCGATTACCTGCGGGACTGCGGCAAATGAAGAAATCTTAAGTTCTGTTACCCCGTGGTTCAAATCATCCCTAATACTATTCTTTGAAACATAAACTGTTCCAAGCTCTTTGTTTAAATACTTTGCTCCTTCTCCAAAATGACTGATTACGCGATCACGAAGTGATAATCCGTTTGAAGTTTCCTTTGAAAACTCGTTTCCGGTAAGGTTTGCAACGCTTTCCATCGAAAGCACGGACATCGCATTGCTTTTCAGCTTTTCCTCGGTAAAAACCTTGTTCCCGTTTGCATCAAGCAAGCCAGTCGTCGAATACCGAATATCGTCTTTATCGGTATTGAACCGTTCGGACAGAGGGATGACATTGCCGGAATCATCGCGTGTTACCGTATCTGCGGACTTTGCATACGAACTGTCGAATACAACGATGGATTTGCCGCCGAATTCATTGTCGTTTTCAACGATGATTCCATCGTATCCTTCTTCCTTCAGCGCATCGGAATATTCTTTTCCGACTCTGTCGAGATAATCTTTGTCACCTTCAAAGAACGCATCTTCAAGATCATCCGCATCCGTTCCCGTTCTTTCCAATATGTCATACTTCAAGCTTTCGAGGTCATATACCGACATCGGGTTTTCAAACATGAAATATGAGCCAATGGATTTATCGGAGAACATTGCCCCGCGCAAATCATTCGTGTTGAACCAAAACCCGATATGCGATGTTACAGCAGTAAGACCGCTGTCCGCATTGCTGTCCGTAACACCTCCGAGTTTCGATCTGTCGAAAACAGTAAAGTCATTATCCATCGCATGATATCCGAACAAAACGTCTCCGTTATCATCTGTGTACGCTCCGCTCGAAACAGCCGCCTCTTCCACCATCCGCCGTGCGGTTTCCGTGTCCCCGTTCTCAACAGCCCGCATATACTCCGCGTCCTGCTCGGGCGTGATGTTCGTTGTCGAGAACACCGTCGTCTTCCCGTTCGCGAGCTTCTCTCTGTACGTCTTCTGCAACGTGTAGCTCTGCGGAGATTGGAACAGCATATACTGTGCCTTGCCGACCGCCTCCGGCGGCGATAAGCCCGAACTTTTCACAAGATCGTCCGCGAGCAATCGCACCATCTGCTTGTTCGTGTCGTTACGATCCGCGATGAACTGCTCGTTGCTCCGCGCGACGAGCGGTACGGAAATATCGCACGCGTTTGCGAAGTCGATGGCTTTCTGCGGCAGGTACTCGGCGGGTCGGTTCTTTCCCGCGTACTCCTCGATGAACGTATCGACGATGCCGTACGGGTCTTTGCTCATGTTGTCGTATCCGCCGACCTTCGCGAATTCCATCAATCCCCGCTTCGCCATGTCCATGTCGAAGTCCGCATTGATGAACTCCTGCGGAGAATCCGCTCGGACGTAAGGACACCGTTCCCCCTCGTACACGACAAAAGGCGCACCCGGTCGGGGTGCGTCTTTTTTTGCATTTTTGTTTGATTCGCTTTCCCCGTCAGATACCGGGGATGAACAGGCGCGTGCCGAGCCCGAGGCAGCGGAGCCCGAGCGGGATGAGGATCAGCGTGCAGCACAGCGCGAGACCGAGCACCCAGAACACGAGCGCGAGCGGGATCTTGACGAACAGCCAAAGCAGCGCCGCGATCAGCGCACCGGTGAGCCGGAAGGCGAGGCTGAGCGCGCCCCCGAGAAACAAAACCAACAAGATCGCAGTGAACATCGTTCTTCCTCCTTTTCCGCCCCGCCGTTCGCGGAGCAACTCGTTCCTTGGATCGTGCAACTATTATAGCACCCGTTCCGCAGGTTGCAACAGCGCGCCCGCGGCGGGATACGCCCCCGTGTTTCCGCAACCGCGGCGGGTTCGGGGCATGCAAAACGGCAACGCGGGGAACGCGTTGCCGTCGGGTTCGGAATGTATCCTTTATTTGTAGCGGAAGAACAGCACGCCGGTCGTTCCGTTTTCGGTGACCGCCACATTGTCTGCCGCCGCGTCGCAGGGACCCGCGCACATGCCGTCGTAGCCCCTGGGCACGAGGAAGGAGATCGTCATGCCGCAGCGCTCCTCATAGCCTTCCTTTTCGGGCACGAACACCCAAGCCGAAGGCGTTTCGGTCACGATCACGCGGCAACCGTCGTAGTCCTTGCCGTGCCAGTTGACGGTGAAGGTGCCCTCGCGGACGCCGTCCTTCGCTTCGCCGAGCACGAAGGTCTCATCGAGCTTCGCCATATCGTAAGCGTTTTCGATGCAGAAGTCGGTCTTCACGCCGTAGAAGCGCGCGTACTTGTCGCCGAACACGAGGCTGAAGCTCGCCGTGCGCCACTCGTAACCTTCCTTCGCTTCGAGCCCGCGCTCCGCATCGCCTTCCGTGATATCGTAAGCGACGACGGTCGCAACGCCCTTGGTGCGGTTGCGCTCGGGCTTGCGCTCGCAATCGGTCTCATACTCATAACCAACGCCGGCTTCCATTTCCGCGCGGATGCCGTAACGTTCGAAGTCGCTCATGACGGGCGTGCCCTGCACTGCGCCGCAGACGGAGCAGATCTCCGGTTCCTGATAGTTCGCGGCGGTCCAGCTGTGTCCGTTCGCGGGGATGATCTCCTGCGCGACGAGCACCTCGCTGCAGGTCATGCAGTGCTTGCCTTCGGTGAGACCCGTTTCCGTACAGGTCGGCGCCACCGCTTCATCGATGACCACGGCGTGCCCCGTCGCGGGGACTTCTTCTTGCTTGGTGAGCACCGTACCGCAGACCGCACAGTGCGCGCCCTCGGTCAAGCCCGTTTCCGTGCAGGTCGGCGCCACCGCTTCGTCCTTCTGTTCGGTGTGACCCGTTGCCGGGACTTCTTCCTGTTTCGCCAGCACCTCGCCGCAGACCGCGCAGTGCGCGCCCTCGGTCAAGCCCGTTTCCGTGCAGGTCGGCGCCACCGCCGCGTCTTTCTCTTCGGTATGACCCATCGCGGGGACGACTTCCTGCGCGACGAGCACTTCACCGCAAACGGAGCAGTGCTTGCCTTCGGTGAGACCCGTGCCGATGCAGGTCGGCAGTACTTCCACATCGACCGCTTCGGTGTGCCCCGTCGCCGGGATCTCTTCCGCCGCCACGAGGACCTTGCCGCAAACTTCGCAGTGCACGCCCTCGGTGCTGCCGGGTTCGGTGCAGGTCGCCGCGACCGCCGCGTCCTTCACCTCGGTGTGACCCGTCGCGGGGATCTCCGGCTGCGCGACGAGGACCGTTTGGCAGACCGCGCAATGCGCGCCTTCGCCGAGTCCCTTCTCTTCGCAGGTCGGGGCAACGGCTTCGTCCTTCTCTTCGGTGTGCCCCTTCGCGGGTTCGCCTTCCGCGCCGCAGACCGTGCAGACGGCAGGCTCGGTGCAGGTGGCTTCGGTGAACACATGCCCGGGGGCTTCGCCCTCGGGTTCGCCGCAAACGGTGCAGCGCGCGGGTTCTGTGCAGGTCGCTTCCCCGCGGATATGCCCTGCGGGCTCGCCTTCGGTCGCGCCGCAGACGGTGCAGGTCTTGGGTTCGGTACAGGTCGCGTCTTTCCACGCGTGCCCCGTCGCGGGGACGGGTTGCTGTGCAACGATCCACTCGCCGCAGACCGCGCAGCGTTCGCCCTCGGTCAATCCGTCATCCGTACAGGTCGGCGCGACGGCGGGGACGCTTTCCGCCGTGTGTCCCGCGGCTTCACCCTCGGTCAGCCCGCAGACGGTGCAGGTCTTGGGTTCGGTGCAGGTCGCTTCCTTCCAGGTGTGCGCGCCCGTGGGCGAGCCCTTCGTTTTCCCGCACTTGGCACAGGTCGCCGGGGCGCCGCAGGTCGCATCGGTCCAGTCGTGCCGGCAACAGGCAACCGCCGTCAGGCAGGTGATGAGCACGAGTGCGATGAGCGCGAGTTTCTTCTTCATAGGCGGGGTCCGTCCTTTCGCGGGGATTCGGTGACAAACAGAAAGCGCCGTGCCGTTGCGGCGGCATGCGCGGTTGGGAAATGTATCGTTGATGTCGTATCGTAATTATATATATTATGACCGAATCGGCGTTCCCTTGTCAATGGCGGAATCGCCTTTGCGGCGCCCGGCAGGGGTGCGGAATCGTGTCTCCGCGGCAAAGGTTTCTTCACAAATTATTCCCAATTTTCAACCTGTATTTGCGCTATACTTGAAAAGAGAAAAACTCTTCCCAAGTTGCTTTCGAAGGGGGAACAACGATATGAGATCATTTGGAAAAACACTGCGGCTGACGGCACTGCTGCTGGCACTGTTCACGGTGCTGTGCGGGGCGCTGCCGGTCATGGCGGATACGGTCGACCAGGGCAGCATGTCCTTCAACGCCGCCGTCAATGAGGAGACGACCTTCGACCTTGTCGTCGCGAGCCCCGGCATCGCCGTGAGCTCCATCACCGTCAACAAAAGCGAAAACTGCGGCATCCTTTCCACGTTGAGGGGCAGCTGCGTCACGCGCGGCGACCGCAAGGTCTTCACACTCACGGTCAAGGCGAACGCCGGCGGCACCGCCCGGTTCGACTACACCTACAGCTACACGCTCGGCGGGGAAAGCTACACCTATGTGACCCACGTCACGCTGAACGTCAAGGGTCCCACGCCCGGTCCAGCAACGCCCGTGGTCTCCCTGACCGCAGGCCCGCAGAACGCGCAGACCGGCGCCTGCACGCTGACGGCGAACCTTTCCGGCTGCTCGAATTACACCTATGAGTGGTACCGCAACACCTCGGATTCCACCTCGGGCGGCACGCTCGTCAACGGCGGCAAGACCTCCTCGAGCACCATCACGCTCGACTGCGGCTTCCAGTCCTCCATGACCGAGGATTACTACTATTACTACCTCGTCGTCGGCAACGGCGACAACGGCGGGAACCCCGTGTATTCGAAGGTCATCCGCCTGATCAACCCCTACTCGTCCTCCTACCGCACGCCGAGCCCGGCGCCCTCGAAGGACCTGCCCGTCATCACCAAGCACCCGACGAGCGAAGTCGTCGAGGCGGGCGACAGCGCCGCGTTCGTCGCAAAGGCCGACAAGTACGACACCGTCACCTGGTATTTCACCGACGGCGACACGAACTTCAAAGCCTCGAAGGTGTCGAACTACATCTCCGGCATCTCCGTTTCCGGCTACAGCACGGGCACGCTCAAGCTTTCGAAGATCCCCGTCAAGGCCAACGGCTTCGCCGTGTACGCGGTGTTCACCAACGCCCACGGTTCGGTGGAGACCGACCGCGCCTACATCCACGTCGGTGCGGACATCCCCGCGGTCAGCATCTCCGCCGGCGGTCAGGACCCCGTGGACGGCACCTGCACGCTGACGGCGAAGTTCTCCGGTTGCAGCAGATACGCGTACAAGTGGTTCGTGAACACCTCGAACTCCGTTTCCGGCGCGACGCTGCTGAAGGAAAGCACGACGAGTTCGAACTCCGTCTCCCGCGAGGTCACCTTCAAATCCACGAAGACCGACCCGTACTACTACCTGTTCATCAAGGTGTGGAACGCCGACGCCTCCGAGGAGGAAGCGGTCTACTCCAACGCCATCAAGCTCGCGAACCCGTATTCGCGCCTGAACCCGGTGATCACCAAGCACCCGAGCGGCGAATCCGTCAGCTCCGGCGACAGCACCTCGTTCATCGCCCGTGCGGACAATTACGACACCGTCACCTGGTACTTCACCAAGGGCGGCGACACCATCAAGGCGTCGAAGGCGTCCTCCCGCTTCAGCGGGCTGAAGGTCTCCGGCTATGCGGAAGAAAAGCTGAAGCTCTCGAAGATCCCCTCCTCGCTGAACGGCTGGTCGGTCTTCGCGACCTTCGAGAACGCCGACGGACAGATCGACACCAAGTCCGCGAAGATCTACGTCGATTCCAACGGCGGTGACGATGACGACGATTACGATTACACGTACACCTACCGCCCGACGGCGATCCCGACGGCGACCCCGTATTCGGTCACGCCGGTGCCCGCCCTGCCGACCCCGACGCCGACCCTCACCCCGCACATCCACGCCTACGGCACGAAGTACGAATCCGACTCCTCGTACCATTGGCACGCGTGTGAATGCGGCGATCAGGGCGACTTCGGCACGCACCAGTTCACCTACTACAACTCGAGCACGAAGAAGGGCGTCCGCGTCGGCGTCTGCTCCGTGTGCGGTTACATGACCGAGGAAGCCGTTGCGGCAACGACGAGCGGCGGAATGTCCATGTTCACGAAGATCATGATCTTCCTCGGCATCCTGTTCCTCGGCGCCGTGGGCGTGCTCGTCTACGTGATGGTCAAGGAAAAGCAGCGCAAGGAAGCCGCCCGCAAGGAGGCAGCGCGCCGCCGCAGACAGCAGCAGAAGCAGCACCGGACCAAGAAGAAGACGCCGCCGACACCGCCGGCCGAGGGTTACCCCTTCGATGACGACTTCCAAGCGCCCGAAGCGGACGATCCGTTCGACACGGACGACGACGGCGACGAAGGTCCCTTCAACCTCTTCGACGACTGAACCGAACAACACGGAGGGCGTCCTCCCCGCTGAGGGCGCCTCCCACTGCCGTCCCGAACCGGGACACGGAGGAAACGACTGTGAAATTCAACCGCAATAACGACCCCGCCAAGAAAAAGGACGGGCTTTGGCAACACATCGGCATCGCCGTCGCGGCGCTTGCCGCAGGCGTTCTGCTCATCGTCGCGCGCAGCGCTTCGGAGCGCATCATCGCAAGGATCTTCGCCATCCTCATCGCGCTCTCCGGCGCGGCGCACATCGGACTGAAGGCGTTCAAAGGGGCGCACCTGCTGCCCACGAAGGACTTTGCCTCGGGCGTCACGGTGTTCGCGCTCGGTTTCTACCTGATCTTCAAGCCCGCGATCCTTTCCGGCATCCTCACGGTGCTGCTGGCGATCGCGCTGATCTACGTGGGCTTCTCGATGCTCGAGCGCGCCTTCGGCTTTTGGAAGCTGCAGGCCCGCCGCTGGTGGATCCCCGCGGCTTGCGCGGCACCCGTGCTGGTCATGGGCTTCTTCGCGCTGTTCTACCCCGCCCGCGCCGCCGACGGCAAGTGGATCTTCCTCGGCATCGCGCTGCTGGTCGTCGCCGTGCTGGAGGTCGTATCCATCGTGCTGCACCGCCGCGCCGATATCGTTTTCGGCAACACGGCGCCCGTTGGGACGCAGGCGCCGCAGGCACCCGCCGCGCCCGCAACAGCAGAAGCACCGCAGCAGCCCGCCGCGAGCGCACCCGCCCCGGCTTCCGAAGAGAACAAGTGACCAAAACAAGCAAAGGGACACCGCCGAAACGCGGTGTCCCTTTTTCGCATCCTTTCGTCAGCCCCCAAAGGCACTGCTGATCGCCCCGACGAGGGCGGTAAGGTCATTCCATGCGGGCTCCCTGTAGATGAGCCCCATGCGCACGGGGACGTCCCACGCCACGGGCACGGCAATGAGCGGCGCGTACACATGCCGCAGCGACTCCACGCCGAGGAACGGCACGCCCTTCGCGTAACAGTAGTTCTGCGTTTCGAAGCCGTAGTCGGCAAATCGCTTCGTCTTCACAGCGGCACCCGTTTCGGCAACGAGCTCCGCGAAGGCGTCGTGATCGGGCAGGATCCCTTCCGCAAGCATCACGATCTCCGTCCCCGCAAGGTCTTCGAGCGTGACCCGTTCGCGCCCGGCGAGCGGATGCCCGGCCCGGACGACGATGCACTGCCCCGCATCGTACAGGTGCGCGAAGCCGTACCCGTACTCCGCAAGGAAGGAACACTCGAAATACTGGCAAAGATCGAAATCCCCCTGCCGCAACCCGTCGATCGCACTCCCCGCGATGTGCGTGAGCACGACCTCGAGCCCGGGGTGCGCGTCGCGGTACCGCAGACATTCCGAAAGGAAGCGCGGGTCTTCCGCCCCCGTCGACCACCCGAGCCGGATGGAGCGGTGCTCCGCTGCTTTGCGCATGCGCTCGGAAATCGCTTTCGCATGGCGGATATAATCCTCCGCCTCTTCCGCCAGCACTTCACCCGCGGGCGTCAGCGCGACGCCGTGGTTCGTGCGCACGAAAAGCTTGCAACCGAGCCGCTTTTCGAGCAGGTTGATCTGCTGCACGATCGCCGAGGAGGTGATGTACTCCCCCCGTGCGGCTTTGGTGAAGCTGCCGTACTTCACGACGGACAGAAAGGTTTCCAGCTGATGCGAATACAATGCGTCGGACCTCCCGGTTGTGTATAGCAAATACTATACACAAAACCGCAAGATTCGCAACACCGTTTTTCCGAGTTTTTGATACAATGTTAGCGATAAATACGGAGCGAATGCTCCGAAAATGGAAGAAAGGAACAACGAACATGAAAAAGAGCATTGCAATGCTTCTGACCGCTGCGATGCTGATGGGTTCCGTTGCGGCGGGTGCCGAAAGCACCTGGAACGCGGGCACCTACAGCGCGAACGCGAAGGGCTTTGCCGGTGACGTCACCGTCACCGTGACCGCAGACGCGAACGGCATCACCGATGTGACCGTGACCGGCGCGAACGAGACCCCCGCCCTCGGCGGCGCGGCGATGCCGCAGCTGGCGGAAGCCATCAAGGCCGCACAGAGCGCGGATGTCGAAACCGTCACCGGCGCGACCGTCACCTCCACCGCGGTGAAGAACGCAGCGGCGGAAGCCATCGCCCTCGCCAAGGGCGAGACCATCGAGATCCCCGCGGTCAAGATGAAGCCGGGCACCTACACCGGCTACGGCGCGGGCTTCTCGCAGACCCGTGAGATCCCCGTCACCATCACGGTCAGCGAAACGAACATCCTCACCATCGACGTCGCGATCAAAGCAGCCGCCGAGACCGAGCACCTGATCCAGACGGCGATCGACCTGATGCTGCCCCGCATCATCGAGCACAACAGCCTGTCCGTCGACGCCATCTGCGGTGCAACCACCTCTTCGAACGGCATCAAGGCCGCGATCGCGGATGCGCTCACGCAGGCCCTCGAAGCTGCCGGCACCCCGGCAAGCGCGCTGCAGAACTTCTACGGCGAGCTGAACCTCGTCCCCGGTGAGACGCAGACCATCGATGTGGACGTCCTCGTCGTCGGTATGGGCGGCACGGGTTCCGCCGCTGCGATGCGCGTTGCCGAGCTGCAGCAGGCCGCCGGCAAGGAAGTCAATGTCCTCGCCATCGAAAAGTCCGGTTCCTACGGCGGAACTTCCTCCGCGACGACCTCCCTGCTCGCGTTCAACTCCGAGCTCTCCGAGGTCTATGCGACCGCGACCGAGACCGACATCGACATGCGTGCAAGCCACCGCGACGATGCGGAAGAGATCAAGAAGACCGAAGGCACCTTCTTCGTCAACACCGATGAGATCGCGGAGTACCTGACCTCCACCGGCGTCCTCGGCGTCGGCAACAAGTATGCGGAGCGTTACTGGGACAACACCTTCAACGTTTCCGGTCCCCTCGTCGACTGGCTGATCGGTCACGGTTACTACTTCGGCGCGCCGCGTCTCGGCTTCTGGGGTCCGTGGCACACCCAGTTCTACTACTGCGACAGCGCAGGTGAAGCGAACCTGCCCCGCATCCACGCCTGCTTCGACCGCATGATGGAAGATTACGAGGCGCTCGGCGGCAAGTACATGCTCGAGACCGAGGGCTATGAGCTCATCTACGACGCGGCGACCAACACCGTGACGGGCGTGAAGGCGCACAACATGGTCGACGGCACCGAATACGTGATCAATGCAAAGAGCATCATCCTCGCGACCGGCGGCTTCGGCGGCAACAGCGAAATGATGACCGAGTACAACACCGGCGATTTCTGGCTGTGGGGCATGGCGCAGAATGACGGCAAGCTGATGAAGAACGCGATCGAGATCGGCGCGGGCACGCTGGGCATGAACGCTTCCATGTGGGGCGGCGTGCACAACATCTCCACCATGCCGCAGCTGAACGCCTTCGAAACGCAGTGGGCGACCGACGGCACCTGGGATATCTGGCGTGACGACCTCGCGGCGTGGTCCCTCAACGACGTTCCGAACATCATCGTCGCTTCCCACGACTCCCTGTGGGTCTCCAAGGACGGCACCCGCAACGTTGCGGAGGATATGATGTGGGCATGGCCGCTGGCAGGCGACATCTACTACACCATCGTCAACCAGAACTGGATCGACAACATCACCGCGAACGGCTTTGCGGCCAACCACGTCGAGCTGTTCTGCAACGACGGTTACGCGACCTTCCCGCTCAACACGCCCATCCCCGAAATGCCCGAAGTCCTCGCGGCATGTGAAGAGGTCGGCATCGTGGTCTCCGCGGATACCATCGAAGAGCTGGCAGCGAAGCTGAACATGGATCCCGCGGTCCTCTCCGCGACCTATGCGGCTTACAACGAGGCCTGCAGCACCGGCGTCGACGCGCTCGGCAAGGCGGCCGCGAACCTCGTTTCCATCGAGGGCGGCAAGCTCTACGCCTTCAAGGCGGCACCGCGTCCCTACAGCTCCATCGGCGGTCTGGATGTTTCCGAGAAGTTCGAAGTCGTCACCACCGACGGTGAGACCGTGATCAACGGCCTGTACGCAGCCGGTACCGACTGCCTCGGCGCGACCGCGCCCGCATTCGGCGGCGAGCTCCAGCTGTGGGCTTACATGTCCGGTTACCTTGCGGCGGAATCCGCAACGGAAGCCGCGATGGCAAAATAAAAACCCCGCACGGGACGGACGGATCTCCGGATCCTCCGCTCCCGGCACGACCCCGTCCCCTTCCTTGGGGACGGGGTCCTTTGTTTTCCCGGGCAGTGGTCGCCGCCCCGTTGCGTACCTGTGTTATACTGGAGCCATGGAAGATTTCAAAACACGCGTCGCCCGTTTGGCGGCGATGCTGAAAAAAGCGAACAACGGCGTGCTCATGACGGGCGCGGGCTTTTCGACGGAAAGCGGACTCGGCGATTTCCGTTCCCCCGGTGCCGCGGAAGCGGCGGCACGGACCTACGGCTACCCGCCGGAACGCATCCTCACGCGGGACTTTGCGGACCGACTGCCGGAGCTGTTTTGGCGCTACTACCGCGAAGTGTTTCTCGCGCCGGCGGAACCGAACCCCGGGCATTTTGCCGCCGCGGCGCTCGAAAAAGAGAGACGGCTTTCCGTCGTGACGCAGAACTGCGACGGGCTGCACCAACGGGCGGGCTCCGTACGCGTGCTCGAACTGCACGGCAGCATCCGCGAGAACCGCTGCGCCGATTGCGCCAAGTATTTCCCCGAAGAGGTCGTGCGCACGGACGCGCCCGTGCCCCGTTGCCCCGCATGCGGTGGGACGCTCCTCCCCGGGATCGTTCTGTACGACGACCCGCTCGATGAGGGCGTGCTGCGCACGGCGAAGGCGCGCATGTTCTCCGCGGATCTGTTGATCGTCGCGGGGACTTCCTTGTCCGTGTATCCCGCGGCGGACCTGCCGCAGTACTACCCCGGGCGCAACCTCGTGGTGATCAACCGCACGCCGACCCCGCTCGACGGGGATGCGGCGCTGCTGTTCCGCGAGGACACGGGCAAGGTCCTTTCCGCCGCACTCGAGGTTTACAAGACGCTCGGCAGACCCGCGTGGATGTAAGCGGCGTTTCCCGAAAGACACGAAAACCCCCGGCGTTTTCCGCCGGGGGTTCTTTGATCGGTATTCGTTATTCGGAACGCTTCGTTTCCGCCAGTGCGATGACCACGACGCTCGCGATGACGAGCACGCAGCCGAGCAGGCGCATCGGCGAGATCGTCTCCCCGAGAAAGATCGCGGACAGGATCACGCTCGAAATGGGCTCGAGCGTCGACAGAACGCTTGCGGGCAGGCTGCCGATCCGCCGCACGCCGACCTTCAGCGCCGGCACCGCCACGCCCATCGTCAGCACGGAGACCGCGAGCATGTACAGGTAGCACCGCGGATCGAAATCCGTGCGGATGCCGTGCGTCACCAGACCGTATCCGCCCGCCGCGACAACGCCGAACACGGCGTTCCAAAAAGCGGTGCGCATATACCACATATCGCGGATGACAGGGCGCCCCATCAAAATGACATAGCATGCGAAGGTCAGCCCCGAGCACAGTGCCATCGCGACGCCGCGCAGGTCGAGCACCTGCCCGCCGCGTTCGAAAAAGCACAGGATGCCCGAAACGGAAAGCACGAGCGCAAGCAGCTTTTTGCCGTTGAGCCGTTCTTTCAGCCAAACACGCCCGAGCAGCGCGACCAGCACAGGGTACACGAAGTGCATGACCGTCGCCACGCCGACCGGGATGTAGGCGTAGCTCCCCGCGAGCAGGATCATCGTCACGCCGCCCGCAAGCCCCGTTGCGGTCATCGGCAGGATCTCATGCCGTTTCAGCAGCAGGCTTTCGCCCTTGAGCACCACGATGAGCGCCAGCAACGGCAGCGCCAGCGACGCGCGGAGCAGGGTGCTCGTGAGCGGATCGCTCCCGATGAGATAAGTCTGTTTGGTGAGCATCGGCGTCGCCCCGTACAGGAACGCCGACAGCAACACCAGCGCGACGCCCGCGCCTTTTCCGTTCCGCTCCTTCAATCGATCAGATCCTCCGCCATGACTTCAAAACAAACATCGCAAAATTCGAGCTTTTTGTCGAAGGAAAACATGATCTCCTCCTCGGGGAAATACTTCCCGCAGACCGAACAGCGGCGGTAATCCGCCAAGCAATCCGCGCAGACCCGGCGCCCGTTCCCGGTCTTCGTCAGGGTCGCGGTCTCCCCGCAATCGTCGCAGCGCCCGCGTCTGCCGCCGAACAGCCAACCCATGCCCGTGTTCTCCTTTTGCGCTTTTCCCCATCATAGCACGCACGCAGGCGGACGGAAACCTTTTTTTGCCCCGGATACCCGCCGCGCGGCGCGTCCGTTTCCGTTGACACCGCGCCGAACGGATTCTATAATGAACTGAAGCGATATCAAGGGAGAAACACGCAAATGAAGACCGCCGGCACGCCGAAAACCGTCCCGACGGGTCCCGTGTCCCCTTTGATCCCCCGTTGACCAAGCAAACCGCCGGAAGCCCCGCGCTTCGGCGGTATTTTTTCGGAACGAAAGGAGAACCGCATGGCAAACGACCGGAACAACATCTATCTCGAACACGAATTCTTCGAACAGGGCGTCAGCTGCTACAAGCTCGCCGGCACCGATTATCTGAACGAATACTACGTCGTTTCCGAAGCGGAAACGCGCAAACTCATGAACGCCCCCGAGGTCGTCGGCTACGAGGTCTACAAGTGCCTGCTGAACTCCACCTCGCAGATGCTCTGGCACCTGAAGAACAAGGGCTGCATCACGAGCGCGAACATCCTTTCCATCCTGCGCGGCGCGCTGAACTACCCCATTGAGGAAAGCTGCTTCAACGAGCACATCCGCGTACACGACATCAGCTTCCTCTCGAGCGAGCGCGTCTTCAAGGACGGACGCCTCGACGGGCTGGAGATCAAGTACAACAAGCTGTCGCTCATCCCGGGGTCGAGCCTGCTCATCGGCGACATCATCGCCTCGGGCGAAACGCTCGTCAAATGCCTGCAGTACGTCATCGACATCTACCGCGCCCGCGGCGCCGAGCTGCGCAACATCATCTTCTTCACCATCGGCGGCAGGCAGGGCATCGACGTGCTCGAAAAGCTCACCCGCGAGATCCGTGCCTACTGGCCGCACTTCGAGGGCTTCATCACCGTTTACTACGAGGGCGTGTTCAACTGCTACGAGCCCGGTGACAAGGGCGTTTCGGGCATCAACACCGCGCTCGTCGACTTCTACTGGAAGGGCGGCATCATCGCGCCCGAGTTCCGCCGGCAGACGCTGTCCAAGCGCTGCCCGCTGTTCGAAAAATGCACCATCTACGACGGCGGCGCGCGCCGTTATGAGATCAGCAAGCACATCGAAGAGGTGCTCGAGTTCTGGGAGGCGATCCGCGACCGCGCGGATGCGATCGACTTCGGCAGCCTCGTTGCCGAGAAGCTCGGTCACCCGCTCGACATCGGTTACGATGAGTGGCTTGCGGACGTGCACTACGAGCGGCTCGACGAACGGGAGAACCGCTGGCTGTACCACCAGGAAAAGGGCTTCATCGCCGCGCTCGGGGGCGTGACGCTGAAGGAGATCGCCGAGGAGCGCATCGCCGCCTTCACGCAAACACTGAAGAAATACATGATCTGAAACGATCTTTTGGGAGGAAAACACCATGGAAAACAAACAACCCGTCGATATCGATTTCGCCTCGGCTGCGGTGCCGAAGAGCGAGCGCCGCAGCCTCACGACCATGTTCGCCATCATGCTCGGCTTCACCTTCTTTTCCGCCAGCATGTGGGTCGGTCAGCAGATGGCGGACGGACTCGACTTTGGGGGCTTTCTCAAGGCGTTGCTGCTCGGCGGCGTCATTCTCGGAGCGTATACGGGGCTGCTCGGCTACGTCGGCGCGGAAACCGGCATGAGCCTCGACCTGCTCTCGCGCAAGGCCTTCGGCGTCAAGGGCTCCTACCTGCCCTCCGCGATGATCTCCTTCACGCAGATCGGCTGGTTCGGCGTGGGTCTCGCGATGTTCGCCATCCCGATCGCGAGCGAAGTGCTCGGCGGCGGCGAGACCGCGAAGTGGCTGCTCATCGCGGTCGCCGGCATCCTGATGACGGGCTCCGCCTACTTCGGCATCAAGTCGCTGACGGTCATCAGCTACATCGCCGTGCCCTGCGTCGCCCTGCTCGGTCTTTGGGCATGCGTCAAGGCGGTCATGACCGGCAACGGCACGCTCATCGAAAACTTCGCGCGCATCTCCGAGGGCAGCAAGCTCACGGTCATCGGCGGCGCGGGTCTCGTCATCGGCTCCTTCGTTTCGGGCGGCAGCGCGACTCCGAACTTCACCCGCTTTGCGAAAAACGGCAAGACCGCGTTCTGGGTCACGGTCGTCGCGTTCTTCATCGGCAACTCGCTGATGTTCCTGTTCGGCGCGATCGCGTCGATCTACATCCCCGCCGGCTCCGCGCTCGCCCGCAACGACATCTTCGAGGTCATGGTCTACCTCGGCATGTTCGTCCCCGCGGTGATCGTGCTCGGTCTCAACATCTGGACCACCAACGACAACGCGCTGTATTCCGCGGGTCTCGGTCTCGCGAACATCTTCCGCACGAAGAAGAAGCCGATGGTGCTCATTTCGGGTCTCATCGGCACCATCGCGGCGGACTGGCTGTACTGGAACTTCTGCGGCTGGCTGAACATTCTGAACTGCACGCTGCCGCCGGTCGGCATCATCCTCATCGCGGATTACTTCCGCAACAAAAAGAACTACGCCACCGTCGAAACGGACCGCACGGTCAACTGGTTCGCGGTGCTCGCCGTCATCGCGGGCGCGGTCGTGGCGAACCTGCTGCATTGGGGCATCGCTTCGATCAACGGCATGGTCGTCGCGCTCATCGTTTACTTTGCCGGTGAGTTCTCGGCGAAAAAGAACTGAACCCCAACGGGCGGTGCATCCACCGCCCGTTTTGATATATTTTCCTCTATCGCGTTGCGAAAAAAAGGCGATGACGGAAACCCGGTGCGCTTTCTTGACACCCTTTCCGCGTTCGTTTATAATAAATCGAACAGAAAAAAAGCGGCCGCAAGCCGCAGGACCCGGAGCGCATGCGACGGGCCCGGAAACGGACGCGCAGCCCTTTGGGACAGCGCATTTTTTATGAAAGGAAACGGAATGAACTTCTTTTTTCAGGATGCTACGATCTTCCGCGGCGGCGTGTTGCGAAAGGGCAACGTTTCCGTCCGTGACGGTAAGCTCGGTTTCGGCGGTTCGCCGGCGGAGGGTGACCGTGTCATCTCCTGCGAGGGGTTATTTGTCTTTCCCGGTTTTTCGGATGTTCACGTTCATCTGAGAGAGCCGGGTTTTTCTTATAAAGAGACCATGTCCGCCGGAACGCGCGCCTGTGCGCACGGCGGCTACACCTGCGTGCTGGCGATGCCGAACCTGAACCCCATGCCCGACTGCAGAGAGGGGCTCGACGCCGAGCTGGCGGTCATCGCAAAGGACGCTGTCGTCAAGGTTCTTCCTTACGGCGCGGTGACCCGCGGCGAAAAGGGGCAAACGCTCGCCGACCTCGAAGCGATGGCACCGGATGTGTGCGGCTTTTCCGACGACGGCAAGGGCGTGCAGAGCGAAGAGATGATGCGCGCCGCCATGAAGGAATGCGCACGCCTCGGCAAGGTCCTCGCTGCGCACTGCGAGGATGAATCGTTGCTGAAGGGCGGTTACATCCACGACGGCACCTATGCGAAAGAACACGGTCACCGCGGCATCTGCTCGGAATCCGAATGGGGTCCGATCCGCCGCGACATCGAGCTGGTCAAGGAAACGGGCTGCAGCTACCACGTCTGCCATGTTTCCTGCAAGGAGAGCGTGCAGCTCATCCGCGAAGCGAAGGCGAACGGCGTCGACATCACCTGCGAGACCGCGCCGCACTACCTCGTGATGAACGACGCGATGCTCCGAGAAGACGGGCGCTTCAAAATGAACCCGCCCGTACGCGACGAATCCGACCGGCTTGCGCTCATCGAAGGCGTGCTCGACGGAACGATCGACATGATCGCAACGGACCACGCGCCGCACTCCGTCGAAGAAAAGAGCCGCGGGCTCGAAAAGAGCGCGATGGGCATCGTCGGCATCGAAACTGCGTTCCCCGTGCTGTACACCGACCTGGTCAAGCCCGGCATCCTTCCGTTGGAAACGGTGCTCTCGCTTTTGACCGACAAGCCGAACGCGCGCTTCGGGCTGGACAACCCCTTCGAAGAGGGCAAACCCGCGAACCTCACGCTGTTCGACCTGAACGCCGAAGAGGTCGTCGACCCCGAACGCTTCCTGTCGCTCGGCCGCAACACCCCGTTCTTCGGCAAGACCGTCGCGGGCAAGTGCCTGCTGACGATCGCGGACGGCAAGGTCGCCTACCTCGATGAAAGCATGGAGGAAAACGAATGAAGCAACAGCTGTTCACCATCGAATCCAACCGCAAGCTCGCCCCCGGCGTTTTCGAAATGCGCCTTGCGGGCGACCTTTCCGAGATCACGGCGCCCGGTCAGTTCGTGAACCTGCGCCTCGAAGGACGCTATCTCCGCCGCCCGATCTCCGTGTGCGATGCGGAAAACGGCATCCTGACGCTGATCTACAAGGTCGTCGGCGCGGGCACGGAGCAGATGTCCGCGATGCAGCCCGGCACGGTGCTCGACATCCTGACTGGTCTCGGCAACGGTTACGACCTCACGCTTTCGGGCGAACACCCGGTGCTGCTCGGCGGCGGCGCGGGCGTCCCGCCGATGTACCTGCTCGCAAAGAAGCTGCTCGCCGAGGGAAAACGGGTCACGGCGATCCTCGGCTTCAACACGGCAAGCGAGATCTTCTACGAAGAGGAGTTCCACGCGCTCGGCTGCGAAACGATCGTCACGACGGTCGACGGCAGCTACGGCACGAAGGGCTTCGTCACGAACGCCCTGCCGGAAGCATACAGCTATTTCTACACCTGCGGACCCGAGCCGATGCTCAAAGCGGTCTGCCGTTTCACGAACACTTCGGGTCAGCTCAGCTTCGAAAAGCGCATGGGCTGCGGCTTCGGCGCCTGCATGGGCTGCACCTGCAAGACCCTGACCGGCAACAAGCGCATCTGCAAGGAAGGTCCCGTCATGAAGAAGGAGGAGATCGTATGGGAAGACTGAACGTCACGCTGTGCGGTGTCGGACTCGACAACCCCATCATCCCCGCGAGCGGCACCTTCGGCTTCGGCTATGAATTCGCGGAGCTGTACGACATCAACGTGCTCGGCTCCCTTTCCTTCAAGGGAACGACGAAGGAACCCCGCTTCGGCAACCCCGGCACCCGCATCGCGGAAGCGCCCTCCGGTCTTCTGAACGCGGTGGGTCTGCAGAACCCGGGCGTCGACAAGGTCCTCGCCGAGGAGCTCCCGAAGCTCAAGGCCTGCTTCAAAAAGCCCATCATGGCGAACATCAGCGGGTTCTCGGTCGACGAGTACACTTACGTCGCCGAAAAGCTTTCCGCCGATGAGCAGATCGCCTGGTTCGAGGTCAACATCAGCTGCCCGAACGTCCACGGCGGCGGCATGAGCTTCGGCACCGACCCGAAAGCCGCCGCGGAGGTGACCCGCGCGGTCAAGGCAGTCACCGACAAGCCCGTGATCATGAAGCTTTCGCCGAACGTCACGAGCATCGTCGACATCGCCAAGGCCTGCGAGGACGCGGGCGCTGACGGCATCAGCCTGATCAACACCCTGCTCGCCGAGCGCATCGACCTCAAAACGCGCCGCCCCGTGATCAAAAACGTGACGGGCGGTCTCTCCGGACCCGCGGTCTTCCCGCTGGCGGTGCGCATGGTGTCGCAGGTCGCCAAAGCGGTCAAGGTCCCCGTGGTGGGGCTCGGCGGCGTTTCGAGCGCGGAGAACGTGCTCGAGCTCATGATGGCGGGCGCGACCGCCGTGCAGATCGGCGCGGCGAACCTGGTCGATCCGTACATTGCAAGAGACATCATCCGGGCGCTCCCCGAGACGATGGACAGATACAACATCACAACTTTGGAATCTATCATAGGAGTGGCAAACTAATGGGAAAAGACGTAATCATCGCATGTGACTTCGCAAGCGCGGAGGAGACCTACCGTTTCCTCGACAACTTCACCGAAGAAAAGCCGTTCGTCAAGATCGGCATGGAACTGTTCTATGCGGAAGGTCCCGCGATCGTCCGCGCGATCAAGGCGCGCGGTCACAAGATCTTCCTCGATCTGAAGCTGCACGACATCCCGAACACCGTCAAAAAGGCGATGTCGGTGCTGTCGAACCTCGATGTCGATATCGTCAACCTGCACGCGGCCGGCGGTTCCGACATGATGAAGGGCGCGATCGAAGGTCTGACCCGTCCGGACGGCACGCGTCCGCTGCTCATCGCCGTGACCCAGCTGACCAGCATCGATCAGGCGCGCATGGAGAACGAGCTGCTCATCAAGGAGCCTCTCGCCGAGGTCGTCATGTCCTACGCCGAGAACGCGAAGAACGCGGGTCTCGACGGCGTCGTCTGCTCGCCCCTCGAAGCCGGCGTCGTGCACGAGCGCTGCGGTAAGGACTTCTGCACCGTGACCCCCGGCATCCGCTTCGCTTCCGCCGATGCGGGCGACCAGCAGCGCATCACCACCCCCGCCGAGGCGAACAAGATCGGTTCCGACTACATCGTCGTCGGCCGCCCGATCACCAAGGCCGAAGACCCGGTCGCCGCGTACCGCCGCTGCGTCGCGGAATTCATCGGCTGAAACCCACCGTCAATCAAACTTTCAAGGAGTATCCATATGACCGATATCCAGATCACCATCGCCAAAGACCTGCTGTCGATCGGCGCGGTCTTCTTCCGCCCCGATGAGCCCTTCACCTGGGCCAGCGGCATCAAGAGCCCCATCTACTGCGACAACCGCCTGACGCTCACCGCGCCGGCCGTCCGCACGGATGTGGAGAACGGACTCGTTTCCGTGATCAAAGAACACTATCCCGAGGTCGAAGTCCTCATGGGCACCTCCACCGCCGGCATCGCGCACGCGGCGATCACCGGTCACCTGATGGGGCTCCCCATGGGCTATGTCCGCTCCGGCGCGAAGGATCACGGCCGCGGCAACCAGATCGAAGGCAAGCTCGTGCCCGGTCAGAAGGTCGTCGTCGTCGAGGACCTGATCTCCACCGGCGGCAGCGTGCTCGAGGTCGTCGAAGCGCTGCGTGAAGCGGGTGCGGAAGTGCTCGGTGTTGCCAGCATCTTCACCTACGGCATGAAGAAGGGCCTCGACCGCATGGCGGCGGCCAATGTCAAGAACGTTTCCCTCACCGACTTCGACGTCATCTCCAAGGTCGCGGCGGACGAGGGCTACATCAAGCAGGAGGATGTCGCGCGCCTTATCGCGTTCCGCAACAACCCCTCCGACGAAAGCTGGATCAAAGGAGCCAACGCATGAACAACCTGATCGACATCATGCAGCTCTCGACCGAAGAGATCGCAGAGCTGATCGACCGTGCGGAAGACATCATCGCAAACCCGAAAAAGTACAGCGAAGCCTGCCACGGCAAAAAACTCGCCACCCTGTTCTTCGAGCCCTCGACGCGTACGCGCCTGAGCTTCGAAGCCGCCATGTATGAGCTCGGCGGCAACGTTCTCGGTTTCTCCGAGGCGAAGTCCAGCTCCGCTGCGAAGGGCGAATCCGTTTCCGACACCGTGCGCACCGTCGGCTGCTATGCGGACATCATCGCGATGCGTCACCCGAAGGAGGGCGCGCCCCTCGTTGCTTCCCGTTCGGCAGGCGTTCCCGTCATCAACGCGGGCGACGGCGGTCACAACCACCCGACGCAGACCCTGACCGACCTTCTGACCATCCGCCGCGAAAAGGGCCGCCTCGACAACATGACCGTCGGCATCTGCGGCGACCTCAAATTCGGCCGCACCGTGCACTCCCTGATGTGCGCGATGAGCCGCTACCCGGGCGTGAAGTTCGTGCTGATCTCGCCCGAAGAGCTGGTCGTTCCCCGCTACCTCATCACCGACGTGCTCGAACCCGCAGGCGTCGAATACGAGGAGGTCCGTTCTCTCGAGGATGTCATGCCGCAGCTCGACATCCTGTACATGACCCGCGTGCAGCGTGAGCGCTTCTTCAACGAGGCGGACTACCTGCGCCTGAAAGACACCTACATCCTCACGCCCGAAAAGCTCGAGACCGCGAAGAAGGATCTCACGATCTTGCATCCCCTGCCGCGCGTCAACGAGATCTCCGTCGCCGTCGACGACGACCCGCGTGCTTGCTACTTCAAGCAGGTTTTGAACGGCAAATACATTCGCATGGCACTCATTCTCAAACTTCTGGAGGTGGAAGTATGATCATCGGACAGATCAAAGACGGCATCGTGCTCGATCACATCACCGCAGGCCGCGGCATGGAGATCTACAACATCCTGAAGCTCGGCAAGCTCGACTGCACCGTGGCGATGATCAAGAACGCCGAAAGCTCCAAGATGGGCAAAAAGGACATCATCAAAATCGGTCAGGTCATGGACATCGACTTCGATGTGCTCGGCTACATCGACCCCGGCATCACGGTGAACATCATCCGCGACGGCAAGCTCGTCAAGCGCGAAAAGCTCTCCCTGCCGGAGCGCGTCACCGACATCATCCGCTGCAAGAACCCGCGCTGCATCACCTCCGTCGAGCAGGAGCTGCGCCACGAGTTCCGCCTCGTCAACGCGGAAAAGAAGCTCTACCGCTGCATCTACTGCGAGAGCCCCGCGCCCCGCGCAGAGCAGTAAGCCCGCAAAGCACAAAACCGCAGGAACTCCTGCGGTTTTGTTTTCGTTCGGATGCAAAAAGGACCCGGAATCGCTCCCGGGTCCTTCTTTTTCTTTTTTACAGATACTTTGCAATGACACTGACGAGATAGTTGCTGTCGACGGGCTTGACGATGTAATCGTCCATGCCGGCCTTTTTCGCGGCTTTCTTGTCGGCTTCCTCGGAGTTCGCGGTCATCGCGATGACGGGGATGCCCGCACGCACGCGGTTCGGCAGATCGCGGATCTGCTTGGTGGCCTTGTAACCGTCCATCTCGGGCATGATGATATCCATCAGCACGCAGTCGTAATAGCCGGGCTCGGCGTTGGCGACCATGTTCACCGCGGCAGCACCGTCGCCCGCGACTTCGACGAGCATGCCCTTCTCGCGCAGGATCGTTGCGGTGATCTCGGCGTTCATCGGCTCATCTTCCGCCAGCAGGACGCGGCGTCCGATCACCGCCTTGTTCTCTTCGCGCTCTTCATCCTCACCGGAAACATCCGCATAGGTGATGGTGTTGCCGAGCAGGGCGTTGAGGCGGGTATAGGAGGTTTTGAGCTTTTCGAAATACGGATTGACGAGACCGGCGTTCGAAGCGTATTCACCCGCCAGGTTCATGTAACCCTGGATGTTGTACAGCGCAGTGCGCATGTCGGTGTTGAGCTTCTTCTGGTATTCGGCTTTCCGGCGCTCGAGCGTCAGCTCGGACTGTAGCAGATCGATGAGATCCGCCGCGTGGGGATCCTGAACGGGGACTTCGGGTTTCTTGCCGTCGGGATAAACGATGTCGAGATGGATCTGAACGCCCATCATGCTCATAAAGTCGCAGAACTCACGGTAAGAAAGGGTGTCTCTCTTGAGCTTCATCGAGAGGTTCTGCGGCGTTTGCCCGGAATTGCGGGCAAGTTCGGACATGGAAACATGCAGTTCTTTGCAGGTCTTGCGCAACGTATCGGAAAGTTTCATTCCTCGTACCTCCAAATCTGTATTAGGGGATATCATCAACGGGCAGACCCGTTCATTTCATTCTGCATTCTATATCAACAGAAGAATAATTGTCAATCAAATTTTTGACAATCCCTCAATTGTTCACAATTTCATATATCATTCACCCTTTGTTTGCCGTTTCTCCTTGTTGGCGTCATTCCGAATCGGCTATAATAAAAGAAAAACACCTGTAAACCAAAGGGTTTTGCCATTCACCTGCAAAGGAAGGAGAAAATCCCAATATGCCGAATGCGATCGATTACATCGCCTGGAGAGGCGATCTCTCCTTTGATATCTCACCGCTGAATGAAGCGGATATCCTGCTGTTCACCTTCGTCGGCACCCCGGACCTGACGGGCTTCGTTCCCGCGGACGCCGGTGCGGTGCCGCTCCCCGAAGCGCTCGACGCCTACTACGCGGCGCACCCCGAAACGGGTCAGCTCGGGCTCATCGGTTCCACCTACACCCTGACCGCCATGGAGCGCATGCGTCACGCCGAACGGTATTCCGGCGTACTGCTCACAATGTTCGCAAACAAGGTCATCCCCGAGATCACCGAACAGTTCTCCGCACTGACGCTGCGGAGCAACGGACTGAACTTCGTGACCTTCCGCGGCACCGACGATTCGCTCACGGGCTGGAAGGAGAATTTCCTGCTCGCCTGCCGCACCACGATGGAAGCCCAGAACGACGCGGTGCGCTACCTGACCCGCGTCGCGAACGCTTTCGACGGACCGATCGTCGTGACGGGGCATTCCAAGGGCGGTAACCTCGGTGTCTGGGCGGCGGTCAACGCCGCACCGGAGATCCGCGAGCGCATCGTGAGCATCGTGAGTTACGACGGCCCCGGCTTCAACGCCGATCTCTTCGGCAAGCCGGAATACGCCGAACTCGAATCCCGGATCACGACGGTCGTCCCCGAGTCCTCCGTCGTCGGTATGATCCTCCGCAACGCGGGCGCGCTGCGGATCGTCCGCACGAACACAATGGGCATCACCGGGCACGACGCTTTCACCTGGGAAATGGACCGCAGAGGGCTGCTCCCCGCGGAAGATCTGAGCGAGACGAGCCGTGCGTTCCACAAAACGCTCGAAGATGTGTTCTCCCGCATGAACGAAGAGGAGCTGTGCAAACTCGTCGACGGCATTTTCGAGGTGCTCGACGCTTCCGGCGCTGCCAATCTGTCGGATTTCTCGCAGGGGACTTTGCGCAAGCTCATCGCGACTGCGCGCAGCCTCGGCAGCGAACCCGAGGTCTATGTGTTCATCAAGGCACTGCTCGGCGGAACGATCCGCCGCACCGGTCTGCAGCTGTGGGACAAGCTGTTCCCGTCCGCAGGCGGAGAGCTGCAAAAGGAAGGCTGAGGCGCCATCCGTCTCCCGCAAAAGGGCGTACCAAACGATTTCACTTTTTCTTCACGATTGCGCCCGCGCATTCGTGCCTCGTCCGTGATATATTATAGACACGGATCCGGGGTCGGGACTGACCGGGACCTAAGCGTTCCCCGCATCCGCGTTTCCCCCATTGATGTTTCCCCTTTTCCCTTTCCCTTGTTCTGTCCCGTAAGAACGCAGGTCCCCGCCGCAGCCGCTTTGCCGATTTCCCCCGAGCAAAGCGGCAGTGCGGCTTTTCGCACGCAATGGGCCACACGGCCCTTTTTTCAGAAAGGCACCGCATATGATCAGCGATCCCTATTCCGTCCTCGGCGTATCGCGCAACGCAACGCCCGACGAGATCAAAAAAGCATACCGCAAAAAAGCGAAGGAATACCACCCCGATCTTCATCCGAACGACCCCAACGCCGTCCGCAAAATGAACGAGGTCAACGATGCATACGATATGCTGACAAACCCCGGGAAATACGCGAACAGAAACGCAGGGCAGGGCGCGGGTTACGGAAGCAGCGGATCCTCCGGCAACGCCGGCTACGGCGGTCAACAAAGCTACGGCAACCGCGGCAACGGCTCCGGCGCATACGGTCAACAGGGCGGGCAAGGCTATCAGGGCGCCGGCGGCTGGTACGCCGATTTCGGCGGCTTCGATTTCAACGACCTGTTCGGTTACGGATTCGGCGGTCCGGTCGATACCACGCCGGTGGACGATCCGTCCGACAACTCCGATTTCCGCATGGTCGTAACACTGTTGAAGCAAAAGCAGTTCAGCGCCGCCGCAACACGTCTGACATCGATCCCCAGCACGATGCGCCGCGCACGCTGGTATTATCTCTACGCGCTCGCAGAGCACGGCATGGGCGAGAACGCCCGGGCGATCGACAACATGCAGCGCGCCGTTCAAATGGAGCCTGGCAACGCACTTTACAGCCGCCTGCTTTCGCAATTCCGCCGCAGCGCTTCGAACGGCGCCAATCCCTTCGCATCCGCGTGGGGCGATGCCGGCGGTTACGGCTCTTCCGGTTCGTCGGGCAACGACGGTTCCCGCTCCTCCGGCGGTTCGGGACCGAGAACGATCTTTTTCGGCGGCGGCTGCCTTTGGCGTATATTGATCTTCTGGCTGCTGATGCGGCTGATGCTGTCGCTCTTCACCTGCGGCACATCAAGCTTTTACCGGGGGTACAACATGCCTTACGGTGCATCCGGCTATTATTACACCCAGCCCTATGGGAACAACACGCAAAACGGAACGGGCAAATGACCTTTCCGGAAAGGAAGTTTTGATTTATGGGTAAAACGATCGGCATCGATCTCGGCACTACGAACAGCTGCGTCGCCGTTGTGGAAGGCGGAAGACCCGTCATCATTCCGAACGACAAAGGCGGACGCACGACCCCGAGCGTCGTTGCTTTCACCAAGGACGGGGAACGCCTCGTCGGTGAGAGTGCGGTGCGCCAGGCGGCGGTCAATTCCGCACGAACCATCCGCTCCATCAAACGCGAAATGGGCACGGACTGGCGCAAGGAGATCGACGGAAAGTCCTTCACACCGCAGCAGATCAGCGCGATGATCCTCCGCAAGCTCCGTGCCGATGCGGAAGCCTACCTCGGCGAGCCGGTCACCGACGCGGTGATCACCGTCCCCGCGTATTTCAACGATATCCAGCGGCAGGCGACCAAGGACGCCGGGCGCATCGCGGGGCTCAACGTCAAGCGCATCATCAACGAGCCCACGAGCGCTGCCCTCGCTTACGGTCTGGACAACGGCATGCAGCAGAAGGTCATGGTCTACGACCTCGGCGGCGGAACGTTCGACGTTTCCATCATCGAGATCGGCGACGGGGTCATCGAAGTCCTCGCGACGAACGGCGATAACCATCTCGGCGGAGACGATTTCGATTCGCGCATCGTTTCGTACATGCTGCAGGACATCAAGCAACGCTCCGGTGCCGATATTTCGCACGATCTTTCCGCGCTGAAGCGCGTTGAGGAAGCCGCTGAGCAGATGAAGAAGGAGCTTTCCGCCAGCGAGAGCGCGAGCTGCAGCCTCCCCTACCTCACGCAGGTCAACGGCAACATCTTCCATTATGAAACCACCCTGACCCGCGCCAAGTTCAACGAACTCACAAGGGACCTCGTCGACCGCACCGAGGGTCCGGTGCGCTGCGCTTTGAACGATGCCGGGATCGCGCCGAGCGAACTCGGACGCGTGCTCCTTGTCGGCGGTTCCACCCGCATCCCCGCAGTACAAGAGAAGGTCCGCCAGTTGACGGGGCATGAACCCTCGAAATCCATCAACCCCGACGAATGCGTTGCGACCGGTGCGGCAGTTCAGGGCGACACGCTGACCGGCGGCAACCTTGCGCTTTCCGGCGCGGGCGCGCAGGCAGGCGGCATCCTGTTGCTGGACGTCACCCCGCTGAGTCTTTCCATCGAAACGGTCGGCGGCGTCGCAACGCGCCTTGTCGAGCGCAACACGACGCTCCCCGTGCACTACTCCCAGGTGTTCTCCACTGCTGCCGCCTTCCAGCGCAGCGTCGAGATCCACGTGCTTCAGGGCGAGCGCCCCATGGCGGTCGATAACAAAACGATCGGAAAATTCAAGCTGTCCGGCATCCAGATGGCACCCGCTGGTGTCCCGCAGATCGAAGTCACCTTCGACATCGACACCAACGGCATCCTGCAGGTCTCCGCACGCGATCTGAAGACCGGGAAGCAGCAGTCCATCACGATCACCGCGAATGAAAAGATGTCCGACGACGAGATCCAACAGGCGATCCGCGATGCGGAACAGTACGCCGCAGAGGACGCCGCACGCCGCGAAGCGCTGACCATCCACAACGAAGCGGACGCTCTGCTG
>JAUNCT010000010.1 GCA_030526425.1 Clostridia bacterium
GACACTTTTTTGTGTCTACTTTTAGTGTACAGGTGCACCTTTTCAGGCGGGCGCTGTTCATTATCGTTCAGAGCGTTTCGCTGTAGGTGCCGAGATAACGGAACTCCTCACAAGCGGAGGGCAGTTCGCCGATGAGCTGCACGAGATTCGTCGCGTAGATCGGGCAGTCGAGGTCGAAGTAGAACTTGAATTCGAACTCACGGTCGGGGATCGGGCGGCTCTCGAGCTTTGTCAGGTTGATGCCGTACGCATAGAAGCGGGAGAGCATCTTATACAGCGAGCCCGGATCGTGGTGCAGCGTCATGATGACGCTCGTGCGGTTCGCGCCGGGGTAGATCTCGAGGTCCTTCGAAATGCAGATGAAGCGGGTGTAGTTGTTGCCGACGTTCTGCACATCGGGCTTGATGTTTTCGAGCCCGTAGAAGCGCACGCACTCCTCGGTCGCAAGCGCCGCGATGTCGCTGCGGTCGGATTCGGAGACCATCTTCGCCGCGATGGCGGTATTCGCCACGGGGATGACGCGCACGCCCTCGAGGGTGGACAGAAACTCGGAGCACTGCGCGATCGCCTGCTCGTGCGAGTAGATGGTGTGGATGCCTTCGAGCTTCGTGCCGGGTTTGACCAGCAGGTTGTGGCGGACCTTCAGGCGCAGGCTGCGGACGATCTTCAGGTTGCGGGAGGACATCAGGTCATACACGGCGTTGACGGAACCCGCGGTGCTGTTCTCGAGCGGAACGATGCCGTAACGGCAGGTGCCGTTTTCGATGGCGTCGAAGACCTCGCCGAAGGAGGAGAAGAAGTTGATGTTCGCATAGCGGAACATGCGGTCGCAGGCCAGCTGCGAGTTCGCGCCGGCGATGCCCTGCACGGCAACGTCCGCATGCTCGGGGAAGAGCTGCGGGGTTTCCTCGACCGCGGTGCGGATGTCGTGGATGAGCGCGGTGTCGAGACCGATCAGGCGCTTCTGGTAGCTTTTGGACAGCTCGAGGATGAGGGAGTAGAGCAACGGCGAGTAATCGCGCAGTTCTTCGGGCGTGCGCTCGATGACCTTCTGAATGATCACGCGCTCGCGTCCTGCGTCGAGCACGGGCATGTTGTGCTCCTTCTTGTAGCGGGAGATCTCCGCCGCAAGGTTCATGCGCTCGGAAAAGAGCCGGATGAGCTCGTTGTCGATGCTGTCGATTTGGTTTCTGGCTTCCCGGATATCCATGGTTTTGTATTTCCTTTCAAACTGTTTCAGTTGATGTTGATCTTGATCTCTCTGCCCTCGCGGTACAGGCGGATCAGTTCTTCGCGGTCGCCCGCAAGGACGGCATCGCGGTATTCCTTCAGGTGCTCGATCATGCAGTCGATCTCTTTGGCGAGGTTGTCGCTGTCTTCGAGGAACAGCTGCGCCCACATTTCGGGGCTCGACCGCGCGACGCGGCTCATATCCTTGTAGCTGCCCGCCGAAAGTCCCGCGTGCATCGGGGCGACCGGGCTTTTCACATAGGCGCTCGATATGACGTGCGGCAACTGGGAGGTAAAGGCGATCACGGCATCGTGATCCTCCGCGGTGGTCACCTTGATGCTGCCGAACGCAACGGGCGCAAGCAGGGATTCGATGTGCGCCAAAAGCTTCTCATCGCCGTCCTCCGGCAACACGACCGCCATGGGTGCATTCTTGAACAGGGTGGAACGGGAGTAGGCGTAGCCCGAAAACTCCGTACCCGCCATGGGGTGCCCGCCGGCGTAAGTGAAGCCGTATTCCTTCGCGAGCGCCATGCCGTGGCCGACGATGGCGCGCTTGGTGCCGCAAGAATCCATGACCACGGGCTTTTTGCCGAACAACGGCGCCTTTTCGGTCATGAACGCCATGGCGGCTTCGGGGTAAACGCAGACGAGGATGAGATCGCACTCGGGAATGATATCATCGGTCAGCGGGGCTGTGACCGTGCCGTCTTCCCGGGCTTGCCGCATCGATTCCGCATTCGTGTCGAAGGCGAATACGCTGTGCCCCGCCTCGCGAAACGCTCTTGCAAAGGACCCGCCGATCAGACCGAGTCCGACGATACCGATTTTCATGGGTGTGCCTCCGTTCATAAAAAGAAAGGATGCGGTACAGATCAATCTGTGCCGCATCCGTTTACTTGTCTTACCGACCGCAATCAAACACGCCGCAAACCGACCGTACCGGAAACACCGGTAAAGCAATAGCGGTATTCATAGATCGCAAATCGATGATTCTTCATGTGTTCTCCGAGGGGTCGTCTTGTCCGGGGACGACGTTCGTGTACCCGGGCGTTCCGTTGATGACCGAGCGCTTTCCCTGTTCGATCGCGTTGCGCAGCATCGCCAAGTCCGGCGTGACGCTGTCCGCGCAGACAAGGGAGTCGGTCGCCTGCTCCATCTCGTAGTTTTCGAGGATGATCCGCGCCGCGTTCACGCGCGAACGCATCGAAGTCTGGCAATGCGCGGTGAACATCTGCAGCAGCGAATACCAGGGGCTGCCGTGCCGACCCGCCATCAGGAACAGAAGCTCCTTTTTTTCGAGCGGGGAAAGGTCGCGCACCAAGCTCGCCAGAGATTCCGAAACGATCCGGTCGTCCTCCGGCGTGCCGTCACCATCGAAAAGCGTCGGGAACAGGTAGGTGAGGTAATAGGGCAGGGGGTTCATTCCGAGCACACGGAACCACTCGCACCCCGTGAAAAAGTCGGGCGAGGTCGCGCCGCTTTCCCAGTTGCGGATGGTCTTGACCGAAACGCCGAGACCCTTTGCCATGTATTCCTGTGTCTTTCCGGCGTCCGCACGGGAGCCGGTCCAAATCGAGGCGAAACGCGATGCGCGTTCGCGGATGTTTTCCTGTTGCGTCATTTTTCGGCACATCCCTTCTCTGAGAGCACGGGGTGACCGGACTCCAGAAAAAACTTTCTTGCGGTTCGGAAACACAGATGATAACATTATTCCATATCTCAGTGTAATGTACGCATACGGGGTTGTCAAGCGAATTTGTATATAATATAAAAATGTTTGGCGCGACTCCGGTGCTTTCACACAACGGAAAGGATGTCAGTATCATGTATGTTTTGAGTTGCTGTACGACTTGTGACCTCACTGCCGAACGGCTCAACGCACGCAATATCCCCTTTGTGGCGTTCCATTACGAACTCGGCGGCGTGACCCACACCGAAGATTTCGGTGCATCGATGCCGCTGAAACAGTTCTACGATGAGATGGCCGCCGGCGCGGACACCAAGACGAGCCAGGTCAATATCGGCGAGTTCGCCGATTTCTTCCGCCCCTTCCTCGAAGAGGGCAAGGATATCCTGCACATCGCGTTTTCGGGCGGTCTTTCGGGGACTGCGAACTCCGCGCGCAACGCCGCGGAGATGCTCAAGGAGGAATATCCCGACTGCAAGATCGTCATCGTCGATTCGCTTGCGGCGTCCAGCGGCTACGGTCTCGTGGTCGACAAAGCGGCGGATCTCCGCGACAGCGGCATGGGGCTCGAAGAACTCGCCGCCTGGATCGAGGAGCATAAGCTGAACTGCCAGCACTGGTTCTTCTCCACCACGCTCAAGTATTTCATTCGCGGCGGCCGCATCTCGAAGACCGCGGGTCTTGTCGGCGAAGCGCTCGGCATCTGCCCCCTGATGCGCGTCGATCCCGAGGGAAAGCTCGTCGTCATGGAAAAGGTCCGCACCAAGCGCAAGGTCCGCGCGGCGTGCGCGCAGAAGATGTTCGACCTGTGCGAGAACGGCGCGGATTATGCGGATAAGTGCTTCATCAGCCATTCCGACTGCCTTGAGGACGCGCAGGCGGTCGCCGCGCTCATCGAAGAGCATTGCCCGAACCTGAAGGGCAAGGTCGAGATGTTCGACATCGGCACGGTCATCGGCAGCCACACCGGCCCCGGCACCGTCGCCCTGTTCTTCTGGGGCGAGAAGCGGTAACACGGAAAACAAAAACGGGACGCAGTTTCAAGCTTGCGTCCCGTTTTTCATCATTCGACCGGCACATCCCGGTCAAAAAGCAAAGACCCGCGGGCGGAAAGCCTTGCGGGTCTTTGCTTTCAGAAGTCGCCCCTTGCGAGGTTTTGGAAGCGCGTGAATTCGCCCTGCCACACAAGGTCGATAATATCGGTCGGACCGTGGCGGTTTTTCGCGATGATGACGTTCGACGTGTTGTCGAGTTCGTTGTCGTAATACGCGGGGCGGTAGAGAAGCATGACCATATCCGCGTCCTGCTCGATGGAACCGGATTCGCGGAGGTCGGAAATGAGCGGCGTGTGGTCCGTTCGCGATTCGGGACCGCGGTTCAGCTGTGCCAGAAGGATGATCGGCACGTTGAGCTCACGGGCGAGCAGCTTGAGCTGGCGGGTGATATCGCTGACCTCCTGCGTACGGCTGTCCGTCTTTTTGGCGGATTGCATCAGCTGCAGGTAGTCGATCACGATCATGTCGAGACCGTAGCGGGCACGCAGTCGGCGGCATTTCGAACGGATGTCCGGAACGGTCGCTCCGCCGGAATCGTCGATGAAGATCTTCGCCTTCGACAGCGTCTCCACACCGCGCAGCAGGTCGGACATCTCCTCGGGGGAGAGGTTGCCGCTGTTGATGTTTTGGCTCGACACCGCGGATTCCGCGCTGATGAGACGGCGGACCAGCTGTTCCGCGCTCATTTCGAGACTGAAGATGATGACGTGGCGGTTGTCGCGGACGGCGGCGTTCTGCGCGATGTTCAGCGCGAACGCGGTCTTGCCCATGGCGGGACGTGCCGCAACGATGATGAGGTCGCTTTTCTGCAGACCGTTCGTCAGCCGGTCGAGGTCGTAGAAACCTGACGAGATGCCGGTGATCGTTCCACGGCGTTCGATGATCTCGTTGATCTCATCGAGCGCGTTCGGCAGGACCTGATCGATCGGGCGGATCGTGTCGGCGGATTTGCGCATCGAGATATCGTAGATGCGCCGCTCGGCGTCGTTCAGCGTCGCTTCGATGTCGTTCCCGTCGTTCATCGCGTCGCGCGCGGTGTCGTTGCCCGCGCGGATGAGCAGACGGCGCACGGATTTTTCCGAAACGATGTCGATGTAATCCTGCGTGTTGGCGACCGTCGGCACGAAGTCGATCAGCTCCGTCAGATAGACGGGACCGCCGACCATGTCGAGCTTGCCGTGCCGTTCGAGCTCGTTTGCGAGCGTGATGATGTCGACCGCCTCGCCGCGGTTGCGGATGTCCCGCATCGCGGCAAAAACGGCCTTGTGCGTCGGAGGATAGAAATCCTCCTCATGCAGTTGTTCCAGCGCAAGCTCGAGCGCGCCGGCATCGGTGAGCATGCCGCCGAGTACGGATCGCTCCGCATCGGTACTGTTCGGCGGTACGCTTGCGTGCAGTTGTTCTTCCATAAGCTCCTGAGGGCGCCGGGAAACCGGCGGCCGGGGTCACTCTTTGACGATGACTTTGATCTCGGCGAAGGTGTTCTCGTACAGGGTGATCTTTGCGGTGTATTCGCCGGGGGTCTTGATGGCGTCGGAGAGAGCGACCTTCTTCTTGTCGATCTCGAAATCCTTCTGCTCCTTCAGCGCGGCGGCGACTTCCTTGCCGGTCACGGCGCCGAACAGCTTGCCGTTCTCGCCGACCTTGACGTTGATGGTCACGGTCTGTCCGTCGATCTTCTTCGCGTCCTCACGCGCCTTGACGCCCGCTTCGAACTTGCGGTGCGCGGCTGCGCTCTTCTGGATATTCGCGGCGTTCACCGCAGCGGCGTCTGCGGGAGCCGCCAGCTTCTTCGGGAAAAGGAAATTGCGTGCGAAGCCATCGGAAACGTTGACGATCTCGCCCTTCTTGCCGGTGCCTTTGACATCCTGTTCCAGTAAAACTTTCATTGTGCATTGACCTCCATGATGTATTCTTCTATCCGCTCTTTCAACAGAGCGCGGGCTTCTTCGAAGCCCATCGATCCCAGCTGTGCGCCGGACATGGTCAGATGTCCGCCGCCGCCGAGCCGTTCGCAAATGATTTGGGTATTGACCGTGCCGAGGGAACGGCCGCTCACGTTCATGACGCCGTTGTCGCGGCCGAGGGTGAACGCCGCCTGGATCCCGCGGATGGAGATCAGCTGGTCGGCGGCCTTCGCGGCGATGAGCTTCTCGTTCGGTTGCTCCTCGGTCTCGTCGTCGCCCGCCGAGGCGATGGCGACGTTGCAGGGGAGGATCTCCGCGCTGCAGACGGTCTCCGTCAACAGGCGGAAGGAATCCATATCGTCGAGGAACATCTGCTTGACCATGCTGATGTCCGCGCCGTTCTTGCGGAGATAGCCCGCGGCTTCGAAGGTGCGGCTGCCGACGTTGAACGCGAAGTGCTTCGTGTCGACCGTGATGCCCGCGAGCAGGGTGCTCGAAACGAACGCCGGCACGCGGATCGAATCGCCGAAATACTGGATGACCTCGGTGATGAGCTCGGAAGCGCTCGAAGCGCGCGGCTCGAGGTACTGCAGCGTCGCGGTGTCGATGTAATCCGTGCTGCGGCGGTGGTGATCAACGAGAACGACCTTCTGCGCCGCATCGATCAGCTGCGGTGCCGCCGTCGTCTGGCGGCGCTGCGTGTCGACGATCACGAGAACGCTCGTCGGCTTCATCAGCCGCTCCGCCTGCTCGGGGGTGATGAGACAGTTGGCGTAGTGCGCATCGCGGTTCAGCTCATCGATGGCGAACTGGATGGATTCGTTCGCGGCGTCGAGCACGACATAGGCGCGGTTGCCGATGGCCTCCGCCGCCGTGAGTACGCCGAGCGCGGAACCGAGGCAGTCCATATCGGGGTTGACGTGCCCCATGATGAACACATCGCCGCTGTTCTCGAACAGCTGGTGCAGCGCTTTGCCGAACAGGCGCGCCTTCACGCGGGACTGCATCGTGTCGAGCTGATGCTTGCCGCCGTAGAAGGTGTAGTTCTTGCCGCGCTTGACGACCGCCTGGTCGCCGCCGCGGCCGAGCGCGAGCTCCATCGCCTGGCGGGCGCTCTCATCGGCATCGGCAACGGTGTCCGCCACGCCAACGGCAACGGAAAGCGAAACCGTGTCGCTCGTACCCGTTTCGATGCGGTGCGCGGCTTCGAGCATCTGGAAGCGCTCCTCCTCGAGCTCCTTCAGGTGCTCGGATTCGAAGATCATCAGATAGCGTCCGTTCTCGTAACGTCGGTAAACGCCCTTCAGACGGGCGGCGGTGTCGGCAACGAGCCGCTCCACATCGCCGAGAACGTTCGAACGGTGGAACTGGCGGTCGCCGGAAAGCTCATCGAAGTTGTCCACGTAGATCAGGGCGATGTACGCGCGGCGCTCCTCGTAGAGGCGCTCGTAGTAAGCCGCCTCCGTGCGGTCGAGCCAGTACTGGAATGTCAGCAGCCGGTCCGTCGATTTGCGGCGGATCTGCATGCTCATGACCTGATAGTGTCCGCCCGCGTGTTCGAGCGGGTAGGCGGCGGGCGGCTGCGCAAAGCGGTAGCCGGTCATCAGCGGCTTCAGGTCCGTTTCCGGGTACAGCTTTTCCATGATCTCGTTGCGCCAGACGACCGTGCCGGAATCATCCGTCAGAAGGCAGGGCACGTTGACCGCGCGGATGATCTGCGCGGAGCTTCCGGCGTTCTCGGAAAACACATCGTCCATGCGCCGCTGCTGTTCCCGCTCGTGCGCGGTCAGCCACAGCCAGGCGACAGTGCCCTGCGCGATGACGGCGAGGCACAGCAACGCGAAGACCCACGGCGTTTTCACGGGCAGACGGTCGGCGAACCAAACGAGCGCCAGCAACAGCGGCGCCGTGACCATCGAAGGGATCAGCGTATATTGCGGTTTTTTCATGGCTCCCCCTTGTTACCGCGGTCCCCGGGACCCGGGCGCGGAATGATGCGCACTCTCCGGCGGATGTGCAGGATCTGTTCGAACAGCCCGAGGAACATGAGCACGGGCCGGACGAAGCGGAAAAGCAACACGATCGCAAGCACCGCGATGACGCGCTTCTTGCCGACGTTCGTTCCCTTTTCGAGAATGAACCAATCGATCAGCGAGACGCCCTGGATCATCACGGGGATGTACAGGATGGTCCCCACCGCGAGCAGGACGGCTTCGGCGTTGTCGTTCTCCGACAGCAGCAGGACGAACGAGGCGACCATCAGGGCGCAAACGCCGCTGAGGAAGCTCTGCGGAACGGTCCACTGCGACAGCGGGTTCACCGGAGCGAGCCCGTAAGACGCGAAGTCCTTTTTGACCAGCCTGCGGAACAGGAGCGTGTTCACCAGCGAAACGATGCCGCCGATGCCGATGCAGCAGGAAACGAAGCTTTCCACCACGTAGTCCGCAAGCCCGACCAACGCATCGGTCTTGAGACCGAGCGCCGCAAGCTCCGGCATCGCGGAGACCGAATCGGTCAGGACCTTCACGGACTCGCGGACGAAATCGAATGCCTTACCGCCCGCAAGCAGCGAGGGCAGCGTGACGGCGAGGTAGATCGAGCCGCCGCAGACCGCGGCGCCGGCGAGGACCGTGTTGAAGCCGGAAAGGCGCTTGGTCTGTGCAAGGTACAGTGCCAGACCCGTTCCGCAGCCCGCCGCAAGGAAGGGCAGGGAAACGAGCAGCACATCGGCCGACGCACCGTAGAACACGGCGGAACCCGCAAGACCGAAGAACAGCACCGCAATGAACGCGGGGACCGGCCGCCGGCCGATCAGCATCGCGTATGCCGTGACCGCCGGCGCAACGAGAAACAGAAACGGCATGAACATGCATGCGAAGCACAGGACCGCGGCACCCGTCAGTGCCAAAGCGATCGTAAGTGTGTTTTTGCGATTTTTTTCCATAAATACCATTTTAACGCGAAAAACGCAAAAAGGCAAAAGAAACCCGATGCGACTTTCTTTGTTCCCACGCGGATGTGCATGCGCGCATTTATGAACAATCTTTTTCGAAACGGTGCGCGCGCTTTCGGCGGGGACCTCGTCATGCTATACTTTTTTCAGCATACGGAAAGGGGGAAAGGAAACGTGCCGAGAACGAAACGGCGTTTTTCGGACAGCGGTTATTACGATGCCGTGCTGCGCCCCGTCGCGGGGGAACGCCTGTTCCGCAACGAGGCGGATCACGCGGCGTTTCTTGCCTGCCTCCGCACCGCGGCGCCGGATGCCGGCGTATCCGTTGCCGCGTATTGCCTGCTGCCCTGCGAAGCGCGTTTGCTGCTGCACGCGCCCGAAGGTCCCGCCGGTTTTTTCAAACGGCTCGCCGTCCGCTATGTCGGCGGCTACAACCGGCGGCACGGAAGAACGGGTCCGCTGTTTTCCGGCAGGTACGTTTCGGTCCCGTTGGAAGACGAACAGGCACTGCTGCATGCGGTGTGCGCGATCCACACCGCGCCTTCCGCCGCGGGCATCGCGCCGGACGCGGAATATCCGTACTCGAGCTATGCGGCTTATGCCAGGCATGAAACGGACTGGGTCGCGAACGAGCAGCTCTTGCAGCTGATGAACGGCGCAAGGGGCTTTGCCGCCCTGATGCTGAGCTATGAGGAGCCGCCCCGGGAAACGGGAGAGGACGCCGCGGCGCTGATCCGGCGCGTGTCGGGATTCGGCGACCCGAAAGAGATCGCGTCGCTCGGTCCTGCGCGCCGCGATGAGATCATCCGCCGCATCCGCCGCGCGGGGCTTTCCGTGCGCAGGATCGCCGGGCTCACGGGGCTCGGACGCAACATCGTGCAGCGCGCGGGCGCATGAGCCCCGAACCGACAGAAAGAACGAAAGATGAACTATCAAAAAGCACAGGATGAGATCACGGCGTCCCTGACGGGGCGCCCGCGTTTGTTGTTGCACGCATGCTGCGGTCCGTGCAGCACCGCATGCATCGAACGCCTTGCGGAACACTTCGACGTCACGGTCTTCTGGTACGATCCGTGCATCCACCCGGAGAAGGAGTATCTGCTGCGGCTCGAACATGCGAAAAAGCTCGCTGAAGCCGTCGGCGTCCCGCTGATCGAAGCGGAATACGACCCGGAGAACTACTTTGCCCGCGTCAAGGGGCTCGAGAACGAGCCCGAGGGCGGCGCGCGCTGCACCGAATGCTTCCGGCAACGGCTCGAACGCACGGCGCAGGCGGCGCGGGAGGGCGGTTTCGCTTGGTTCACGACGACGCTCACCGTGTCGCCGCATAAGGACGCGCCGCGCATCAACGGGCTCGGCGAAGAGATCGGAAAGGCGGCGGGCGTTCCCTTCCTGCCGTCCGATTTCAAGAAGAAAAACGGTTATCTGCGCTCGATCGAACTCTCGAAGCGATACGGGCTGTACCGGCAGGATTATTGCGGCTGTGTGTTTTCCATGCGGCCGAGGGAAGAGGAGGCGGAGGTATGAACAACGGACGGATCCTGACGACGAAGGAGATCCAAACCGTCGAGCTGGAGATCCTCAAAGCCGTCAAGGCGTTCTGCGAACAAAACGGCATCCGTTATTTCCTTGCGGGCGGGACCTTGCTCGGCGCGGTGCGCCACAAGGGCTTCATCCCGTGGGACAACGATATCGATATCGCCATGCCGCGTCCCGATTACGAGACCTTCCGCAAGACCTTCGGCACCCGGGGTCCGTACCGCGTGATGGGGCCCGAAGACGGAAACGACTACATCTATCCGTTCATCAAGGTCGTCGACACGCGGACGCGGCTCATCGAGCAGGCGGTCCGCATGAAGATCGAAGGGCTCGGGCTGTATATCGACGTCTTCCCCGTGGACGGGTTCGGCGACGACCGCGCGGCTGCGGAGCAACGGATCGTTTCGGCGTTCCGCGAAGGCTACCACCTCGCTTATACCGCGGGCACGACCGCGGGGCTGACCCCGGTGCAGAAGGCGGGACGCATCGCAAGAAAGATCCGCTGCCGCTTGCTCGGCGGCAGGGAGCGCGCGTTCGCACGGCTTTGCGCAAAGCTCGGGGAGCATCCCTTCGACGCGTCCCGCTATGTCGGCAGTACCTTCGGACTGCGCAGCGCGAAGGAACTCATCGCCCGCGAAGCGTACGCAACGACCGTCCCCGTTCTTTTCGAAGGGGAGGAATACCCCGCGCCCGCGGGGTGGGACGCTTATCTCACCCAAATGTACGGCGACTACATGCAGCTTCCGCCCGAGAGCGAGCGCGTCGCCAACCACGATATGGACGCCCGTTGGACGGAGGAGACGTGAATGCGGCTGCTGACGAAGATCCGGAACGCCGCGGCACTCGGCGTCAAAACGGGTCTGTACTGTGTGCTGCGCGTGTTGCCCCTGCGCGACCGCGTCATGTTCCAGTGCTTTCACGGTTGGAACTACGGCGACAACACCCGTGCCATCCTCGAAGAACTGCACCGCAGGTCGCCGCAAACGGAGCTGCTTTGGCTGAAGGACCCGCAGCGCGACTATGCGCTGCCGCCGTATGTGCGTGCGGTCAACGCCCAAAGCCCGCTGGCGAGAACTGCGGCGGTCTGCACCTCGCGCGTGGTCGTCAATACGCACCGCTTCGAACGCGAGGTGCGCAAGCGGAAAGGGCAGCTGTTCATCGAAACCTGGCACGGCGGGCTCGGCGTGAAAAAGGTCGAGAACGATATGCCGAACGCTTCCGTCCCCGAATGGATGGCAGGGGAGATCCGGAATACATGCCGCCTTGCGGACCTGTTCCTTTCGAATTCCCGTCACCTGACCGGCATCTACCGCAGGGCGTTCGGGTACAGCGGGCTCGTCTGGCGCTGCGGTTATCCGAAAAACGATGTGCTCCACCGGGGAAAGGACGCTGCGCGTGCCGCCGTGCGCGCACATTACGGTCTGCCGGAGGACGCGAAGCTGCTGTTGTACGCACCGACCTTCCGCGATACGATTTGGAAGGGACGGGACGATGCGTGGCTGTTCGATATCGGCGAAGCGGAGGTGCTCCGGGCACTGCGCAAGCGCTTCGGCGGTGCGTGGTACCTTCTGAAACGCCTGCATCCCGTGATGCAGGGGCGCGCGGCGCAAACGGCGGCGCAGGCGGGCGTGCTCGACGCAACGGCGTATCCCGATATGCAGGAGCTCATTCTCGGTTCGGACGCCTTCCTGTCGGATTATTCGAGCGGGATCTTCGACGCCGCGGAGGCGGGACTGCCGTGCTTCTCCTACGTGCCCGATGCCGAGGAATACGCGGCGGAGCGCGGCGTGTACTATACGCCGGAGGAGCTGCCGTTCCCGTTTGCGAAAACCCGTGCGGAGCTTGCCGAACGGATCGAAGCCTTCGACGAGACCGCTTATGCCGCATCGCGCGATGCGTTTTTCGAAAGAACGGGGCTCGTCCAAACGGATCATGCGGCGGCGGATGTGGTGCGGCTGATCCTCGGACGGCTCAACGGAGAAACAAAACTGCCGGAGGAGATCCGAAATGACGATTGAACAACTGTTTGCAGAAGAAACACAAGCGGTCCTTGCGGATGCACTCGCGGAATTGGAGCTCCTTGCGGGCAAGACCGTTTTGATCACCGGCGGGACGGGACTCATCGGCGCGGCGCTGATCCGTTCGCTCATCGCGTTCAACCGCACAGGCAAGCACGATCCGGTCCACATCCTCGCACTCGTGCGCGATACGGAAAAAGCCTCCCGCATGTTCCCGGAGGGCACGGAGTCCGGGCTCTCGCTTTTGCGCGGCGATGTCCGCGCGCCGCTGTTCCTCGACGAAACGGTCGACTATGTCGTTCACGCCGCGGGCGAGACGGCGAGCCGGTCCTTTGTGGACAACCCCGTGGAGGTTTTGGAAACGACGATCTCGGGCGTCCGCAACCTTCTGATGCTCGCAAGGGAGAAGCAGGTCCGCGGCTTCGTCTTCCTGTCGACGATGGAGGTCTACGGCGCGCCCGCCGCGGGGCAGCGCATCACCGAAACGAGCCCCGCGGAGCTCGACCCGATGCGCGCGCGTTCGTCCTATCCCGAAGGAAAGCGCGCGGCGGAGTGTTTCGTTGCCGCATACGCTGCGGAATACGGCGTCCCCGGGGTCTCTCTGCGCCTGACGCAGACCTTCGGACCCGGCGTCGGTTACCGCGACGGACGGATGTTCCAAAGCTTTGCCCGTGCGGCAGCCGAAGGGCGGGATATCGTGCTGTTCACCGAGGGGAAGACCATGCGCAGCTACCTGTACACGGCGGACGCGGTCACGGCGGTGCTGAAAGTTTTGCTGCGCGGGGCGCAGGGCGAGGCGTACAACTGCGCAAACGAGGCGACCTATTGCTCGGTGCGCGAAATGGCGGACCGGATCGCGGCGCGTTCGGAAAAGGGTTCCGCGGTGCGCGTGGAGCTGCGGGACGCCGAAAAGATGGGCTTCGCACCCGTGCTTTACATGGACCTCGATACCGAAAAGCTGCGCAGCCTCGGCTGGCAGGCGCGGTTCGGACTCGATGCGATGCTCGACAGGCTCATGTGGGCGGCAAAGGAACGCAGCGCGGAGACGGGGCTCAACGGATGAACCCGCCGGACCAGGGAAAAAGACAACAAAAAAGAGACGGTGCGGACCGTCTCTTTTTTTGTCGGATCGGTTTATCCCAAAAGACCGAGCACTTTTCGGAGCGCGTCTTCATAGCGCATCCCCTGTTCCGCGGTGAACGCGCCGGGCAGGCGCAGAACGACGTTGTCGTAAACGAACGCCTGTTCTTCGGGAACGAACTCCGGTGCCTGCACGCGGTGGAACGCCAGCGCGCTCATGCGGAGCTGTGCCGCCTCGGCGCTGTCGTAGACCTCCACCGTGCCCATTGCTTCGGGGTCGGCGATATCGCGGTCCCTGAAATCCGCACGGCTCTTGTATCCGCCGTTCGTGCCCAACAACCCGTCCGGGTCGTTGGCGGTCGTGCAGCGGGTGAAGCTGATGAGCGGCATTCCGTTTTTCATCAGTGCGGAACAGATCTCATCCGCCGTCATGCGGTACACGCGGTCCGAAGCGGTGCCGGGCGCGGGCACGGGCGTTGCGGCGTTCTGCCGCTGCGGTGCCGGCGTCGTTGCCGCCGCGGCTTCGAGCTTCTGCACCTTCTGCTCCAAAACATAGACCTGCCGCGAGAGCGTGTCGATGTTCGCCTGCAAGCTGCGGACATCGCTTTTGGTTCCGTATGCGCACCCCGTCAGACCGAGAACGGCCGTGAGGGCAACGGTGCATGCGGGGAACAGACGGTGCGGTTTCATGAAAAGGGCTCCTTCGGAACGGAATGATTATTCTGCGATCTCGAGCGCGACGCGCATCATGTCGTTGAACGCGGTCTGGCGCTGTTCGGGCGTGGTCGCTTCGGGGCGGGTGATCAGGTCGGAAATGGTGCAGATGCACAGGGCCTTCTTGCCTGCGCGGGCCGCGTTCGAATACAGCGCCGCGGATTCCATCTCCGCCGCGAGGATGCCCATCTTCTGCCATTCGAGCGTGTCCTTGCCCTCGGCGTAGAACACATCGCTCGAGAGGATGTTGCCGACCTTGTAGTTGAGACCCTGCTTCTCGCACTCGTCCACCGCCTTGCGGAGCAGACCGAAATCGGCGATCGGCGCGAAGGTTCCGTTCAGACCGAACTGCTTCGGGTAGACGCTCTGGTAGCAGGCGCCCTGACCGATGACGATGTCGAACAGGTTCAGGTCGGGGTGGATACCGCCCGCAGTGCCGATGCGGATGATGTTCTCCACACCGTAGAAGTTGAACAGCTCATAGCTGTAGATCCCCATGGAGGGCATGCCCATGCCGCTGGCCATGACGGAAACGCGCTTGCCGTTGTAGTAGCCGGTGTAGCCCTGGATGCCGCGCACGTTGTTTACGAGCTTGCAGTCGGTCAGGTAGGTCTCCGCGATGAACTTCGCGCGGAGCGGATCGCCCGGCATCAAAACGGTCTTTGCGAAATCGCCCTTAGCCGCGGTGTTGTGGGGAGTGGGGGTGCATTTGATCTCGTCCATGGGTGAATACCTCCGTGATTGGATTGATTGGGGTTTCGATCGGTTGTTTCGGATGTGACGGAAACACAGGTCTCCGTTTGTGCCATTATAGCAGAACCGCCGTCCGCGTGACAAGCACGGACGGCGGTTCGGGATGTCGTTTTGCGCTTACAGCAGGGTGATGCCGTGCGCTTCGGTCTTGGCGATGGTCTCCTTGTCCCACAGGGAGGACTGGACCTCGCCGATGTGCGCTTTTTCGAGCAACAGCATGCACAGACGGCTCTGACCGATACCGCCGCCGATGGTCAGCGGCAGTTCCTTGTTGAGCAGCGCCTTGTGGAACGGCAGTTCCGCGCGTTCCTCGCAGCCGGCCTTCTTCAGCTGACTCGCAAGGGAGACCTCGTCGACGCGGATACCCATCGAGGAAAGCTCGAAGGCGCAGCCGAGCACGGGGTACCAAACGAGCAGGTCGCCGTTCAGCGCCCAGTCGTCGTAGTCGGGCGCGCGTCCGTCGTGCGGCTTTCCGTCCGAGAGCTTGTCGCCGATCTGTTTGATGAACACGGTGCCGTGCTCTTTCGCAAACAGGTTCTCGCGCTCCTTGGGCGTTTTGTCCGGGTACATCCGGAGCAGCTCTTCACTGGTGACGAAGGTGACCTCGCGGTTGATCTTCATCGAAAGCGCGGGGTACTTCGCGGTCACGACCGCTTCCGTGTACAAGATCGCTTCGACGATGGAGCGCACGGTCTTTTCGAGATAGGCTTCCGTGCGGTCTTCCCGCGTGAGGACCTTCTCCCAGTCCCACTGGTCCACGTAGATCGAGTGCAGGTTGTCGAGCTCCTCGTCGCGGCGGATCGCGTTCATATCGGTGTAAAGACCCTGACCCGGACGGAACCCGTACCGTGCGAGGGCGTATCGCTTCCACTTCGCGAGCGAGTGGACGACTTCGCAGTCGCGTCCCGCGCCCGGCGCATCGAAACGGACGGGGCGCTCCACGCCGTTCAGGTTGTCGTTCAGACCCTCGTTCGGGTCGACGAACAGCGGCGCGGACACGCGCTTGAGCCGCAGGATCGCGGAAAGCGCCTGCTGGAACGTGTCTTTGATCAAAGAAATGGCGGCCTGCGTATCATACAGACCGAGACGGGAAACGTACCCGTCGGGCAGGATGACTTTCGACATGACGAAATGCTCCCTTCGAATTTTCGGCGGATGGCGGGCTCAGCCCTGCAGACCCTGCTCCTGGCGCTCCATGTTCTCGACGACGACGTCGTAGATCTCGCCGAGGCTCGCCGCGTACTCGAGGACCTCCCAGGGACGGTTGGTGTGGAAGTGGATCTTGATCAGGCTCTCGTCGCCGACGGCGAGCAGGCAGTCGCCTTCGAAATGCGCGGTGATGTAATCGAAGATCTCGTCCTCGTCCAGACCCTGACCTTCGATGAGCAACTGGGTATCGAATTTGAATTCAAGCATAGTACAATGCCGCAAAAGCGGCGTCCTTTCTGATTATTCGGAATACAAAATATATATCATATCCCGTGCATTATTGCAATCGCCTGCGGATAAAACGGCACACTTGCGCCGGCCCCGTGCGCGGGATTTGTTTACAAGCTGTTCTTTTGACACCGTTCCGGGCGCATGATACCATCATTCTGTATCGTTATGCAATCATGAATCCGAGGAATTGTACTATGGCAAGTGTCACGGCGATCGTGCTGACAAAAAACGAAGAGAAAAACATCAACGCCTGTATCGAAAGCATCAAAGGGTTCGCGGAGCGGATCCTTGTGGTCGATTCCGGCAGTACCGACGCAACGACGGAGCTGGCAAAGGCCGCGGGGGCGGAGGTCGTCTTCCATCCGTTCGAATACTATGCCGCACAGTTCAACTGGGGCATCGAAAACGGAGATATCCGCACCGATTGGGTGCTGCGTCTCGATGCGGACGAACGCTTCACGCCGGAGCTCATCGAAGAGGTCGAAGGACTGCTGAAGACCGCGGATGAAACGGGCGCGAACGGCATCGCCATGGAGGCGGACCTGTATTTTCTCGGCAGGCTCATGAAGCACGGTCTCGCGAACAAGCGCAAGATCATGCTTTTCCGTTACGGGCACGGCGGCATCGAAGACCGCAAGCGCGACGCGCACACCGTCCTCACCGACGGCGGGCTTCTCACCGCGAAGCACAACTTCATCCATTACGATTTCAAGGATCTCAACAGTTATATCGCGCGCTACAACTGGTATACCATCCGCGAGCTGTCGGATTACATCGACTTCGAATCCGGCGCGTCGACCGAGGTGAATACCGAAAAGCGGCTCATGCGGCACCGCAAGGCGAAGTTCGGCGTGTATTACCGCGCACCGATGTTTTTGCGCTGTAAGCTGTGGTTCCTGTACAACTATATTTTCAAGCTCGGTTTTCTGGACGGGCGCGAGGGCTACCTGTACCACTGGTTCGAATGCGTGTGGTACCGCATGCTGGTGGACGCCAAAATTTACGAGTACAGAAAAACCGGTAAAAAACCCGAGAAATTAGAGGCTTTCGGCAAATGAAAAAGATCCGCGTCCTGGAGATCGTCACGACCCGCTTTGCGGCGAACGGGATCAGCCAGTATGTTTTGACCCATCTCGACGGGCTCGGCGGCGATATCGTCTGCGACGTCGTCGCCATCAACGAACCCGATAAGGAGCTTGCCGCCCGCGTGACGGCGCGCGGCGGCAACCTGTTCGTTCTGCCGATGCGCAACAAATCGCCCCTCGCATATATCCGGAAGCTCAAAAAAATCATCCGTTTGGGAAAATACGATATCGTGCATGCGCACGGGAACTCGAGCACCCTGCTCACGGAAATGATCGCCGCCAAAAGCGCGGGCGTCCCCGTCCGCATCCCGCACGCGCACAACACGCGCTGCAAGCAAAAGGCGCTCCACGTGCTGCTGCGTCCGTTTTTCAACGCCGCATACACCGACGGTGCCGCATGCGGCAGGGCGGCGGGCAGGTTCCTGTTCCCGCGGAACGGTTTCACCGTGCTGAAGAACGGCATCGACACCGAACGGTTCCGCTTCGATCCCGCGGAACGCGCACGGCTCCGCGAGGAGCTCCACGCCGAAGACAAGCGGATCCTTCTGCACGTCGGGTCCTTCAACGAACAAAAGAACCAGACCTTTCTCATCAAGCCGTTCCGCGACGCACTGGAAAAAGACCCGCAGCTGCTGCTCCTTCTGGCGGGCAACGGCGAACGGCAAAGCGCGGTCCGCGCGGAAGCGGAACGCCTCGGCGTGAAGGACAAGGTCGTTTTCCTCGGTCGCCGGGACGATATCGAAAGCCTGCTCAGCTGCGCGGACGTCTTCGTGATGCCGAGCCTGTTCGAAGGGTTTCCCATCAGCCTCGTCGAGGCGCAGTGCGCGGGCTTGCCCTGCCTCGTTTCCGATGCGGTCACGCACGATGCGGCGATCCTTCAGACCGTGCGCTTTCTCGAACCGGACCCGAAGGTCTGGACGCGGGCGATCCTCAACAGCCGGTTGCTCGAATACGACCGCACGACCGCATGCGAGATCGTGCGCGGCGCGGGCTACGACCGTGAGGAGACAGCAGGGGAACTCGGCGCGTTCTACCGGAAGCTTGCCGGAGGAGAAGAAGCGTGAAGAAGCTGTTCATCATGACGCACAATATGGCGGGCGGCGGATGCGAACGGGTGATCGCCCGGCTCGCGAACCGCTGGAACGCGGAGGGCACCGAGGTCACGGTGATCACCGAGTACCGCCACGAGAGCGTGTTTCCGCTCGACCCGGGCGTGCGGCTTTGTGCGCTCAGCGACAAGACGTCCATGGGCATGAAGGACGTGCCCGCCGTCTACCGCGCGTTGCGCGCGCTTGTGAAAAAAGAACGACCGGACGCCGTGCTTGCCCTGCCGGAAAAGGTGAACGTCTGGACGGTGCTGTTTCTTCTCGGGACGGGCGTCCCCACGATCGTTTCCGAACGGAACGACCCGCGGCGTCACCCGGAAAACAAGATCAAGCGGATCCTCCGCAGGTTCGTTTACCCGTTTGCGGCGGGTTTCGTGTTCCAAACAGCGGACCAAAGGGATTATTTCCCGCAATCGATCCGCCGCCGCGGCACCGTGCTGCCGAATCCGTTGGATACCGCTGCGCTGCCTTCTTCGTTTGAAGGCGCGCGGGAACGGACGGTCGTCACCGCCGCAAGGCTCGAACCGCAAAAGAATCTCGGGCTGCTGCTCCGCGCGTTCGCGCTGTTCCGCAAGTCCCATCCGGAGTACCGCCTGACGGTTTTCGGCGAGGGACGCGAACGGGAGGCACTGACCCGTCTGATGGGAGAACTCGGTCTTGCGGACGCCGTTTCCATGCCGGGTGCCGTCGGCGATGTGCCGGAGCGGATCCGCACGGCGTCGGTGTTCGTTTTGTCCAGTGATTTCGAGGGGATGCCCAACGCGCTCATCGAGGCGATGGCGATGGGGCTGCCCTGCGTTTCAACGGACTGCCCCGCGGGAGGACCTCGGGAGCTCATCGAAAACGGGGTCAACGGTCTGCTGACGCCCGTCGGCGACGCGGAGGCGCTGTCCCGGGCGATGTGCCGCATCGCCGATGATGCGGACCTTGCGGAAAAACTCGGGAAAAACGCGCTCGGCGTCCGGGAAAAACACGATGTCGCCGTCGTTGCAAAGAAATGGAGGGAGTATATCGATGGATGTGCAAAGTAAAAAAGGCTTCCGCCGGGAGCTGCTTGCCGATTTCGGGCTGATCCTGTTCGTTGTGACGAACGGGTTGTTCGCCCATGGAAAGTGGGGACAGCTCGGTCTGCTGCTGTTCGCGGCTTCGGTCGTTCCGGTCGTGCTGCGCCGCAAGGGGCTGGTGTTCGACCGTTGGTTCATCGGTTACGGTCTTCTGATCGTTTGGGGCGCGGTGGGAACGCTGCTCGGCTGGGCGGTCAACCGACCGCAGGCGATGGCGATGGTGAAAACACTCGTCATCGATTTTGTGTTCCTCTTCGTGCTGCTGCAGTATCTGACCGCGAGAAAGGAACTCACCGCGCCGATCAACGCCTACATGATCGCCGTTTTCATCATCATCCTCGGGATCTTCCGCTTTTCCGGCGGTCATATCCGTCACTACCGCTTCGGTCAGGCGGCGGGCATCAACCCGAATACCGTGGCGGGCATCACGATCATAGCGTACGTGGGCTCCCTGTATCTCGCGTTTCGCCGCAAAAAGCCCGCGTATCTTCTTTGCACCGCGCTCTTCCTTCTGACGATCCTGGTCACCGGTTCGCGCAAGGGGCTGCTGACGGTCGCCGTGTTTACGCCGGTATATGTTCTCTGGATGGACCGCAAGCACCTCGTGCGCGATCTTGCGATCCTCATGGTGATCGCGGCGGTCTCCTGCTGGTTCCTGTTCGGCATCGAGATCGTGCGGAACAACATCGGAGAGCGCTTGCTCGAATCGATCAAGAGCGTTCTCGGGCTTGCGGAGAAGACCGAGCAGTCGATCGCGGAGCGGGGTCTTTTCTCGAAAATGGGCATGGAGATCTTCCTGAAGGCACCGCTCAAGGGCTGCGGACTGGATTGCTTCCGCTTTGCCTCGGGCACGGAGACCTATGCGCACAACAACTACATCGAACTTCTTGCGGACGGCGGCATCGTCGCGCTCCTTCTGTATTACGTGCCGATCCTCGGTATCGGTATCCGCTGTCTGAAGCGGAGCAAGGACGACGCCGCGGTTTTCGGTGCGGTCCTCATCCTGATGTTCTTCGCGCAGGATATCGCCACCGTTTCCTACTATGAACGTACGCCTTTGATGATCCTCATGCTCGCCGCTTCGGTCCTGCACCGGAACGGGGAAGGTTTTTTTTCCCTCGGGAAGTTTTCGGCGTATCTGAGAAACCCGTCCAAGGGGTTCGTCATCCTTGCGATGCGCGGTCGTTTCGACGACATGGACGATGAAACATACCTGCGGAAAATGTACCGCGGGATGATGGGGAAAAAGCCGGACTTCAGCACCCCGAAAACCTTCAGTGAGAAGATCAACGTGCTCAAGCTGACCGACCGGAAGCCCGAATACACGGTCATGTGCGACAAATACGCCGCGCGCGGGTTCATTGCCGAAAAAGTCGGCGACCGGTACCTCGTGCCGCTGCTCGGCGTGTGGGACAGCGCGGATGCGGTCGGTTTTGAAGAGCTCCCCGAAAGCTTTGTGCTGAAGACCACGCACGATTCCGGCGGCGTCCGCATCGTGACGGAGAAAAGCAAGGCGGATACCGGTGAACTCCGCGCCTTTTTCAAAAAGCGTCTCGCGAAAAAGTACCACCTGATGTGGCGGGAACGGCAGTATGAGGGCATCACGCCGCGTATTATCGCCGAAGCGTATCTCGGCAAGCCCGACGGGACGCTTCCGCGGGATTATAAGCTGTGGTGCTTTAACGGAAAGGTCCGTTTGCTGCAGATCTATACCGACCGCGCGACCGATAAGAAGGTCTGGTACTTTGGAACCGACGGAAAGCCCTTGCCCTGCACCGCGGAAACCAAAGCCGCGCTCGCGGCGGGCGGCTTCCCGGTCGGCGTGCCTTCCTTCACGGAGCAAATGATTCCCCTTGCGGAAAAACTGGCGGAGGGCGTTCCTTTCCTGCGGGTCGATTTCTATTGTGAGAACGGAAAGATATTTGTCGGCGAAATGACTTTTGCCGAGGATGCGGGGTTCTGCACCGCACTGCTGCCCGAATGGGATGAAAAACTCGGCGGATGGCTCACCCTTCCCGCTGTGGGTAAGTGACATGCGTTTCTCCGTTGTCATTCCCGTTTACAATGCGGAAAAATATCTGAAAGAATGCATCGCATCGCTGCTTTCCCAAGAGGGGGCGCCCGCGTTCGAACTGGTCTTCATCGACGACGGTTCGACCGATGGCAGCGGTTCCCTGCTGGATGAGGCCGCAGCGAACGATCCCCATGTCCGCGTTGCGCATACCGAAAACCGCGGTTCCATTCTTGCCCGCAAGGCAGGCATCATGGCAGCCCGCGGTGAATACATCCTGTTCTGCGATGCCGACGACCGTTACCGCCCGGGGTGCATGCATACGGTGGATGCACTGCTGCGGAACAGCGGTGCGGATATCCTCGTTTGGAACCATGCGATCCTCGGCGCGGACGGATCCGTCAAGGACGCTGTGCCCGTGTTTGCGGATGGGGAACGGTTTGCAGGCGAAGGAAAGCAACGCTTTTACCGGGAGACGATCGCCGGTTGGCGGCTGAACACCCTGTGGAACAAAGCGTTCCGCAGAGAACTGCTGCAAGCCGACCCGACCGAACTTGCACCGTACGCAGGCAACCCCTTGGGCGACGATCTGCTCGCGGGGCTTTGGGCATTGACGCAGGCGCAGAGCATCGTTTATTCGTGTAAAGTATTGTACGAATACCGCACGACCCCCGGTGGTTTGACGCAGACCTTCGACGAGCGTCGTTTCCGCCGCGCGAAGGACACGCGGATATCGGAATTGCTCCGTTCCTATCTCCCTGTGTGGGGGATGGATACCGAAGAATACCGCGTGCTGTTTGCGCGCAGGTGCCTGCTCGACCGGACGGATGTGGCGATGAGCGCCTTCCGCCGCGCCGCGGATGCCGCCGCCGAGCGGAACGTCCTTCGGAGAGACTGGTTCTCCGGTCTCCCCACAACGGAGGAAGAAACCGGAAAAGCAAAAGCCGCGCTGCCGAAAAAGGCGCGCATCCAATACGAACTCATCCGCATGCGGTGCCGCTTGCTGCTGCACCTGCTGACGGGAAAGGTCAAAACATGACAGAACGACCGCTGGTGACCGTTTGCCTGCTTGCCTACAATCAGGCGCGCTACATCCGCCAATGCGCGGAGAGCCTCCTCGCGCAGGAAACGGATTTTCCGTTTCTCATCCTCGCCCACGACGATGCGTCGACCGACGGCACGGATAAGATCCTTTCGGAGTATGCCGAACGGTATCCCGACCGCTTCCGGCTGATCGCGGAGGAGGAGAACACCTACTCGAAGGATACGCGTGTGATGGCGCGGCACATGTGGCCGCTGATCGACAGCCCGTACACCGCCATCTGCGAAGGGGACGATTACTGGACCGATCCCCGGAAGCTCGCGATACAGGTCGGTTATCTGGAGGAGCATCCGGAGTATGCGCTTTCGGTCTCGAACGCGCATCTGGTGAACGGGGAGGGGGAGCCCGCGGGGGAACTCGCGCCCTATGCCGCGGATACCGACATGCCCGTGGAGGACCTCATCGCGGGCGGCGGCGGATTTATCGCCACGGCGTCCGTCGTGACGCGGACGGCGTATCTCCGCGATCTGCCGGAATACTACTTCCGTTCCACCGTCGGCGACGCGCCGCTGCAGCTGTACCTCGCATCCCTCGGCAAGACCCGCTGGCATGCCGGGCGCCTGTGCGCCTACCGCGTGAACGCGGCGGGGAGCTGGACGCTCGCACAGCTGACGGGAAAGCGGGAAAACTACATCCGCTTCCATACCTCCATGGCGGATATGCTCACCGGCTTCGATGAAGCGACCGGGGGCGCATATCACACCGCGGTCGGAACGGCGGTCGCAAGGCACCGGTTCGAGGTCGCGCGCCTGAGGTGCGACTTGAAAACCATGCGTTCCGCGGAAAACGCCGGCTTCTACCGTGCCATGACGGGCAAGGAACGCAGGCGCGTATACCTTATGAAATACTGCCCGTGGGCAGTCGCGCTTTACCGCAGGTTCCGCTTCGGCGGCAAGTGACCGCAAACGAAAAAATCAAAGAAAAACGGCGTCATCATAGCAAAGATATATGGTGACGCCGTCCTTTTATCTTGAACAAGTATGAAAGAAAGTATAAAATGTTAGCTGTGAATGTATTTGCGGTTTTTTCCGCAGAAAGGAAACAGAATTATGGCAGCTACGATCTCCAGAGGCGTGCGTGCACCCATCATCCGCGAGGGTGATGATATCGTAAAGATCACCGTGGACTCCGTTCTCGCGGCGATGAAAGAGGATGGTTTTGAACTGAACGACCGCGACATCGTCGCAGTGACCGAGGCGGTCGTTGCGCGTGCGGCGGGCAACTACGCGTCCGTCGATGACATCGGCGCGGATGTCAAGGCGAAGCTCGGCGGTGAGACCGTCGGCATCGTGTTCCCGATCCTGTCCCGCAACCGTTTCGCCATCTGCCTGCGCGGCATCGCGATGGGCGCGAAGAAGGTCGTCGTTCAGCTCGGTTACCCGACGGACGAAGTCGGCAACCACCTGCTCGACGAGGACATCCTCGACGATTCCGATGTGAATCCGTACAGCGATGTGCTGACCGCGGATGAATTCCGCGCGAAGTTCGGCGAAGTGAAGCACACCTTCACCGGCGTCGACTACATCGCCTACTACAAGAGCGTGATCGAGAGCGCCGGCGCGGAAGCCGAGATCATCCTCGCGAACCGCCCCGAGGCGATCCTCAAGTACACCGATACCGTGATCTGCTGCGATACCCATACCCGCTTCCGCACCCAGCGCCGCATCCAAAAGGCGGGCGGCCGCATCGTTCTGACGATGGCGGATATCATGAACGCTTCCGTGAACGGCAGCGGCTTCAACTCCAAGTACGGCATCCTCGGTTCCAACAAGGCGACCGAGACCACCGTCAAGCTCTTCCCCGAGAACGCGCAGGAGGTCGCGGAAGCGATCGCGGCGTCTCTCTCCGAGAAGACCGGCAAGAAGATCGAAGCCATGGTCTACGGCGACGGTGCCTTCAAGGATCCCGTCGGCAAGATCTGGGAGCTGGCCGACCCGGTCGTTTCCCCCGGTTATACCGAAGGTCTCAACGGTCTGCCGAACGAGCTCAAGCTCAAGTACCTTGCGGACAACGACTTCGCGAACCTCAAGGGCGATGAGCTGGCAGACGCCATCCGCGGCGCGATCCGCGAAAAAGAGGGCGACCTCAAGGGCAACATGGCGTCCCAGGGCACCACGCCCCGCCGCCTGACCGACCTCATCGGTTCCCTGTGCGACCTCACCAGCGGCAGCGGTGACAAGGGTACTCCGATCATCGTCGTTCAGAACTACTTCAAGAATTACGCGATGTAAACTTCACACTGCAAAGAAAAGCCCGGTCCGTCCGGGCTTTTTCATGCTCCGGAAGCCGTGAGGACCCCGCAAACGGAACCTGTGGCAAGAACCCCGCGCATGTGCTATCCTAAACGGAGAAACGGAGGGACTTTGCATGATGACTTTGGAACAGGCGCGCGAATATTTCAAGGGCGACAGGTTCGCCGTGGAAACCGCGGGCATCACCATCGAATCGGTCGGTGAGGAAGGGGCGGTCTGCCGCCTCAGGGTGACCGCAAAGCATCTGGCGGCGCACGGCGGCGTCATGGGCGGCGCTTTGTTCACTCTGGCGGATTTTGCCTTTGCCGTTGCCGCGAATGCCTGCGGTGTGCTCACCGTGACGACGGAAAGCAGCATCCGTTTCCTCGGCCGCGCGAAAGACGATACGCTCACCGCGACCTGTGTCCCCGTGCATACGGGCAAGCGCACCTGCGTCTATGAGACCCGCATCACCGACGGGCAGGGTACGCTCGTTGCGCTCGTCACCGCTTCGGGCATGCGCATGGAAACGCGCTGACGGATTTGACGGATTTCAAATCAAACAAAAACGACGGTCGCAGGACCGCCGTTTTTTGCATCTGTTTCGTGTTCAGTTGTTCTGCGCCGCCTGCATCGGCACGATCTGTTCCTTCTTGACTTTTCCGAAGAAGTACATACTCACCAGCGCGGAGACCACGCCGCCGATGGGGACCGCCCACCAGATGAGTCCGAGCTTGCCGAAGATCATGCTGATCAGATATGCCACGGGGACGAGTACGACCAGCTCGCGGATCAGCGAAACGATCATGCTGTACAAGCCGCGGTTGAGTCCCTGGAAGATCGTACCGTTCGTGATGCCGATCGCCGCGAACGGGAAGCCGAGGCACATGATGCGCAGCGCGGGCACGCCGATGCCGAGCATCGTTTCCGAAGCTTCGAACATGCCGAGCAGCGTCGCGGGGAAGAGGAGGAAGCACAGCATGCCGAGGCTCAGCCAGCACAGCGCGGCGGTCAGGGCAAGCTTGCGGGTGCGCAGCACGCGGTCGGGCATCTTGGCGCCGTAGTTGAACGCGATGATGCTCATCGCCGCGGTGGTCATGCCGAACACGGGCATGAACGCCAGCGACTGGATCTTGAAGAAGGTGCCGAACACCGCAACGGCGGTGGGGGTGTATGCGATGAGCAGGGCGTTCATCATCAGGTTCATCACGGTGCCGACCGCCTGCATGATGATGGCGGGCACGCCGACGCGGTAGATCGAAACGACGACTTCCTTATCGGGGCGGAAGCCCTTCGGGGAGGGTTTGACCTCGAACTTGCCGAGCATCAGCATCATGAAGCAGCACAGCATGCCGAAGATCTGTCCCGCAACGGTCGCGACCGCGGCACCGGCGATGCCCATTTTCGGGAAGCCGAGCAGACCGAAAATCAAAATCGGGTCGAGAACGATGTTCGTGACCGCGCCGATGAGCTGCGAAGCCATCGCGGCGGTGTTCTGTCCCTGCGACTGGAGGATGCGCTCGGCGCCGATCTGCAGGAACACGCCGAAGGAGAACGTGCAGCAGATGGAGAGGTAGGTCGTGCCCAGCGCGCGGATCTCTTCGTCCGCGGTGAACATACCGAACACAGGCTTCGCACCGAAAATGCCGAACAGGCAGAAAGCCAATGCCGAAAGCAACATCAGCATCAGACCGTTGTTCGCCGCCGCAACGGCGTCTTCCTTGCGCTTTTCACCGAGCTTGCGGGAAATGAGCGCGTTGAAGCCGACGCCGGTACCGACCGACACGGCGATCATCAGCATCTGCACGGGGTAGGCGAGGGATACGGCAGTCAGCGCGTTCTCGCTGATCTTCGCGACGAAGATACTGTCGACGATGTTGTAAAACGCCTGCACCAGCATCGAGATGCACAGCGGGATGGACATGCCGAGCAGCAAGCGCCCCTCGGGCATCGTCCGCATTTTGTTTTCTTTGCGTTGTTCCATTGCTTCGTCCTTTTCTTGTTGTTGTATTAATACCTTCGGTTGCCGTCCGGTGTCACCGGAAGGCGTCGTAAAGGTTCATCACGGGGATGTTTTTGTCGAGCGCGTAGTTCACCGTGTACAGCGTGCCGCCGCGCATCTTTTTCAGGTAGCAGATGCAGCAATCCGCATCGTCGACGAGGTGCCGGTCACGCGTCAGGTAAGCGTGCGGGTAGTTCGCCGTGGCGGCGTATGCCGTTTCCACGGCCGCTTCGGACAGCCGCGCGAAGCGCGCAAGGTCTTCCTTGCTCCAACCTTCGGTGTGCTTCGGGCTCGGCAGGTACAGGTGCAGCGAAAGCGCGGGGTGGCCGTTTTCCTTCGCGGCAAGCACCGCCTCACCGCACAACAGGTCGAAGCCGCGCGCGCCGCCGTTGTTGAAGCGCGTCACGCCCGCTTCCGCCGCGCGTGTCACGGCGTCCATCAAAAGCAGGCGGAGTTTCGTGTCGTCCGCAGTGCCCGGGGCGGGCAGCGCATCGGGGCGGTGCCCTGTGAAACAACAGGCTTTTTTTCCGTCGAAAAACGCCGGATCCACGGTATCGCCTCCCCCTTCTTCCGACAAAAGCCGAATAAAATACCAATCTTATTATAGCATGGATTTTAACAACTTGTGAACTGTTTTGAAAACGCATTTCCGCGGCGCGTCTTGTGTGCGATAATGACGATGTATCATAAGCTTTTTACATGAGGTGAAAACCGTGAAAACTCCGAGAAAAAGGAAAAAGGTGTTCCGCATCAACTCGCCGGTCACGTTCGGGATCCTGTGCGCGTTGATCGTTGCGCTCATCGGCGGCGGCGTTTACGCTTTGGCCGATAACGTGATCCTGCCCGCCCTCCAACAAAAGGAAGAGGCGGTCGTCGAGTATTCGCCCACGCCGATCATCGAGCCGACGCCCACGCCGGTCGTCGTCACGCCGAAACCCGAAGTCGTGCAGCAGGCGATCGACGACGGAACGTTCGTGACGATGGATCCGCAGACAGGTGCGGTCGTGACGAGCACCCCCACGGCGACGCCCGTACCGACGCCCGTGCCGACGCCCACGCCCATGCCGCTTGAAGGGCGCGTCATCGCCATCGACGCCGCAAAGTCCAAGGGCGCGACGCATAAGGGCGTTTCCAGCAAAACGTACGAATACAAAATCAACCTCGCGTTCGCACAGGCGCTGCAGCAGCAGCTTGTCAATATGGGCGCCAAGGTCGTGATGACCCGCGAAACGAACGGCAAGCAGGTCGGCGCCGCATCGCGTATCCGCACGATCAACAACGCCAAGGCAGACCTTGCCATCTCCATCCTCTGCAACGACATTTCCAGCCGCGATATCCGCGGCGCGGAAGCGTTCGTCGCGAAGGACGCCAAGAACTACGACCAGTCCGTCAAGCTCGCACGGGCGATCATCAACGGTTACACCACGGCGACCGGCATGCCCGTCCGCGACACCAGCGACGGCTCCGTCCGCATCGTGACCGGGAAGGAAGTGCTCTCCGGCGCGCGCGTCCCCGTGATGGGTCTTGTACTCGGACAGCTCTCGAACAAGACCGACGATGCCTGCCTCAACGACCCCGCGTTCATCCAGAAGGCTGCGCGCGGCATCGCGAACGGCATCAAAAACTACCTCGGCTGACCTCATGCACTGCCGTCTCCCCGAAAGGGGAGGCGTTTTTTGTTTTCCGGGGCGCGGAGCGCTGCGTTTCCGCACACCCCGGACGGAAGGAATCTGTGTTGGGGGATTGAATTTTTTGTGACAAAACGAGTATAATATAATAGCATTTGTATTGATAAGCTTGTTGCCCGCCGTGCGCGGAAAGCAGGGCGGCAACGGTGATCCATTTGACTATCCGGAATCCGGAATGGGAGGTAGTATTCACTTTGAAACGAACATTCATGGGAGGCGTTCATCCGCTCTCCGAAATCCATGAAGGCAAGCGGCCCACCCAAGGTCTTGCGGTGCGTCCCGTCACGTCCGCCCAAGTGGTGATCCCCGTCGGTCAGCACATCGGCGCGCCTTCCGCACCCTGTGTCAAAAAGGGCGACAACGTGCTCCTCGGTCAGGTGATCGCAGAGCCCGTCGGCGGTCTCGGTATCCCGGTCCATGCTTCCGTCTCCGGCACCGTTCTTGCGGTCGAAGAGCGCCAGCAGCTCCGTGCGAAGCCCGAGATGTGCATCGTCATCGAGAACGACATGCAGGACAACTGGACGGAGCTGACCCCCGTCGGCGAAGTCGAGTCGGTCGATCCCACGCTCATCGCGCCCGCAGTCAAGGCGGCGGGTATCTGCGGTATGGGCGGCGCGGCGTTCCCCACGCATGTCAAGCTCGCCGTTCCCGAGGGGAAGACCGTGGATACCGTCATCCTCAACGGCTGCGAGTGTGAACCCTATCTGACGGCGGATCATCGCCAGATGCTCGAGAATGCCGACCGCATCGCAGACGGTCTGCGTCTCATCATGCGCGCGACCGGCGTCAAGAAGGCGTTTGTCGCCATCGAAGACAACAAGCCCGACGCGATCTCCGTAATGGAAAAGGCGCTCGCAGGCCGCGAAGGCTGCGAAGTCGCCGTCCTGAAGACGAAGTACCCGCAGGGCGGTGAAAAAACGCTGATCCAGGCGGTCACCGGCCGTGAGGTCCCCCGCGGCGGTCTGCCGGCGGATGCGGGCGTGCTCGTGTTCAATGTGAGCACCGCCGCCGCCATCGCCGATGCGGTCGTTCTCGGCAAGCCCTTGGTCGAGCGCATCGTCACCGTGACCGGCAACGTCAACGAACCCGCGAACCTGCTCGTCCGCATCGGCACCTCCGTTGAAGAGGTCGCGAATGCCTGCGGCGGTTTCAAGGAAGACACCCGCAAGGTCATCTTCGGCGGTCCCATGACGGGTATCCCCGCACCGGACACGACGGTCTCCATCGCAAAGAACAACAACGGTCTCGTCGCGTTCAACGAAAAGGAAGCGAAGCAGGCGGAAGAACAGCCCTGCATCCGCTGCGGCCGCTGTGCGATGGCTTGCTCCATCCACCTGCAGCCCTTCAAGATCGCGGTCGCCTGCCGTCAGGGCAAGCTCGACCTCGCGAAGGAATACGGCCTGATGGATTGCGTGCTTTGCGGCGCTTGCAGCTACATCTGCCCCGCGCAGCGTCACCTCACCGTCGCGATGAAGACGGCGAAGGAAGAACTCGCGGCAAAGGCAAGGAGGTAACATACAATGACTTTTTCCGTTTCCAACGCGCCTCACGCGCGCCATCAGGATACGACCCAGCGCATCATGCTGGATGTTCTGATCGCGCTGGCGCCCACCGCGATCGCCGGTTGCTTCCTCTTCGGCTGGAACGCCGCCCGTGTCATCGCGCTGTCCGTCGTGTTCTGCGTCGGTCTTGAGTACCTTTGGCAGAAGCTCATGCACAAGCCCGTCCGCATCGCGGATCTTTCCGCGGCGGTCACCGGCGTGATCTTCGCGCTCAACATGCCCTCCACCGCACCGTGGTGGATGCTCCTCATCGGCTGTGCGGTCGCGATCCTGCTCGTCAAGCAGCTCTTCGGCGGCATCGGCAGCAACTTCGTCAACCCCGCGCTCGCAGCGCGTGCGGTCCTGCTTTCGAGCTGGCCCGGGCTGATGGGCGGCACCGCGTTCCACGTGCCCTTCGACACCGTCTCCTCCGCGACGCCGCTCGTGAGCGACAACGCGAAGCCCATGCTCGACCTGTTCCTCGGCCGCATCCCCGGCACCATCGGTGAGGTCTGCAAGGTCGCGATCCTGCTCGGTCTCGCGTACCTGCTCATCCGCCGCACCATCATGCCGGTCGTCCCGGTCGTCATGGTCGGCAGCTACATGGTGTTCGCCGCTCTGTTCGGACAGAATGCGATCGAAGGCGTTCTTACCGGCGGCCTCCTGTTCGGCGCCGTCTTCATGGCGACCGATTACGTCACCAGCCCCATGACCCTCGGCGGTAATGTCGTTTACGCGCTCGGCGCGGGTCTCATGGTCGCGCTGATCCGCCGCTTCGGCAGCACGCCCGAAGGCGTCACCTATGCGATCCTTCTGATGAACATCGTCACGCCGCTGCTCGACCGCGGTTTCGCGCCGCGCATCTACGGCACGAAGAAAGAGAAGAAGGAGGCGAAGACCAATGCCTGAAATCGCAAAGCTCGGTCTGAAGCTGTTCCTCTTGGCGGCCGTCGCGGGTCTCGCGCTCGGCATCACCAATGAGGTCACCAAGGGACCCATCGAAAAGCAGAAGATCGCCGCTTCCAATGCGGCGCGTATCGCCGTCCTCCCCGAGGGTAAGGATTTCGAGCCCATCGTCGGCATCACCGACAAGGTGGACGAGCTCTTCACCGCCAAGGACGAAAACGGCAATGTCGTCGGTCACACCGGCATGATCAAGGTGCAGGGCTTCGGCGGACCGATCGAGGTCACCGTCGGCGTCAACAACGAAGGCACGGTCACCGGCATCAGCGTCGGCGGCAGCGACTTCCAGGAGACCGCTGGTCTCGGCGCCAAGACCAAGGATGCCGAATTCACCGACCGTTTCAAGGGCATCGATGCCAAGACCGCGAACATCGCAGTCGCAGCGGACGGCGGTGTGATCGAGGCGGTCACCGGCGCGACCATCAGCTCCCGCGCGGTATCCAACGGCGTCAAGACGGTCGCGGATGCGATCCTCGCGCTCAACTAAGGAGGAACACCATCAATGGAAAAGAAGAAAAGCGCGCGTTCGGTCTTTTTCAACGGACTGATCAGCGAAAACCCCACGTTCCGCCTCGTGCTGGGTACCTGCCCGACCATGGCGGTCACGACTTCCGCAACCAACGGCATCGGTATGGGTCTTGCGGCGACCTTCGTTCTGATCGGCAGCAACATCGTCATCTCGCTGCTGCGGAACTTCATCCCCGATAAGATCCGCATCCCGAGCTTCATCGTCGTCATCTGCACCTTCGTTACCATGGTCCAGATGCTGCTGCAGGCGTTCGTTCCCTCGCTGTACGAATCCCTCGGCATGTTCATCCCGCTCATCGTCGTCAACTGCATCATCCTCGCCCGTGCGGAAGCCTTTGCTTCCAAAAACAGCGTGGCGCTCTCCGCGGTCGACGGTCTCGGTATGGGTCTCGGCTTCACCGTGGCGATCACCGTCATGGGTGCGATCCGCGAGCTGCTCGGTAACGGTACCGTCTTCGGCACCCAGATCATGCCGGCTGCTTACCAGCCCATGATGCTGCTGGTCATGCCCGCGGGCGGCTTCATCGTATACGGTCTGATGCTCGGCATCATCAACACCATCGTCAACAAGAAGCAGAAGAAGGAGGAAGAGGCATGAACGCGGTCGCAAAACTTCTCCTGTTCATGGTCAGCTGCGTGTTGACCAACAACTTCATCTTCTCCCGCTTCCTCGGTTGCTGCCCGTTCCTCGGCGTTTCCAACAAGGTCGAAACGGCGACCGGCATGGGTCTCGCGGTCACCTTCGTTATGGCTCTGGCGAGCCTGTTCACCTACGTCATCTACACCTGGATCCTCGTGCCGCTCGGTCTTGCGTATCTGTCGACCATCGCGTTCATCCTGGTCATCGCGTCTCTGGTGCAGGTCGTTGAGATGTTCCTCAAGAAGTCCGCTCCGTCGCTGTATGCCGCGCTCGGTATCTACCTGCCGCTCATCACGACGAACTGCGCGGTTCTCGGCGTCTGCTTGCTGAACATCGGCGGCAGTGTCACCGTTGCGGGTCAGGTCATCGAATACAACCTGCTCTACTCGGTGCTCAACGGCGTCTTCGGCGCACTGGGCTTCCTGCTGGCGATCGTCCTCATGGCGGGCGTCCGCGAGCGTCTCGAAACGGCGGATATCCCCGAATCGTTCAAGGGCTTCCCGTCTTCGCTCATCATCGCGGGTCTCATGAGCATCGCGTTCCTGGGCTTCAAGGGTCTTGTGTAAGGAGGACGGAAAATGGATTTCGTTATTGTTCTGACTGCCGCCGGTATCCTCGGCGCGATCGGTCTCATTTTCGGTCTCGTCCTCGGCGTTGCCGGCAAGAAGTTTGCCGTCGAGCAGGATGAGCGCGTCGTCAAGGTGCGCGAGTGCCTCGGCGGTGCGAACTGCGGTGCCTGCGGTTTCGCGGGCTGCGACGCATTTGCGGAAGCGGTCGTCAAGGGCACTGCGCCCGTCAACGGCTGCACCCCGGGTGGCAACTCCGCCGCCAAGGCGATCGGTGAGATCATGGGCGTTGCCGCGGAGTCGAAGGAACCCGTCGTTGCGCGTGTCCGTTGCTCCGGAAACTGCGACAACATGATCCGTCGTTACGACTACGAGGGCTTCTCCTCCTGCCGCGCGGCGAGTTCTTATGCCGGCGGTCCCAAGGCTTGTCACTTCGCTTGCGTCGGTGTCGGCGATTGCGTCCGTGCCTGCAAGTTCGATGCCATCTCCCTGAAGGACGGCGTCGCCCATATCGACCCCAACAAGTGCGCGGGCTGCGGTATGTGCGAAGCGGCCTGCCCGCGTGATATCATCCATCTGCTGCCGAGAAGCCAGACCATCCTCGTTGCTTGCCGCAACAAGGCGGTCGGTCGTGTGGCGCGTCTCCAGTGCAAGACCGCATGTATCGCCTGCGGAAAGTGCGCGAAGACCTGCCCCAGCGGTGCCATCGCGATCGTCGAAGGCGTTGCGCAGATCGACGAAACGAAGTGCACGCGTTGCGGCGCTTGCGTGCCCGCGTGCCCGATGCACTGCATCCACAACCTGTTCGACGACAACATCGCCTGACAGACAACGCATGGAAAGGGTTCCTTCGGGAGCCCTTTTTTGTTATGATGTTTGACAATGAGACCCGGGGAGGAACAACAAAATGAAACATGTGATCGGTCTTGCGGCAACGGATCTGTCGGCAACGCAGCAAGCGGAGCTCGGTCGGCTTGCGGAATCGCTCGGCGCGGAGTTCCGGCGCCTGCCGGAGGGATACGTTGCGGACCTGTACGATGATGTCACGGGGCTGATCGGCTTTGTGTCCGCAGAGGAACTCGAACGCATGCGGTCACTGCAGTGGATGCAGATCGATTGGGCGGGCGTGGACAAAATCGTCGGCGCGCCGTGTTTCCAAAGCGGAAAGGTGACGCTTTGCAACGCTTCGGGCGCTTTCGGCGTGATGATCGCCGAGCACCTCCTCGGCGGCGTCCTCACGCTGTATAAGCGTTTTGACGGGTACCGTGCGGCGCAGGCGCACGGGGAATGGATCCCGAGCCTCGGCGCGGATTCGCTGCACGGAAAACGCGTCACCGTCGTCGGTCTCGGGGATATCGGTTCGACCTTCGCACGGTACTGCGCCGCGCTCGGCGCACATGTCACCGGTGTCGCGCAAAGGGAACGGGAAAAGCCGGAGTATCTCGAACGGTTCCTGACTGCGGAAAACCTTCGGGAAGCGGTCCGCGGGGCTCAGGTGCTGGTACTGTGTCTGCCGAACACCGCAAAAACGAAACACCTCATCGGCGATGCCGAACTGTCCTTGCTTGCCCGCGGAGCGCTCGTGCTCAACGCGGGGCGCGGCGCCACGCTCGACCAAGCCGCGCTGGAGAGCATGCTCGCTGAAGGAACGCTCGGCGGCGCAGTGCTCGATGTATTCGAGCAAGAACCCTTGCCGAATGACAGCCCGCTGTGGCGGATGCCGAACGTGCTTCTCACACCGCACGTTTCCGGGCACAGCGCCGACGAAGCCAACCGCGCGCGCATCGGGGAGATCGTCACAGAAAACCTCCGCCGTTACCTTTCGGGCGAACCGCTGCTGCATGTCGTCGACCCGAAACGGGGATACTGAGCAACGGTTTCAAAGGAACGCAAAAAAAGACACCGCCAATGCGGTGTCTTTTTTGCTGCGCTTCATTCTGCGCTTCCTTCGGCAAAGCGCTTCAGTTCTTCGGTCAGCCCTTCGAAAAACAGCCCGATATGGCGTCCGTCGGCAAGGGCGTGGTGGACCTGGATGCACACGGGCATCGTCATGTGTTTTTCGAAAATCACCGTTCCGTCCCGTTCCGCGGGCACAAGGCTTTCCCGGTACTTGCCCATCATAAAGCTCGGCACGGAAAACCTGTTGTCGGGGAAGGGGAGGGAGATCCCCGTGAAATCGACCCAGGGCAGGCTGGAAAGATAGAAACAGCTTTCGGGGTCCTCATCTTCGGTCAGGTGCGGATTCTGTTCGGCGATACGCTGGGCCTCTTTCGCCTCGGCAAGATAACGGTCGAACGGCAGATCGCAGCGGATGTTGCAGTAGCGGTAGGTCCCGTCCGGGGCGGCAACGGTATACGAAAGCCCGCAACCGTCGTATTCGACGATACCGCCGTTGCGGATGCGCTGCCGCAGTTCCGGCACGCGGTTCGCCGCCCGTCCGAGGCAGAAAACGAAGCTCAGAAAGAACGGCAGGCGTTCCGCCTTCACCCGTGCGTAAAGACCGGTGATATCGACCTGTGAGGTCACCTGCACGAAGGGAAAGTACATCTCCGAAAAATGTTCGAAAAGCTCTCTGCGGGGGAATTTTTCAAGGTCTGCAGTGCGGTAAGACATCGTGCACCTCCCGTTGGTTTCTGGTTGCAGTATATCATGAACGGCGCGGATGCAACAGTACCGGATGCGATGGATGCGAAACCGTTCCCACGGAACGATACTGCGGAACAAACAAAGGTCCCCGGTTGTCCGGGGACCTTCCATACGGAATCTGTGTTCCGTTCGTTTTGCTTACGCAGCGGGCTGCTCGGCGGGGGCTTCCGTTACTTCTGCAACGGGGATGATCGTGATACGGCCGTTGCCGTACGGATCGGAGTATTCCGCGCCGACGACGCCGTTCAGACCACCGGTGATGTAATCGATGAGCACCTGGTTGTCGAGCTTGACGCTGTCCTGCAGGAAGTTGTTATCGGCGAACATGGTGTAACCGTCGCCCATATCCTTCAGCTTGTAGTTGTGGCAAGCGAGGGTGTAGGTCTTGGCGGGATCGAGCGGCTCGCCGTTGATGGTGACGGAGACCACGCGGTGGTCGCCTTCGAGCTTCTGGAACAGACCCTTCTCATCGAGCACGACGGGGGAGGGAACGTTCAGGTCAACGGTCATGGTCATGTTCTTGGAGATGTGGAGGAAGCCGCCGCTCTCCGCGGGGAGCTTGGAGCAACCGAGCTCCAGCGCCTGCCAGATCTCTTCGCCGGTGCACTCGACGACGCACAGCGCGTTGCCGAACGGATGGACCTTGATGATCTGACCGTAGGTGATGTCGCCTGCGGGGATGGTGTCACGAACGCCGCCGCCGTTGATGATGGCAACATCCGCACCGGAGTTCCACTGATAAGCGTCTGCGCACAGATCGCCGAGGTTGGTCTCCTGCTGACGGACCATACGTTCGCCGGTCGCGGGATCCTTGATGGCGAGTTCGACATCGGTGTGCGCAACGACCTGGTTCAGCAGCTCATCGAACTGCTTCTCCGCGGCTTTGACTGCGCCGTCGACGCCTGCTGCGTTGACGAGACCGACGGTGATGGTGCCGTCGCCCTTGATGGTCAGGCATCCGATGTTCGCGAGCTTCGTACCCGTGGAGGAGAGCAGGACGGGCTTGTCTTCCTTGTTCTTGACGATCTCACAGGGGAGGACGGAGTGGGAGTGACCGTCGAGGAAAGCATCGATGCCGGTCGTGTTGTTGATGACTTCGGAGCTGGTCCACGGCGAGCAGTCTGCCTCGATGCCGAGGTGACCGAGCGCAACGACGTAATCCGCGCCTTCCGCACGCGCCGCATCGACGGTCGCCTGAACGACCTCATACAGGTTGTCGCCGGAGAAGCTGTAGATGAATTCGCCCGCGTCGTTCATGAAGTACTTCGGGGTGGAGGTGGTCACGGTCTTCGGGGTCGCGATGCCGACGAAGGCGATCTTTCTGCCGTTGGACTCTTTGATGATGTAGGGGTTGACGACGGCTTTGCCTTCCGCGTCGACGAAGTTGCACGCAACATAGGGGAACTTCGCACGCGCGACGTTGGACTTGAACTGATCCATGCCGTAGTCGAACTCGTGGTTGCCGATGGTCGCGACATCATAGCCGACTTCGCCCATCAGGTCGATGATGATCTCGCCCTTGGAGAGCGTGCCGATCGCGTCGCCCTGAACGGCGTCGCCGATATCCGCGACGATCACGTCGTAGCCTGCGCACTTGTAGGCGTCCTTCACGGTCGCGAGACCCGCGTAACCGAGGTTATCGGAGGTCGCGCAGTGCACGTCGTTGGTGAACAGAACGATGGTGTCCGCGGGGGCGTTCGCAACGGCCTCGAGCGCGGCATCCTTTTCGGAGATGACGGCTTCGAGCTCGCTTGCCTTGGCGGCAACGGCTTCTTCCACAGCCTTCACCTTATCGGCAGCGGCTTCTTCGAGCGCCTTTGCCTTGTCGGCGGCGGCTTCTTCGAGTGCGGCGGCCTTTTCTTTCACAGCGGTTTCGACTTCAGCGGTCTTTTCGGCCAGCTGAGTGGTCAGGGTCTCGATCTGGGCCTTCTGCTTGGAGCAACCGGTGACGGCAAACGCCATGGCCAGAACGAGCAACAGTGCGATCAGTTTTTTCACGTTCGTTTTCCCTTTCGCTATTGAATTTTCATCTGCGTTAACAGATATTCAAAGTGTAACATCTCGGAAAGGGCAATTCAAGCGTTCGGTGAACGGTTTGACTGAAATATCACATGCGGCAACCGGTCCGGGATAATGAAAAACGCACGACCTCCCCCGGGGGGAGAGAGCGTGCGTGATGTCATGGGGACGTGTCAGTCTTCCTTCATGGACAAGGCAAGGTTGTAGGCTTCGCGCTTTTTCACGCCGAAGCGTTCGGCTGCGGCGCCGGCGGCGTCCTTGACGGAAAGCCCCTCCCGGAGCGCGCCCCGGAGGAAGGACTCGATATCTTCTTGGGAAGCTTCCGCTTCGGCGGCAGCGCATTCGATGAGGAGCACGCACTCACCGCGCGGGTCCTCGGCTTCGTACTTTTCCGCAAGCTCCGACAAGGTGCCGCGGTCGCAGGTCTCGAATTTCTTCGTCAGCTCGCGGCAGAGCGCCGCCGGGCGGTCGCCGAGCGTTTCGTACAGCAGGCGGAAGGTCGCGCCCACGCGGTGCGGGCTTTCATACAGAATGGCGAGATGGTTCAGGGAAGAAAGTTCTTTGAGAAACTGCTTCCGCTCCTTGTTGTCCCGCGGGAGAAAACCGAAAAACGAAAAGCGGCGCGGTTCGAAGCCCGAAAGCACCGCCGCGGTCAGCACCGCGTTCGCACCGGGCAGCACCGTGTACGGCATCCCGTGTTCGATACAGGCGGCGACGAGCACCGCGCCCGGGTCCGAAATGCCGGGCATGCCGGCGTCCGAGATGTAGGCGATCTCTTTCCCCGCGGCGAGCTTGTCCATCAGCTCCGCCGCGCGGGCTTTCTCATTGTGTTCATGGCAGGAAACGAGCGGCTTTTTGATCTCCAGCGCATCGAGCAGCACGCGGGAGTGCCGCGTATCCTCGCACCAGATCTCATCCGCGGCTTTCAGCGTTTCCACGGCGCGCAGCGTGATGTCCCCGAGGTTGCCGATCGGGGTGGCGACAAGGCTCAGCATTTGTTCTTCCTCCAGCGCAGGTTGTCGCCCGTCAGGCGCAGCGTCATCGTGGTTTCGGTGTCGACCAGGCGGGAAACGAGGCGCTCACCGTAACGCTCCTGCAGTTCGCTGCCGGCAAGGTTCGTGATGCTCACCGTGCACAGCCCGCGGGTGATGCGTGTTTCATATAAGGCGAACAGCGTTTCTTCCGAAACGTTGGGGATCAGCGGCTCCGTGCCGAGGTCGTCGAGAACGAGCAGCGGAACGGTGCGGAAGGTCTCGTCCGTCGTGCGCTCGGAAAGGTGCTGCATCGTCAGGCGGATGAATTCCGAAGCCGTGACGCGCCTTGCGGGCACGCCGCGTTCCAGCGCGCGCCGTGCGATGGCGTTCCCGAGGAAGGATTTCCCGAGCCCGGATTTTCCCAGCAGCAGCAGCCCGGTTTTTTCGGGGTGGGGCAGGGAGTCCGCGTAGCGAAGACACAGGTTCATGGCGCGCTTCGCCTGCGCGCGTTGCTCCTCCGTCGGTTGGATGGTGTCGGAAAAGGTCTCGAAGGTCTCCTTGCCGGTGATGCCGATTGCGGGGTCGTGCTCCGCTTCATACAGCAAACGGCAACGGCAGGGCTTGCGCCGCCCGCCGTCCGTCCACCCGGTGTCCTTGCACAGGGCACAGTCGTACCGCGGCTCGAGCGCATCGGGCGCCATGCCGTTTTCCGAAAGCAGCGCACGTTCCCGGTCGCCGAGCGCGCGGATGGCGTCGGCCGTCCCCGCAAGGGGGCGCTTGCCGAGCGCCGCTTCGCGGAACAGGCTGCGCCGCTCGTTTTCCAGCGCCGCAAGCCCGGGGATCGTGCCGTAGGCGTTTTCCCGCGCAAGGTCGCGCTCCCGTTGCCGGGTGCGGCGGAGCGTTTCGAAATAACGGTCTGTCGGGTTCATTGTTCCTCCGGTAGGTCGTGGTCGAGGTCGACGAACAGGGCGTCGAATTCGCTGTCGCTGATCGCGGTCTGCGCGTAGGGGGCTTTCGCGCCCATGCGTCCGCGCGGCGCACGCTTGGCGGCGCGCTTCTCCTCGCGCTCTTTCAGGTAGGCTTCCGCCTCGCCGACGGTTTCGATGTGGTTCGCGTGCCAGTCGTTCAGCATGATCTTCATCGCGCCGAACGGTTCGTTCTTGCCGCGGGCAAGGTCCGCCGCGAGGAACAGAAGCTCATGCGGCATCTTGTAATCGTTCAGATACATGGCGATCTGCGCGCGCTGCGTCGCCGTGGCGGGCTCGCTCTTGCCGGCGCGGTCGAACAGCATCTTCGCGAAATTCTTTTCGCGGCGCGTCTGCTCGTCGTTCAGCTCGATCGCCTCTTTGCCCGTCAGCTTTTCGGAACGCAGACGGTCGAGCAGCTCGTCGAGATAGACGAAGTTCGGCGTACCCGAAACCGTCAGGCGCGGCAGCGCGGCGAGCACGGCGTCGTCGGTAAAGCCCCAGTCCTTCGTCCACTTGTCGTACAGCGCCATCTCGTCCTCGGTCGGACGGCGGCGGCGGTTCCAGGCGCGGAGCACGGCGGTCGCACCGTGTTTTTTGATGCGGTAGCTGTCGATGGCGTTGCGCGCGGCCTCCGCGGTGCGTACGCCCGCATCGGACCAGTTTTCCGCCACCTTCGACATGTAGTTGATGCTGACGCGCCGGCCCTTCTGCTCCATGCAATAGGCGACCAGTTCCAGAACGGCGCCCTCGTCGAGCCCATAGACCTCGATCCAGTCGTATACGTGCGCGAGCTCGCTCATGCCGAATTGCCGCGGCGCGGTCAGCGTGTTGAGGCTCTTGACGAGCGTGCCGTATTTGAAATCCGCGGTGCCTCCGCGCGAGGTCATCGGCTCGGTGTGGTATTCGACCGTCAGCGGGCTTTCCGAGATGATGCGAACAAGGCCGAGCGCCTGCCAGTGACAGAAGGCCTCGGCCGCTTCCCGCTCGCTCACGCCGAGCGAGTTGCACAGGTCCTCATCGATGGCGGGGTGGAAGCAAAGCATCAGCCCGTACAGGTAGACCTTCAGCTGCAGCTCGTTGGCGTGCGGCAGATATTCGGTGAAAAAGTTGTTGTCCACGGGCGTGAAGGAGCGCCTCTGCCCGGTGGTATCGAAACGGCAGTTCATCTTCCCTTACGCCGGCAGACGGAACAGGTTGAACACGTGCGTGTTGAACCAGCTGTAGCCGAGGTCGACCGTGGGGAGGATGCGGTAATCCATGAGGATGCCGGCGACCAGCCACAGGAAGATCAGAACGAGCACGACGAGCAGCACCGATGCGATGACGATGCCCGCGTTGCCCTTCTTCTTGGGCTTGACTTCGTCCTCATCGTCTTCGTCGTCGAAATCGTCGTCCTCTTCATCGTCGAAAAAGTCGTCGTCTTCGTCCACGTCGTCTTCGTCTTCTGCGGTGTCGACGGGGTCCTTCCCGCCGGAAACGGTCTTTTCCTGGCGCATGGGTTCGAAATCTCCGCCCGCCATTTTGGCGATCTTGATCTCTTCGTTGACCAGCGCGGTCAGACGTTCGGCAAGGTCGATGTCGCTTTCCGCCTTCATCAGCTCGCGGAACAGGTTGAGAAACACCTGCTTCACGGAATCCTTGGAGCGGGCTTCGTCCTTCAGCTCGGAAAACAGGTATGCATATACCTCACGGCTGTATTCGTTGAAGATCTCGCGGAAAGCCTCGCGGTTTCCTTCGTGCGCGCGTCTTTGGATTTTACTGGTGAACATGGGCGTCCTTTCTATCCCGCGGGGGATGGTGGTTTTCTGTGCTTTTCTCAGCTTTATTGTCCATACAAGTTTATCACGCGGTAACCGAAAACGGAATACGGTTTTTCGGAGCGGAAGGGGCTCTTCGGCGGACTCCGAAAAAATTTTTTCGTTTTTCGAAAAAAAGTGCTTGACGAAACCGTTGCCCTTTGGTACTATAAATGAGCGCCAAACAAACGGCGCGAACAAAATATGCGCTTGTAGCTCAGTGGATAGAGTGCCCGGCTACGAACCGGTAGGTCGCAGGTTCGAACCCTGCCAGGCGCGCCAAAGAAAAGTCGTTCTTCGGAACGACTTTTTTTCATATCTTACCGCAAACCGCCGCAAAAGAACGAGTCCGTTTTATTTCCCAAATCATACGGTATCATTTGCAAGGCTCGGGAAACGTTCCGAAGGCGATCCGCGCCGGATGCCGCAGGGCAGATTCCTGACCTGCGACCAAACGGGATAGCACTCGGATATTCGGCTTTCGGTTGCCCCCCAATCCCGGCTCGTTTGCACTGCGACCCCCGTTGTGTTATAATTTAAAGCTGTATTATTATGGGAGGAATTTCATGGCCCGCAGTGCAAAGAAGACAACGCGGAACGGAAAAACGCGTCAAAATAAAGAGATCCTGCAGGAGCTGCAACGGAAAAAGCGCGAGTCGAAAGGCGTTATCTGCATCGCTTTCGGCGTGCTGCTGCTCGTGTATCTTTTTATCGATGCCACGGGCGCTCTCGGCGATCTTTTGAGCCACCTGCTGTTCGGCTTGTTCGGCTGGGCCGCGTATGTCATCCCGGTGATGATGATCGTCGCCGGCGGCATGATCATCCACGGCAGCCATATCAATGACTTCGGCAACGCCGACTGGATGTTCATCGTAGCGGCGCTCGCGGTCATCACGCTGTTCAACGTCGGGCTCAGCCGTCCTTACAAAGCCGTGGCTTTCACGAGCTATGTCGCAGACGCCTTCGAATACGGCAGTAAATACCGCCTCGGCGGCGGCTCGGTCGGCAGCATCCTCGCTTATCCGCTCCGTCAGGTGTTCAACAACGTCGGCGCGTATATCGTACTTATTGCGCTTCTCGTGGTGACGCTGCTGCAGGTCACCCGCATCTCCATCAAAAAGGTCTCGACCAAAATCGGCAAAGGCGTGTCGAAGGGCGTATCCCATGTGTATCACAGCGCGCAGGAAAACGTCTCCCGCGCGATCGAGAGCCGCGCCGCGGAACCGCGCCCGGAGCGCAAGCCGCGGAAATTCGCGTTCTTCGAGCTTGTCGACCGCGAAGAGCCCGCAGAGGAATTCGACAATCCCTTCCTGCCGGAGCGCAAGCAAAGCGCCGCCGCGGAGATGGAGGGCTTCGATTCTTATGCGCGCGACTTTGCCGTGAAGGAAGAGCCCGTTGACGTCCCGCAGCTGTTCGGGGATACCGACCCCGTCGTGCAAGCCCCCGCTGCGCCGGATCCGGAGCCCGCGCCCGAAAAGAACGTGCACGCGTATTCGCCGTTCAATCCGGATATGGGCATGGTCGCCTCGCTCCGCAAGTCCGATGAAGAGCACAACGTCAAGCATCTTTCCGCCTCGGTCGAACGACCGAGTTCCGTTGCCGCGCGCAGTGCCCGGGCGGAGCGGACCTTCGTCCCGCTCGATGAAGCGGAGTTCGGCGCCGTGCCGCTGAAAAAGAGCCGCTACAACATCGTGCCCCCGCCCATCGAGGAGGAAGACCCGGATGAGATCTGGGCGGACCTCGATGAAGAGGCGCTGATCACCCCCGAACAAGACCCCGTGCCCGAACCGGCGGAGCCGAAAGAATCCGTGAACGTGAGCTATGAGGTACCTGCGTTCCTGCCGCGCGTTCCGGGCAACCCCGTCTATGCGCCCGCACCCGTCAGCCTCCGCCGCCCCGGCAGCCCGAAGGAACGCGAACAGAACGATCCCTTCGCAGAGAAGCAGCCGGTCGAGCCGGCACCCGCACCGGTGAGCTTCCGTCCGCAGACTGCGCAAACGAAGCCGCTGCATACCGCAAGACCCGGCGCGCCCGCATTCACTTCGACGATGAGCGCCGCAAGCGCGAAGCCGGGGCGTCCGCAGGCACCCGTATCGCAGGATGCCGCAAGGGTCGCCGCGGCACCGGTCCCGAAGGAACCGCAACGCAGTGCGGCGGTGCCCGCACAGGCGAATCCGTTCCAACCCGATCCGCATGCATATATGCCGCCGCCGTTCGACCTGCTCGATGAAGCGAAGAACAGCGCCGTCGGCATGGACGACCCCGAAGCCGCGGCGAACACCTTGGTGACCACGCTGCAGAACTTCGGCATCTCCGTCAAGATCCTCGGCTACAGCGTCGGTCCGGTCATCACCCGGTTCGAGCTGCAGCCCGCCCCCGGTGTGCGCGTCAGCCGCATCACGGGTCTTTCGAACGATATCGCGCTCGCGCTTGCGGCGGAACGCGTCCGCATCGAGGCGCCGATCCCCGGTAAGTCCGCGGTCGGCATCGAGGTGCCGAACAAGCACTCCGTCGGCGTCGTCCTCCGCGAGATCGTCGAATCGAACGATTTCACCCGCGCCACCAGCCCCATCACCCTTGCGTTCGGCAAGGACATCGCGGGCAAGGTCGTCACGGCGAACCTCGAAAAAATGCCCCACCTGCTCATCGCGGGTGCCACGGGCAGCGGTAAATCCGTCTGCATCAACGACCTGTTGCTGTCGATGGTCTTCAAATCCTCGCCGGACGATGTGCGCATGATCCTCATCGACCCGAAGGTCGTCGAACTCAAGGTCTACAGCGAGCTGCCGCACTTGCTCATTCCCGTCGTCACCGACCCGAAGAAGGCGGCGGGCGCCCTGCGCTGGGCGGTCAACGAAATGATGAACCGCTACAAGATGTTCTCCGAACGGGGCGTGCGCAATATCCAGGGCTACAACGAAACGATCGCGGCGGATAAGAAGTATCCGCGCCTCGTGGTCATCATCGACGAGTTGGCGGACCTCATGATGGTCGCACCGGACGATGTCGAAGACAGCATCTGCCGCATCGCCCAGCTCGGTCGTGCGGCGGGTATCCACCTGATCGTCGCGACGCAGCGCCCCAGTGCGGATATCATCACGGGTCTCATCAAGGCGAACATCCCGTCCCGCTGCGCGTTTGCCGTTTCGAGCGGCATCGACAGCCGCATCATCCTCGACGAGATGGGCGCCGAAAAGTTGCTCGGCAAGGGCGATATGCTCTTCCATCCGAACGGTTCCGGCAAGCCCATGCGCTGCCAGTGCGCCTTCGTTTCCGATGATGAGGTCGAACGCATCATGAACTGGTTCAAGGGACGCTCCGACGGTGCACCGACCTACGATGAGAAGTTCGTCGAAGAGGTCATGAACCCCGCGTCCGGAGGTGCGACCGGCGGCGCGTTCGGCGACGGAAAGCAAGAGGACGAGCTGTTCCTCGATGCGCTCGGCGTCGTGGTCGAAAACGGCGTCGCGAGTATCTCCATGATCCAACGGCGTCTCCGCGTCGGTTACGCGCGCGCGGCGCGTCTCATCGATATGATGGAGCAGAAGGGCTATGTCTCCGGCTTCGAAGGCTCGAAACCGCGCCGCCTGCTCATCACCAAGGGCGCCTACGCGCGTCTGGTTTCGGGCGGAGACCCGGACGCCGGTGAGGATGATGAGGTCCCGTTCGATACGGATGAAGAATGAAAAAGCCCGCCCGGTGCGGACACATTCTCAAAACACATGGAATACAGTGAATTCTTCCGAAAGGAGCAATAGGAAATGAGTACAGTTGGCGTGATCAGTCTCGGCTGCGCGAAGAACCGCGTGGATACCGAGCGGATGCTGGCGTATCTTGCGGATGCGGGGCACATCATCGTGTCCGATCCGTCCGAAGCGGAGGTGTTGATCGTCAACACCTGCGGTTTCATCGAATCCGCCAAGCAGGAAAGCATCGACACCATCCTCGAGATGGCACAATACAAAAAGCACGGCGTCTGCGAAAAGCTCGTCATGACGGGTTGCCTTTCGCAGCGTTACCGTACGGAACTCAAGGAAGCCCTCCCCGAGGTCGATCTGATGCTCGGCACCGGAGAGTACGCTCTGCTGCCGGATCTGCTCAAAGGCGCGGAAAAACCCGGCTGCGCGCCCGATGCGGGTCGTGTCCTCACGACGCCTTCGTACAGCGCGTTCCTGCGCATCGGCGACGGTTGCAATAACCGCTGCACCTATTGCGCGATCCCGCTCATCCGCGGTCCGCTGACGAGCGACCCCATCGAGAAGCTCGTGTCCGAGGCGCGCGCCCTTGCGGCAAACGGCGTCACCGAGCTTACGGTCATCGCGCAGGATACCTCCGGCTACGGTCGCGATCTGTATGGGAAGCCGCAACTCATCGAGCTGCTGGGCGAGCTCGAGAAGATCGATCCGCTCAAATGGATCCGCGTGCTCTACACCTACCCGGATACCGTGACGGAAGAGCTTATCGACGCCTTCCGCGGCAACGAGAAGATCGTCAACTATCTCGACATGCCCCTGCAGCACATCAACGACGATATCCTCCGCCGCATGAACCGCCGCGGTTCGAAGCGCCACATCGAAAAGGTGCTCGATTACCTCCGCAACACGGGGGATGATTTCACGCTCCGCACCACGATGATGCTCGGTTTCCCCGGCGAGACCGACGAACAGTTCGAAGAGCTGCTGCAGTTCCTCAGAGAGCATCCGTTCGACCGTGTCGGCGCGTTCACCTTCAGCCCCGAAGAGGGGACGAAGGCGGCGGAAATGCCGGATCAGGTGCCGGAAGAGGTCAAGCAGGAGCGTCTCGAACGCCTCATGCTCCAGCAACAGGAAATCTCGAAGCAGCGCAACGAGGCCCGCATCGGTACCGTGACCGAGGTGCTGATCGAAGGCACCGATGAGGACGGGCTTTTCGGGCGTACCCGTGCGGAAGCCCCCGATGATGTCGACGGTCTGGTGCGCATGCCCTATGCCAAGGCGAAAGCGGGCGAGTACCGCAAAGTCCGCCTGACCGGGGCGACCGAATACGATATGATGGGAGAGTTGGTCGAATGAACCTCGCGAACAAAGCAACGATCTTGCGGATGATCCTCGTTCCGGTGTTCGTCGCGTGCTTTTTTTTCGAAAAGAGCTCGCCGCAGATCATCACGGCGGTCGTTTTCATCATCGCCGCCCTGACGGATACCTTCGACGGGTGGTACGCCCGCAAATACCACTTGGTGTCCGATTTCGGCAAGCTTATGGACCCGATGGCGGATAAGCTGCTCAACTGCACTGCGGTCATCCTGCTGCAGGCGGCGGGAAAGATCCATCCGATCCTCACGGTGATCATCATCGCCCGCGAGATCATCATCAGCGCGTTCCGCCTTTCCGCGGTGGAGAAGGGCATCGTCATCGCAGCGGGCATGGCGGGTAAGATCAAGACCGTCGTGCAGATGCTGGCGATCGGTTCGCTGCTGCTGGACAACCCCATCTTCGGGCGCTTCGGCGTGCCGATGGATCAGATCCTCATCTGGGCGTCGGGCGTGCTCAGCATCATCTCCCTGGTCGGTTACATCCGCAATAACCTGCAGGTATTCGGGGAAACCAAATGAGCGCGAAACACTTGCAAATCGATGCGCGGACCTGCGCCGGGCTTTTGACCGGATCGGGGAAAACCATCGCCTGTGCGGAAAGCTGTACGGGCGGTCTGCTCACAAGCGCTTTCGTGGATATCCCCGGCAGCTCCGCATTCCTCATCGAGGGTGCGGTCACCTACGCGAACGACGCGAAGATGCGTCGCCTCGGCGTGAAGCGCGAAACGCTGGAAACGGTCGGTGCCGTCAGCGCGGAATGCGCGAAGCAGATGGCCGAGGGCATCCGCCGTGAGGCGGGTACCGATCTCGGCGTCTCGACGACCGGCATCGCGGGTCCGGACGGAGGCACGGCGGAAAAGCCCGTGGGGCTGGTCTACCTCGGGATCGCGGACGAAAACGGTACGGAAACATTGGAACTGCATCTTTCGGGAGACCGCCGGGCGATCCGCGAACAGGCGGTTTGCAAGGCGATCGAAGCGGTCGGCACAAAGCTGTTGAACGCCCGAACGGCGGAATGATATACTGAAACCGAACTCCGGGTCCTCCCGGAACAACAAAGAAACACGACCCGGGCGCAACGGGCGCACGGTCAAACGAACCCCTCGGGGAACTCAAAATTCAAGAAAACGGAGAAGCGAATCATGGCAACGGATCAGAGAGCAAAAGCGTTGGAAAACGCCCTCATGCAGATCGAAAAGCAGTTCGGTAAGGGCAGCATCATGCGGCTCGGCGATGACAGCGCGAAGGTCGCTGTTCAGGTCATTCCCACCGGCTGCCTGCAACTGGATTACGCGCTCGGCGTCGGCGGCGTGCCGCGCGGCAGGATCATCGAGATCTACGGGCCCGAATCCTCCGGTAAAACCACCCTTGCCCTGCACATCATCGCAGAGGCACAGAAACGCGGCGGCGTCGCGGCGTTCATCGATGCGGAGCACGCGCTCGATCCCGTTTACGCCTCGAAGCTCGGCGTCAACATCGACGATCTTTATGTGTCGCAGCCGGATACCGGTGAACAGGCGCTCGATATCACGGACATCCTCGTTCGCAGCGGAACGATCGACGTCATCGTCGTCGACTCCGTCGCGGCGCTCGTTCCCAAGGCCGAGATCGAGGGCGACATGGGCGACCAGCACATGGGTCTGCAGGCGCGTCTCATGAGCCAGGCGATGCGTAAGCTCACCGGTGCCACCGCCAAGACCAACACGGTCGTCATCTTCATCAACCAGCTGCGCGAAAAGCTCGGCGTCATGTTCGGCAACCCCGAAACCACCACGGGCGGCAAAGCGCTCAAGTTCTATGCCTCCGTCCGTATCGACGTCCGCCGTGCGGAAACGCTCAAGAACGGCTCCGATCCCGTCGGTGCCCGCACCAAGGTCAAGATCGTCAAGAACAAGGTCGCCCCGCCGTTCAAGACTGCGGAGTTCGACATGATCTTCGGCGAAGGTATTTCGAAGGAAGGTTCCCTGCTCGACATGGCGATCGATCAGGGCTTCATCTCCAAGACCGGCAGCTGGTTCAGCTACGGCGATATGCGCATGGCGCAGGGGCGTGACAACGCGCGCCTCTTCCTGCGCGACAACCCCGAACTCGCAGCCGAGATCGAGGGTAAGATCCGCGCAAAGCTCGAAGCGGAGCGCACCCCCGTTCAGGAGGAAGAACTGCCCACGCAGGACGGACCGGACAACGAGTAACACAAACAACAAAACGCGGCACGGATTCGCTCCGTGCCGCGTTTTTGCGTCTGCACGGGAAAATCCGTGCAACCGGTGTACAAGGCGGGGAAAAGGGGAAAACAAGGGCATTCCGCTTGCCGGAACGCATGAGATGCGTTTGTATGGAACACCTGCGAAATCCGGTCGTCTGTTTGAAAACAAAGAAAAAACCCGATACCTTTCGGCTCGGGCTTTTCATGGAGCTGATGAGCAGATTCGAACTGCTGACCTCGTCATTACCAATGACGTGCTCTACCAACTGAGCTACATCAGCGCGTTGCACTCGCAACAGATATTATTATAGGACCTGTTCCCGAATAATGCAAGTGTTTTTTTCAAATTTCTCAAAAATATTTTTCGGGGAGTGTCGCACCCAAGGAAACCCCGGTTCCGTGTGCCGCGAAAAGCGTTCCGCACGGGGGAAAGGCGGGAAAGGAACCGCGGGAGAAGCGCAGCGCTTCTCCCGCGGGTGATACGGTTTACGGCTCAGTTTTCCGCGCGGATCACGCTTTCGATCGCAAACACACACGGCAGGGCACGCAGGTCTTCCAATGCGGCCTGCACGTCGAATTCATGCGCTTCGTGCGTCATGAAGGTGATGCTCTTCGAATTGTTGTCTGCGGCGTCGTCGCCCAGCTGGAGAACATCCTTCAGGGACACGTTGTGCTTTGCCAGCGTCTTCGCGACTTCCGCGAGCGTGCCGGGGCGGTCGAGCACGGAGATGCGCAGGCAGTAGATGCTCGAGAAGTTCTTGTTCAGCTCGATGTCGGGGGTCATCTCCGCTTCGTTCTTGAAGGTCATATAGCGGTGCTCACCGTCGTGGTGGCAGGCGTAAATGACATCGGAAACGACGGCGGAAGCGGTGGGCAGGCAACCCGCGCCGCGACCGTAGAGCATCACGTCGTCCACGGCGTGTCCGGTCAGGAAGATCGCGTTGAACACGCCGCGCACGCTGGCCAGCGGGTGGGTGTTGGGCACCATCGTCGGATGGACGCGCACCTCGATGCGGTTGCCTTCCTTTTTGCCGATGGCGAGCAGTTTGATCTCGTAGCCCAGCTGCTTTGCCGCTTTGAAATCGTCCTTCGTCAGCCCGGTGATGCCTTCGCGGTGGATGACGTCGATGGGCATATGGGCGTGGAACGCCATGCTCGAAAGGATGGAAAGCTTGTAGGTCGCGTCGAAGCCCTCGATATCCGCAGTCGGGTTCGCTTCCGCGTAACCGAGCAGCTGCGCTTCCTTCAGCACGTCGCCGAACTCACGTCCCTCTTCGCTCATCTTGGTGAGGATGTAGTTCGTCGTGCCGTTGATGATACCCATCACGCGGGTGATGTTGTTCGCCTGCATGCTGTCCGTGATCGTGCGGAGGATCGGGATGCCGCCGCCGACGGTCGCCTCGTAGTAGAGACCCGCGCCGGTCTTTTTCGCGGCCGCTTCGAACTCATACCAATGCTTCGAGATGACCTCTTTGTTCGAGGTGACGATCGTCTTGCCTGCTTCGAGGCATTTGAGAATGAAGCTGCGCGCCGGGTTCACGCCGCCCATGCACTCGACGACGATGTCGACATCCGAAGCGACGATCTCGTCGATGGACGTGCAGAACAGCTCGCGCGGGGCGAGTCCGATGTTGGGTTCGCAGTCGAAGCCCTTGACGAGGATGCGCTTGACCTCGATGGCGATCTGCTCGCGGTGGGTGATGTCGGCGGCGTTCTCGGTCAGAACGCGGTATACGCCGGTACCGACGGTACCGAAACCGAGAATGGCGACGGAAAACTGTTTCATGGTTGGATCCTCCTTTTGTGGATGTCGTCCGTTCACTGCGTATGGGGTGTCCTGCCGCAGCGCGGTGAAGTTCGCGGTAACGCGCAAACCGTCGGCATGCAAAGCGCACAAGGTCTGCACGATAATATATAGTGGTATTATATTCCGAAAGGCGCAAAAAAAGCAACGGATACCTTTGTATCGGTTTGACATGCCGTTCGGTTCGTTCCGTGGTATAATGGCTTCAAACCAAATGAACCGACGGAGGAAACGCAAATGTCGTTTACGGAACTGGCGAAAAGCCGTTATTCTGTGCGGGCCTTCAGCCCCAAGCCCGTGGAACGGGAAAAACTGGAAAAGATCGTCGAGGCGGGTCGCATCGCGCCCACTGCCAAGAATCAGCAGCCGCAGAAGGTCTGGATCGCGCAAAGCCCCGAGGCGTTGGAAAAGCTCAACGCGGTGAGTCCTTGCATCTACGGCGCCACGACCGTGCTCGTCGTCGGCTACGACAAGGAACGGATGTGGGTCCATCCCGATCATGAGGAGATCCATTCCGGCTATGTCGATGCGTCGATCGTGCTCACGCATATGATGCTCGAAGCGGCGGATCAGGGACTCGGCACCTGCTGGGTCGCCCGTTTCGATCCGTATGAAGCCGAGAAGGCGCTCGGTCTGCCCGAGAACATCCGCCTCGTCGCGCTCATGCCCGTCGGCTATCCCGCCGAAGGCGCTGCGCCGAGCCCGCGTCATGAAAGCTTCCGTCCGGACGCCGAATGGCTCGGGGAGCTTTGAGCGAAAACAAGTCACATTCCATGAAAAAGGACCGGTCGCAAAGCCGGTCCTTTTGTCGTATCCCCGGGGAAGACGAGTGAAGGGGAAAGCGTCAGCCATCGTGGGAAGAAGGCGGCGCCGCGCGGGTGATTTCCGGGTTTGTTTGCGGGAATTATGACGGCGCACTTGCATATCGGTATACAGGGATACAAGAATACACGAAACAGGCAAAAATTGCCGATTTATAGGGGAAAATCGATGGTATCCGAATGTTTTTCTGCGCGGCAAAAATTTTTTCTCTTTTGCGGATTGACAAGCAATCGGCGTGGTAGTACACTACATTTGCAGGAAAACTTGCAGAATGAAAATCACCCGAACGGTTGTTGCGGGCATCATCCCGCAGACCGGGATCACACATCGCAAATGCAAATCAAAAGGAGATCCGGCAATGCAAACTCGAATTGAACACGACTCGATCGGCGATAAAGCGGTTCCCGCAGATGTATACTACGGCGTGCAGACGCTGCGCTGCGTGGAAAACTTCACCATCACGGGTCTGAGAATACAGAAAGAATTCATCAACAGCCTTGCGGAAATCAAAAAGGCCTGCGCGGAAGCGAACCTCGAAGCCGGTGAGCTTTCGGCGGATGTCGCGAACGCCATCGTTCAGGCGTGCGACGAAGTCCTCGAGGGCAAGTTCTACGAGCATTTCGTCGTCGACCCCATTCAGGGCGGCGCCGGTACTTCCATGAACATGAACGCGAACGAAGTCATCGCGAACCGCGCCAACGAGATCCTCGGCGGCGAACTCGGCAAGTACGACAAGGTCCACCCGAACGATCACGTCAACCGCGGTCAGTCCACGAACGACGTCATTCCCACCGCGGGCAAGATCACCGCGCTGCGCCTCCTGCATGAAGCACGCAAACAGCTCCGCCGCCTGCACGATGCGCTCGAAGCCAAGGCGCAGGAATTCGACGATGTCATCAAGATGGGTCGTACGCAGATGCAGGACGCGGTCCCCGTCCGCCTCGGTCAGGAGTTCCACGCATACGCTACCGCGGTCGCGCGTGATATCGAGCGCCTCAAGGTCGTCGACCGCGATCTTTGCACGCTGAACCTCGGCGGTACGGCGATCGGCACCGGCGTCAACGCCGATAAGCATTACTTCGTCAACGTCGTTCCGTGCCTCAGCGAAGTCGCGAACCTTCCGCTGATGCAGGCCGCCGACCTTGTCGGCTCCACCTCCAACCTCGACTGCTTCGTTGCGGTTTCCGGGGCGGTCCGTACCTGTGCGGTCAACCTCTCCAAAATGGCGAACGACCTGCGTCTCATGTCCTCCGGTCCGCGCTGCGGTCTGAATGAGATCAACCTCCCCGCGATGCAGAACGGTTCCTCCATCATGCCCGGCAAGGTCAACCCGGTCATTCCCGAGGTCGTCAACCAGGTCGCGTTCAATATCATCGGCAACGACGTCACCATCACCATGGCGGCAGAAGCCGGTCAGCTCGAGCTCAACGCTTTTGAGCCCATCATCTTCTACAACCTGTTCCACTCCATCAAGGAACTCGGCGGCGCGGTCAAGACCTTCGTCGACAACTGCATCGTCGGCATCACCGCCAACAAAGAACGCTGCCGTGATATGGTCGAGAACAGCGTCGGCATCATCACGCCGCTCTGCCCGCATGTCGGTTACCAGAAAGCGGCGGATATCGCCAAAAAGGCGATCAAGACCGGTGCCTCCGTCCGCGAGCTCATCCTCGAAGAGGGTCTGCTGACCTCCGAGCAGATCGATGCGATCCTCGACGCATACGCGATGACCGAGCCCGGCGTCCGCTGAGCCGTCTTCACAAAATTCGAAAACCGTCCGTCCCGAAAGGGGCGGGCGGTTTTTTCGCGCTTCTCCGTATTTGCGGAGGTTCGGGATATGCACCGGGTCCGATTGCGGAAGAAAGAAAAATCCCGGACTCCGAAGAGCCCGGGAGGATTTTGTATGCGTTTTCAGCGTTTTCCGGCGTCGTACGGAACGCCCTCCGCCTTCGGTGCGCGGCTCTTCTTCGAGGTGAAGGCCAGCACGAGCAGCGAGATCAGGTAGGGCAGCAGACGGTAGAAGTTCGCGTTCAGCAGCTTGCCCCAAACGGGGTCCTTCGACAGCTGTGCCAAAAGGAACACGCCGTCGCCGTTGATATCCAGCGTCGAGTAGGCGGCTGCGGTGCATTTGAACAGACCGAACAGCAACGCAGCCCCTGCGATGTTCAGCGGCTTCCAGTTGCCGAAGATCATGACCGCCAACGCGAGGAAGCCGAAGCCCGCGACGTCGCCGTTCGCAACACAGTTCGCAGTGGTCAGGCTGTAGACGAAACCGCCCATGCCCGCCAAAGCGCCGGAGATCACGACGCCCGCGTAGCGCATCTTCACAACGTTGATGCCGAGCGAAGCGGCGGCCTGCGGGTTTTCGCCGCAGCTGCGCAGGCGCAGACCGAAGCGGGTCTTGTACATCAGCACCGACAGCACCACGAAGAGGATAAGGCATACATAGGTCGTGATGTAGACCTTGTTCAAAAAGGTGTCGACAAAGAAGTTGCTCGTCGTCTTCGGGATGCCGAACATCGACTTTTTCAGCATGAACCAGCTCGCTGCATCTCCCTTGAACAGGGTCAGTTCGTTCTGCTGCGCGATCAGGCGGATGAGGAACAGAACGATCGCGGGGGAGAGCATGTTCAGCGCGGTGCCGCTGATGGTCTGGTCCGCTTTCAGGTTGATGGCGGCAAAGGCGAGCAACAGCGAGAACAGTGCGCCCAACAGTGCGGCGACCAGCATCGTCAGCAAAATGAAGCCCTGCATTTGGGGCCAGTTGGCGGATTTCGGCAACAGCACGAACACCTCGTTCTGCTGCATCACACGTACGAACAGACAGCCGATGAATGCACCGAAGACCATGATGCCCTCGAGTGCGAGGTTGATGACGCCGCTGCGCTCCGCGAAAACGCCCGCAAGCGCGACGATCATCAGCGGGACGGCGTAGGTCAGGGTCTCACGAATGAGGAATGACATGGTTACGCGACCTCCTTCCGGGCGGGTTCGGCGTTCGCATCCGCCGTTTCGCGCTTTTTGCCTGCCTTGGCGAGCAGGTTGCGGAACAGCAGCGAGAATGCGGACAGGTAGACGATCACGGCGATGATGACGTCCGTGATGTACTCGTTGTACGCCGTGAGGTTCGTGATCTGCAGACCGATGATGTTCAGCGTCGACATGAACAGACCCGTGAAGACGACGGCGATCGGGTGGCAGGAGGCGAGCAGCGCCACGGCGATGCCGTTGAAGCCCGCCGCGGGCAGGCTCTGGTAGGTGGACCAGAAGAACTCCGTGTTGCCCGAAAGGTAATAGAGCGATGCCGCGGCGCCGGAAAGCGCGCCCGCAAGCGCCATCGACAGCACGATGCTGCGCTTGTCTTTGATGCCCGCGTACTTCGCTGCGAAGCGGTTCGAACCGCAGGCCTTCAGCTCATAGCCGAAGGTCGTTTTCGACATCATGAGGTATACGAGCACCGCGATGACGATCGCGATGAGGATGCCGCCGTTCACCTGAGAGCCGGGGAAGATCTTGTCCAGACCGAGTTTCGGCGTGGCGACGTTGTTGAAGGTCGTTTTGTAGATATAGCCCGTCTTCGTGCCCTCGGTCACGTTTTTCAGGTTCGACAGGTCGAAGATCCAGGTCACGAGGTTCGCGGCGATCCAGTTCGTCATGATGCAGGCGAGCACCTCGTTGATGTTGAGAAAGGCCTTCAGCATGCCGGGCAGGGCGCCCCACAGCGCGCCGGCGAGGATGCCCGCGGCGAACGCGAGGACCCAGATGACCGCGGGCGGAACGACGGAGGAGGGGATCTCCAATGCGACGAACAGCGTCGCGCAGGTGCCCGCAAGGTACTGACCCGCGGCGCCGATGTTGAACAGACCCGTCTTATACGCGAGTGCCACCGAAAGACCCGTGAGGATCAGCGGGGTCGCGCGGAAGAGCATGTTGCCGATGCTTGCGGGGTTGAAGCCGAAGCTCAGCGCGCCCATGGCGTTGCGTCCCGTCGACAGCAGACCGAGGAAGATCAGGCGGATGCCGTCCAGTGCACCGGAAAGTCCGATGTTCGGCGAGCACAGGCCCGTGATGAGCGTCAGCAACGCGCCGACGAACAATCCGATGAGGATCGACAGGATCGTTGCGAGTACGCCGTTGAAGGCTTGTTTGTTTTGTTTCATTCGCCGTCCTCCTTGTTCTCCTGCCGCTTCGCGCCGGCCATGTACAGACCGAGCTCTTCGGGCGTGGTTTTCTTCGGGTCGACCTCGCCGACGATCTCACCGTCGTACATCACGAGGATGCGGTCGGAAAGGCTCAGAACCTCTTCGAGTTCGAGGGAAACGAGCAGCACCGCTTTCCCGGCGTCGCGCTGGGCGACGAGCTGCTTGTGGATGTACTCGATCGCGCCGACGTCCAGTCCGCGCGTGGGCTGCACGGCAACGACGAGCGGCATGTTGCGGTCGAGCTCGCGGGCGACGATCGCTTTCTGCTGGTTGCCGCCGGACATGCTGCGCACGACGGTAACGGCACCCTGACCGGAACGGACGTCGAACTTGCCGATCAGCTCCTCCGAATACCGGCGCACCTCGTCGAATTTGATGAAGCCGCCGCTCTGGAAAGCAGGTTCGTAATAGCGCTGCAGCACCATGTTCTGCTCGAGCGTGAAGTCGAGCACGAGTCCGTGCTTGTGACGGTCTTCGGGGATGTGGCTCATTCCGGCCTGCGCGCGGCGGCGGATGCTGTCGTGCGTGATATCCTTTCCGTTCAGCACGATCTTGCCGGCGGAGGCCTTTTCAAGCCCCGTCAGCGCGTGCACGAACTCCGTCTGTCCGTTGCCGTCGATACCCGCGATGCAGACGATCTCGCCCGCGCGGACGGTGAAGGAAACGTTCTTCACGGCATCGTTCTTGTGGAGCTTGCTGGGGACGGTCAGCCCGGAGATCTCGAGGATGGGCGCGCCGGGAGCCGCTTCCGTTTTGTCGACGACCAGCTGCACGGGGCGTCCGACCATCATGCGCGAAAGCTCTTCCTTCGTGGTCTCCGCGGTGTTGACGGTGCCGATGTACTTGCCCTTGCGCAGCACCGAGACACGGTCGGAGATCTCCATGATCTCGTTGAGCTTGTGCGAAATGAAGAGGATCGATTTGCCCTCGTGGGTGAGCCCCTTCATGATCTTCATCAGCTCGTCGATCTCCTGCTGCGTCAGCACGGCGGTCGGTTCGTCGAAGATGAGGATCTCGTTGTCGCGGTACAGCATCTTGAGGATCTCCACGCGCTGCTGCATGCCGACGGAGATATCCTCGACGAGCGCGTCGAGGTCCACGTGCAGACCGTAGCGCTCGGAAAGCTCTTCGATCTTTTTGCGGGCACGGCGCTTTTCCAAAAAGCCCATGCGCGTGTCCTCGGCACCGAGGATGATGTTGTCGAGCACGGTGAACACATCCACCAACTGGAAATGCTGGTGGACCATGCCGATATGGAGCCGCGTCGCATCGTTCGGGTCGTGGATCTTCACGACCTTGCCGTCCTTGCGGATCTCGCCGCGCTCGGGCTGGTACAAACCGAACAGCACGCTCATCAGGGTGGATTTTCCCGCGCCGTTTTCACCGAGCAGGGCGTGGATCTCTCCGCGCCGGAGCTGCAGGGTGATATCGTCGTTCGCTTTGATCCCCGGGAATTCCTTGGTGATGTGCAGCATCTCGATGACGAATTCGGGATTTTCTGCCATAGTTGCCTCTCTTTCCGAATCAAGCCTGCCGGACAGCAAATGGGTCCGGCGGGTGCATATGTATTTTTTATTATAAACGCGTTCGGCGGCTGTTCGCAAGGATTGCGCAAAGGGTCGGACCTCCGTGAGGACCCGCCGCGGGATATCGCAGAATTCCGGGCAACAAAAAAGGGAAGAGGCAAATGCCTCTTCCCAAAGGATGTACGGCTCAGACGTACTGGATGGTGACGTGCTCGAAGGGAACTTCCGCGATCGCACCGGCTTCGAGGACGGAGTCGTCGATGACGATCTCGCCGGCCTTGATCTTGCCGAGCATCTCTTCGTAGGAAGCGACATCCCAACCGGTGAGGGACCAGGTCTCGGTGGGCAGACCGACCGCGTCGTTCTCGGCACCGAGGGAGGTGTTCTGACCGCCGATCTCCGCAAAGGTACCGTCGAAGACCTTCGCGAGGGACCACTTGACGGAGGAGACGAGACCCTTCAGCGCGGAGGTGACGACCGTCTCGGATTCGAAGCTCTGGTCGACGTCGACGCCGACGACAGCCGCATCGTTCGCAGCCGCAGCCGCGGTGATGGAGGAGAACATGGTACCGCCGCAGGCGAAGATGATCTCGGTGCCTGCTTCGTACCAGCCGTTGCACATGGTCTGGAGCTCAGCGGAAGCGGAGAAGCTCGCGCCGTATTCCCAGCTGTACTTCAGTTCGACGTTCACGCCCTTGGCAGCCGCAGCAGCTTCAACGCCCTGTGCGAAGCCGTAGCCGTAACGGCAGCATGCGGGGTTCGTGCCGCCGCCGCCACCGCAGAAGCCGAGCTTGGTGAAGCCTTCCATGACGACGGCGTAGCCCGCGAGGAAGCCGGACTGCTGCTCTTTGTAAGCAACGCCCGCAACGTTCGGCAGAACATTGCCGTTCGCATCGGTCAGCGCCCAACCGTCGATGAACACGAAGTTGACCTCGGGGAACTCGACCGCAGCCTTGGTCAGCGCGGAAGCCTGGAGGAAGCCAGCCGCAACGACGACCTTCGCACCGCCTTCGCAAGCGGCCTTCATCGCGTCGTAACGGTCATCGTCCGTCGCTTCGGAGCCGTTGGCGGGCTGATAGTACTTGTAGGACTTGCCGTTCTCGCTTGCAAAGATCTTGCAGCCTTCCCAGGTGCCCTGGTTGAAGGACTTGTCCTTCAGCTGACCGACGTCGGTAACGAATGCGACTTCGTACTTGCCGTCTGCAGCGGTCATGGTGTCCTCGATATCATCGGCGGAAAGCACTTCCGCGGTCGCGGTCGCGACGAGCGACAGGACCATAGCGAGGGTCAACATCAAGGCAATAAGCTTTTTCATGGTGACATCCTTTCTTTTTTCTGTGCATATCGCACATTTTTTTCGTTCCTCATTGTAGCATGAAAACATCCGTTGGAAAAGGCGGGGCATAAAGAAATTTTCCTTCCGCGAAAGGACGGACGACTTTGAGCCGCCCGTCCCGCAGCGTGGTATAATGGAACATGTTATGAAGATTCGCATTCCGTTCCGGCTCCGCCCGGAATTTCAAAACATCCTTCGTCTGGCGTGGCCCGCGGTGCTCGAGGAAGCGCTTGCCACGGTCGTCATCTATGCCGACGCCGCCATGGTGGGCGCGCTCGGTCCGGATGCCTCCGCGGCGGTCGGTCTGACGGGTACCGTCAACTGGCTCATCCTCACGGTACTCCGCGCGTTCGGCGCGGGCGTGCTCGCCGTGTGCGCACAGGCGGACGGCGCAGGCGACGAACCGCTGTTGAAGAAAGCCGCACAGCAGGCACTGTACTTGGTGGCGACCTGCGGTCTCGTTTTGTCCGTTGCCTGTCTCGCCGTGTCCCCGCATATCGCGGGGTGGCTGAACGGCGCGCCCGAGATCCGCGCGGATGCCGGGGCGTACTTCGCCATCGTGTCGCTGCCGATGCTTTTGCGCGCTTCGCAGCTGATCCTTTCGAGCGTCCTGCGCGGCGTGTCCGATATGAAAACGCCCATGCGTATCGGGCTGATGACGAACGCACTCAATATCGTGCTCAATTTCTTCCTCATCTATCCGGTGCGTACGGTCGGTTCCGTGACCGTTTGGGGCGCGGGGCTCGGGGTGCGCGGCGCGGCTTGGGCAACGGCGGTCTCCATCGCCGCGGGCGGCTTGCTCACATTGTATAAATATCTTATGCATCCGCGGTTCGCGTTCCGCACGACGGGGTTCCGTTTCGATGCGGGCGTGATGCGCCGCTGTTTGGCGGTCGGTCTGCCGATGGCGTTCGAGCGTGCGGTCGTTTTCACGGGGCACATCGTCTACGCCTCGACCGTCGCCCGCCTCGGGGTGATCCCGTTTGCGGCGCACACCATCGCCCTGCAGGCGGAGGAGGCGTTTTACATCCCCGGCTTCGGTCTGCAATCCGCCGCGGCGACGCTTGCGGGCAACGCCGTCGGCGAGCGGAACGGGAAAAAACTCGACCGCGTCGCGAAAAACGTATCTTTGCTGGCTTCGGGCGTGATGCTCGTTTGCGGGCTGGTGCTGGTTCTCGTCGCACCGGGGCTCATGCGTCTGTTCACCCCGGATGAAACGGTCGTGGCGCTCGGTGCTTCGGTGCTGCGCATCGTCGCCTTGTCCGAACCCGTGTACGGCATGCTCATCATCCTCGAGGGCGTGTTCAACGGCATGGGCGAGACCCGCGCACCGATGGTGTACGGCACGCTGACCATGTGGGGCATCCGGGTGCTCGGCACGGTGCTCTGCATCGGCGTGTTCGGCTTCGGTCTCAAGGCGGCGTGGGTCTGCATGGTGCTCGACAATGTCGTCCGCGCGGTGCTGCTGCTTGCCCGCTATCTCGGCGGAAAGTGGCGCCCGCGGATCCTCGGTACGAACGGATAAGGAGGGAAAAACAAATGAAACTCGGTATTCTCGGCGCGGGCAGCATCGCCCGTAAGATGGCGGCGACGGTCCGCGGCATGGAAGGTGCGGAGCTGTTCGCCATCGCCTCGCGTGACCCGGAAAGGGCGCGCGCCTTTGCGGAGGAGGAAGGCGCGGAACGCGCTTACGGAAGCTATGAAGAACTGGTGAACGACCCCGCGGTGGAGCTCGTTTACATCGCGACGCCGCACTCGCGCCACTGTGAGGATGCGCTCCTGTGCATCGCAGCGGGCAAACCCGTGCTGTGCGAAAAGGCGTTCACGATGAATGCCGCCGAAGCGGAGCGTGTCCTTTTTGCGGCAAAGGAGCAGGGCGTATTCGTCGCCGAAGCGATCTGGACGCGGTACATGCCTTCCCGCAAAATCATCGACGATCTGCTCGCGAGCGGTATCATCGGCACGCCGAAGGTCCTGACGGCGAACCTGTCCTATCCGATCGATACCGTGCGCCGTTTGATCGACCCCGAGCTTTGCGGCGGCGCGTTGCTTGATGTCGGCATCTACGGGCTGACCTTCGCCGCGATGCATTTCGGCACGGACATCGAACGGATGGAATCCTCCGTCGCCATGACGGATACCGGCGTCGATGCTTCCGAAAGCATCACGCTCCACTACGCCGACGGACGCATGGCGGTGTTGAACCACAGCATGCGCTGCCGCAGCGACCGCATGGGCATCGTTCACGGTACCGAAGGGTACCTCGTCGTGGACAACATCAACGACCCGCTTTCCGTCTCCGTGTACGATGCGGCGGATACGCTCATCAAGCGCGTGGAGATGCCGCCGCAGATCACCGGCTACGAGTACGAGGTCGCGGAGTGTGCCGAGTGCCTTCGCAAGGGGCTGACGGAACCGCCGTCCATGCCGCATGCGGAAACCATCGCCATGATGCGGCGGATGGATGCGCTGCGCGCGCAATGGGGGCTCGTCTATCCGAAGGAACGCCGGTAATGTTCCTCTGTCCGTTTATCGGATTAGTCGTGCGGTAAACGACAGGGAGGTATCACGTTATGACCGGTAAGGAAGTATGGGGCTGCGACAATTACGAAGATCTTTACGATGAGTACCCGGATGAATCCGAAAGCCCGGAGAAAGCCGAGGAGTTTTTCGAATCCCAACAGTGACGGGTTCCGCGGAGAATGACAAAACGGGAGGAGCGTTGTGCTCCTCCCGTTTTTGTCATTGGTTTTCCGGTGTTTTTTCGAAGGTGACGGTCCGATCCTTCAGCGAGATCTTCTTCACGGCGTACCCAAAGGCGAAGAGTTCCTTTTTCGCATTCAAAAAGCTGTGGTCGATCGCAACGCCGCCGAGTTCCCGCAGCGCGTCGAAGGAAAGGGTGAAGGGCGTTTCTCTGCCGTCCGCGGCGATGGCATGCCACAGGGCGTCGTATTTGCTCATGCGTCTGTCTCTCGGCTTTCGGTCAGAACAGTTTTTTCAGCGAACCCAAAAGCCCGCGCGCAAGGGACCTGCCGACCTCGCGGCCGATGGAGGTCACCGCGCTGTTCACGACTTTTGTGACGGGGTTCTTTTTGGCGCGTGCGGCTTTCTTGCGCTCCTGCTCGCGTGCGGCTTTTTCCTCTTCGCGCGCTTTCTTTTCGGCGGCCTTCCGCGCGGCTTCTTCCTGCTTCGCACGTTCGGCTTCCGCCTTTTCCTTTTCCGCGGTCTCCGCTTCCTTGGCGCTTTCCGCCGTCAGGATCTCATAGGCGGATTCGTTGTCCACATAAGCCTCGTACTTGCCGAACAGGGGCGAGGCTTCGATCACGCCGCGGCGTTCCTCCTCGGTGATGGTCCCCATCCGCGATTGCGGGGGGAGGATCGTGGCGCGTTCCACGATGCCGGGGATGCCCTTGGCGTCCAAAAAGCTGACCAGCGCTTCACCGGTGCCGAGCGCGGAGATCGCCTCCTCGGTATCGAAGGCGGGGTTCACGCGGAAGCTGCGTGCCGCAGTGCGCAGCGCACGCTGCTCGGAAGGGGTATAGGCGCGCAGCGCGTGCTGAACGCGGTTGCCCAGCTGCGAAAGCACGTTGTCGGGAATATCCGAAGGCTGCTGGGAAATGAAGTACACGCCCACGCCCTTCGAACGGATGAGTTTCACGACCTGCTCGATCTTCGCGACGAGCGCTTTCGGCGCGTCGCGGAACAGCAAATGAGCTTCGTCGAAGAAGAACACGAGCTTCGGCTTGTCGAGGTCACCCGCCTCGGGCAGGGTCTCGAACAGCTCGCTCAGCAGCCAAAGCAGGAAGGTCGAGTAGAGCAGGGGGCTTTGATAAAGCTTTTCGGCATGCAGGATGTTGATGACGCCGCGTCCGTCCTCATCGCATTGCATCCAGTCCGCAAGGTCGATCGCCGGCGCACCGAAAAACGCGGTCGCACCCGCGTCCTCCAGCCGCAGCAGTGCGCGCTGGATGGCGCCGGCGGATTGCTTGGAAACGTTGCCGTATTTCGCAAGCAGCTCGGAGGCGTGTTCCGTCACATAGGAAAGCATCGCGCGCAGGTCCTTCAGGTCCTCCAGCAACCAGCCGTTGTCGTCCGCCACACGGAAGGCGATGGCGAGCACGCCGCTTTGGATCTCCGTCAGACCGAGCAATCGCGAGAGCAGCTCGCTGCCCATGTCGCTCACGGTCGTGCGGATGGGGTGACCCGCGGTGCCGTACACATCGAAGAACCGCACCGGGAAGGCGGTGAACCCGAACTCCTCCGCGGGGATGCCGAGCTTCGTCAGCCGTTCCGAGATTTTTTCGCTCGGGGTTCCGGGCATGCAGCAACCGGCAAGGTCGCCCTTGATATCCGCAAGGAACACCGGTACGCCGAGCGCGGAAAAGCTTTCCGCCAGAACTTTCAGCGTCACGGTCTTACCCGTGCCGGTCGCACCGGCGATCAAGCCGTGGCGGTTTGCCATGTTCGGTTCCAAATAAGCTTCATTCCCGCCGGCGCCGACGAGGATGCGTCCGTTTCTCAGCATGTAAAAAACCTCCCGCTGGGGTATCGTCATTTGGCACAATCATAGTTTACGCGCCTTGGCTTGTCAAGAAACGCGGCGCGCGTGCGCACCCGTTTGACAGAAAACTTCAATGATGCGAAACCGCTTTCCCGATGGAAAGAGACGGAAAAATAGTATATAATTTGATATTATGCTATTGAAGGGACGGACGGGAAACGTGGCGAACGGTACGGCGGCGAAAAGCGATTTTTCGAAGGGAAACGTTGCGAAAACGATCCTGCGGCTGAGCTTGCCGCTCATGGTCGCGGAACTCGTCCATGTGTTCTACAGCCTCATCGACCGGATGTACATCGGTCACATTCCGGATGTCGGCACCCAATGCCTGACGGGCATCGGTCTGTGCATCCCGCTGGTGTCGTTCATTGCGGCGTTCGCGCAGCTTTGCGCAACGGGCGGCTCCTCGCTGATGTCGATCGCGCGCGGTGAGGGGGATACCGGCAAGGCGGAACGCATCCAGAACACCGCGTTTTCGATGCTCGTCGTTTTCGGCGTCGTACTGACGCTCCTGATGTATTTCTTTGCGGACGACGTGCTGATGTTCATCGGCGCGGATGCGGATACGCTCCCGTTTGCTTTGGATTACTTCTCCGTTTACATCATCGGCACGGTCTTCTCGCTGATCAGCCTCGGCATGAACCCGTTCATCAACGCGCAGGGCTTCCCGACGGTCGGCATGATCACGGTGCTTTCGGGCGCGGTGATCAACCTCGCGCTCGACCCGCTGTTCATCTTCACGTTCGGGCTCGGGGTCCGCGGCGCCGCGTGGGCGACGGTCGTCGCCCAGGTCGTCAGTGCGGCGTGGGTCTTCCGATTCCTTCGCGGAAAGAAAGCGGTGCTCCGGGTCACGCGGTTCGAACTGGACCCCGGTTGCGTGGGGAAGATTATGAAGCTCGGCATCACCGGCTTCGTGTTCAAGGCAACGAACAGTGCCGCGCAGGCGGTCGTGAACGCAACGCTCAAGATCTTCGGCGGTCCGTTGGGCGTGCTGTACATCGGCGCGACGAGCATCATCAACTCCCTGCGTGAGGTCATCCACCAGCCCTGCTTCGCCATTACGCGCGGCGCGCAACCGGTCATGAGCTTCAACTACGGCGCCAAGCTGTACCACCGGGTCCTCGAATCGATCCGCTTCACCACGGGCGCCGCGGTCCTGTACAACCTGTTCATCTTCATCGTGCTCCAGTTGTCCGCGGGCGTGCTGCCGCGCATCTTCTCGACCGATCCGGAGCTGGTCGCGCTGTCCGCGCATTGTATCCGCATCTACTTCGCGGCGCTGGTGTTCATGTCGTTCCAGCAAACGGCGCAGCACACATTTGTCGCACTGAACAAACCGAAATTCGCACTGTTCTTCTCCTTGTTCCGGAAGGCGGTGCTCGTCATTCCGTTGACGCTCCTGCTGCCGCGCAGCGGGCTCGGCGTGGAAGGTGTCTTCTGGGCTGAGGTCATTTCCGAAGTCATCGGCGGCATCGCCTCCTACGGCACGCTGATGTTCACGGTCGTTCCGGAGCTTCGCAACGGAGAAAAGAAAGGGATCCAAGCATGAAAATCATCGACACACACGCACACATCTATCCGGAGCGCATCGCCGAAAAGGCGACCGAAGCCATCAGCGAATTCTACGAGATCCGCATGCAGACCAACGGACACCTTGCCACACTGTTCGAACGCGGGGCGCAGGCGGGGATCGTCGGTCACATCGTATCCAGCGCGGCGACCGCGCCCGCGCAGACCATGTCCATCAACCGCTTCCTGTCCGAGGCGGGCAAGACGTATGCCGATAAGCTGTTTGCTTTCGGCACCTTCCATCCGATGGATGCCGACAAGGGCGCCGTCTTCTCCGGCTTCCGCGAGATGGGACTGCACGGCGCGAAGATCCATCCGGATTTCCAGAAGGTCCCCGTGGATGACCCCGGCTATTGCGAGGGATATGAGATCCTGCAAGAGCTCGGTCTTCCCGTGCTTTGCCACACGGGCGACAACCGGTACGATTTTTCGAACCCCGGTCGCGTCGAGCATGTACTGAAGATGTTCCCGCGGCTGCGTTTCATCGCCGCGCATCTCGGCGGCTGGACGGTCTGGCGCGAGGCAACGGAAAAGCTCGCCCCTTACGACAACGTCGTGGTCGATTGCTCGAGCTCGCTGTTTGCGATGAGCCCCGAGGAGGCGGCGGACCTGATCCGCGGTTACGGTGCGGACCGTGTGTTCTTCGGCACCGACTTCCCCATGTGGGACCCCGTTGAAGAGGTCGACCGCGTCAACCGGCTGCCCATCACGGAAACCGAGCGGGAGAAGATCTTCGCGCTCAATGCGTTGAATTACTTTGGCAGCGAGCTGCCGGAAAGCTGGCGCAAATGAAACACTGCATCCTCGTGAAGCTGACCCCGGAAGGGAAGGAACGCCTGCCCGAAATGCTGCCGGAGATCCGAGCACTGTTCGAGCAAACGCTTTCGATCGAAGGCGTGACGGCGATCGACTGCAAGCGCAACTGCATCGACCGCCCGAACCGCTCGGACCTTCTGATCGAAATGACCATGACGGAGGGGGCGCTGCCTGTGTACGATGCTTCGGAACCGCACCGGCAGTGGAAGGAAGGCTACGGAAAATACATCGCTTCGAAGGCGATCTTCGACTTCGAGGATTGAATCCCCTTGCATACGAAAAAAGCAGTCCGCACATCCGGCGGGCTGCTTTTTTTCGGTTCCTCTCGGGGCTTCACTGCTCCGTCAGGTCGATGAAGGGGGCTTTGACGTATTCGCTCAACGCAACGGGCGACAGCTCGACCTGCATGCCGCGTTTGCCCGCGGAAAAGCAGATCGCGTCGAACAGCTCCGCCGTGTCGTTGAGAAACGTCGGGAACTGCTTTTTCATCCCGATCGGCGAGCAACCGCCGTGCACGTAACCGGTCAAAGGCAGCAGGTCTTTCTGCGGGATCATGCGGATGGACTTTTCCTTCGCCGCGCGGGCGGCTTTTTTCAGGTCGAGCGTGCAGTTGACCGGCACGACGAACACGTAGTGGGCACCGCTCGCACCGATGGTCACCAGCGTTTTGAACACGCTGTCGGCGTCCTTGCCGACCAGCGCGGCGACCTGTTCGCCGTCGGTCACCTCGGCGTCGTAGGCGTGCGCCTCGTAGGGGATCGCCGCAGCGTCCAGCAGGCGCATGACATTCGTTTTTTCCATGTCGTTCCTCCGTAAAAACAGCGCCCCGAAGGACGCTGTGAAAATTCGGTATATGAATTATTATATCACGGAAATCAAAATGCCCAAGTACCGTTTTCGAAGATCGGCACGGTCTTGCCGTCGGTGCACTTGGCGGTGATGTTGAGCTCGCGGCAGCCGATCATGAAATCCACATGCAGCGTGCTGTCGTTGATGCCCATGCGGTGCGCCTCATCCTGTGTACGGGTCGCAAACCCGGGCAGACAATCGGGGAAGCCGAAGCCGAGTGCCAAATGGCATGCGGCGTTTTCATCGAACAGGGTGTTGTAAAACAGCATTCCCGTTTCGCGGATGGGGGATTCGAACGGAACGAGCGCGCATTCGCCGAGGTAGGCGCTGCCCTCGTCCATCTCGATCATCTTGCCGAGCAGCTCCTCGTTCTTGCGGGCGTGCCATTCCACGGCGCGTCCGTCCTTGAACGTGATCTCGAAGTCTTCGATCAGGGCGCCGTTCCAGCTCAGCGGCATCGTGGAAACGACCTTGCCTTCCGCCTTACCGCGCATCGGGGAAATGAAGACCTCCTCGCTCGGGATGTTCGGGTTGAAGGTCACGCCGCGCACGGTCCGCTCCTCGCCGCCGCAGAATACCGCACCGGGGATCATTCCCACGGTGAAGTCGGTACCGTTCGGGGCGGTGTAGTGCAGACTTTCGATGCCGAGCTTGTTCAGGTGCGCGCAGCGCTTGGCGAGGTTCTTGTTGTGCTCTTCCCAAGCCGCCACCGGGTCGCCTTCTTCGGTCACGCGGCAAACGGAGAGGATGCTTTCCCACAGCTTGTCCTGCGCGACGGAACCGCGCGTGCGGGGGAACAGCTTTTTCGACCATTCCTCACCGGGCACTGCGGCGATGCACCACTGGTGGCGGTTCTCCATCTTATCGCGGTAGGGCTTTGCGGCCTTGCGCCTTGCGCCGACCACTGCGGCGAGCTTTTTGCGGTTCACGCTCGCAAGCCCGTCGGGGTCGTCGCCGTCTAAGTAGATGCGCGCGGGAAGGGTGTCGACATAATGCTGGAGACGCGCCTGTTCCCACGGGAGGGTCAGCGACAGCGTCTTTTCGTTCTGGAAACGGTAGTGGAGGACGTCCAGTTCCTGAGAATGCCAGTTGACGACGACGCGCCGTGCACCGCACTGGTAGCAAACGCGTACGAGCATTTTCACGAATTCTGCCTGATCGAGCTCCGCTTCGATCACGACGTCCTGACCTTTTTGGATATTCACGCCGCGCTTCGCGATGAGACGGGCGTAATTCCGGAGTAAACTTTTTTTCACCATAGGGGATCAGCAGGGCTCCTTTGAACGGTTTTCATACCGGTAATGACTTGCACGATAGTAAATTATAGCATGCGTCCGGACGGCGCGCAATGAAAATCCGCAACGGTTTTTGTATTCCCCAAATGAATTTTGCGGAATGGGGAAACGGGGACAAAACGTGTCTGTTTCCGGGTCGAAATGCAAAAAAACGCCGATTTCTTGCAACACATGTGGGGAGTGTGTTATAATGCACAATATATATAGGGAAAATACGCAACGGAGGTCCTTTTTCTCTTGAAACCCGTCTCGATCCTTGACATCGGAAGCTCGAAAGTCGTCTGTCTCATGGGCAGCAGAGCCGCACGCGGCGGCACTGTGGTCCACGGTACGGGCGTTGCCGCGTATTCCGGTTACGCCGATGGCGCGTTTTTCGATGAAAAAGAGTTGGAGCAGGCGATCGTTTCCGCCGTCAAAGAAGCGGAAGTGATGTCCCGCAGGCGCATCCGCGAGGTCGCGCTTTCCGTTCCGGCGCCGTTTTCCCGGTTGGTACTCGCAACGGGCAGTCTCCGCTTCGTCGATGAAGTGCGCATCACGCCCGAGCATACCGATGAACTCATCGACCTTTCGCTCGAACATGTCCAGGTGCCGGGCTACCGGCTCATGCATTCGACCCCGGTCGTCTACACGCTCGACGGCTACGAAACGGCGGAAAAGCCCGAAGGCAAGCGCGCAGGCAGCATTTCCGCAAAGGTCTCGCATCTGTATGTCAAAAACGAATACATCGCGCTCATCGCGCGGATCCTCAGGGGGCTTTCCATCGAGGTGACGATGAGCGTTTCCACGCCGCTTTCGGTTTCAATGCTGCTCATCCCAGAGGAAGAGCGCATCCGCCCCGCGGTGCTCATCGATGTCGGTTATCTCCATACCGATGTCTCGCTTGCCGAAAACAACGCCATCACCAACATGACGTCGATCGATATGGGCGGCGCCCAGTTCGCGTCCGATCTGTCCTTCGGGCTGGATATCCCGTTCCCCGATGCCGAACAGGTCAAGCGGAAGTATTCCTTCCTCGTGGACGACAGCGACGACGATGTCGTGGTCGTTTACATGCCGCAAGGCGCAAAACGCGTGCGGCGCGAAGTCATCGAACTCATCATGACGGCGCGTGCCGAAGAGTTCGCGGGGCTCATCCGCGATGCGCTCGAACGCATGGGCATCCGCCCCGAACAGCAGCCGGTGTGCTACCTGACGGGCGGCGGTTTCTCGATGATGCGCGGCGGCGCCGAATTTTTGCGCAGTGAACTCGGGATGCGCGTGCGCCGCGACCGGCCGTTCCTTCCGACGATGGATACGCCGAACTATGCGAGCGCGTTCGGAACGCTCGAATTCGTGTTGCGCGAATTGCACGGCGATGAAGAAGAACCCGTGCGCGAAACAAAAGAAAAACAGGGGATCATCAAACAGGTCCGCAAAATATTCAACAAATAAAGGGGTACATGCATTATGGAAAAACCTATGGACGGCGTGAATTTCGCAAGGCTGAAAGTCATCGGCGTCGGCGGTGCGGGCTGCAACGCCATCAACCGCATGGTCCAGTACGGGCTGCAGGGCGTGGACTTCATCTGCGTCAATACGGATGTCCAGGCTCTTTACCTGTCGAAAGCAGATAAGAAAGTGCAGATCGGCGAAAAGCTGACCCGCGGTCTCGGTGCCGGTGCGGATCCCGAGGTGGGCCGCAAGGCGGCGGAGGAAAGCCGCGAGCAGATCATGGAAGCGCTCCGCGGTGCGGATATGGCTTTCATCACCGCAGGCATGGGCGGTGGCACGGGCACGGGTGCCGCGGCGATCGTCGCCGAATGCGCCAAGGAGCTCGGCATTCTGACCGTCGGCGTCGTGACCAAGCCCTTCACCTTCGAAGGCAAGGTGCGCATGCGCAATGCGGATACGGGTATCGCAGCCCTGAAGCCGATCGTCGATACGCTCATCACCATCCCGAACGACAAGCTCATCGCGCTCGTCGGCCGCGCAAGCCTTCCGGATGCGCTCCGCGTTGCGGACGACGTGCTCCGTCAGGGTATCCAGGGCATCTCCGACCTGATCGCGGTCCCCGCAATGATCAACCTCGACTTTGCGGATGTCAAGACCGTCATGAAGGAAAAGGGTCTTGCGCACATGGGCATCGGCAACGCTTCGGGTGAGAACCGCGCGACCGAAGCCGCGAAGCAGGCCGTCGAAAGCCCCCTGCTCGAAACCAGCATCAACGGCGCGAAGGGTGTGCTGATGAACATCACCGGCGGCGCGGATATGAGCCTCATCGAGGTCAACGAAGCCGCGGAGATCGTCGCCGCGAATGCCGATCCCGATGCGAACATCATCTTCGGTGCCGATATCGACGAATCGATGGGCGATGCCATCCGCATCACCGTCATCGCGACCGGTTTCGAATCCGAGCGTGACAAATCCGCCGGCGGCAAAGGCTTCGGCATCCCGCAGATGGAGTCCCCCTTCCGCATGGGCGGTATGGGCGGCGCATCCGCACAGCCCCAGCATTCCGCGTTCAACTTCAATTCCGCTTCCTATGCGCCCCGCCGTCCGATGAACGTCCCCGGCGAAGCGGTCGAGGAAGAGTTCGTCACCGAACCCATCCGCGAGGAAGCGCCCGCTCCCGCGCACGGCACCTTCACCGAAGAAGACCTGCCGCGCAACTTCACCGAGCGCACCCGCAACAAGCTCGACGTTCCCGCGTTCCTGCGCAACAAATAAGCAAAACGAACCAAAGCCCCGTGCCGAAAGGCGCGGGGCTTTTTTCGTCTCCGGTTTTGAAGCAAAGCGCAAACGGGTAAAATGCGCTTTCTTCAAAAGAAAAAAGGCGGTCACCGTCGGCGACCGCCTTCATCGTGCTTCGGAATTTCAGTGCTTCAGCAGGTTTTTGTACAGTGCGCGGTATTTCGCTGCGGAGGAGGACCAACCGAAGTTGCACTTCATCGCGCGGGCCATGAGCCGGTCCCACATCTCCTTGTCTTCTTGATAGTAGCGCACGGCGCGTTCGAGCGTGAACAGCATCTCGTGCGCGTTGTAGTTGGCGAAGGAGAAACCGTTACCCTCATCCGTATACTGGTTGTAGGGGCGGATGCTGTCGCGGAGACCACCGGTCTCGCGGACCACGGGGATCGTACCGTAGCGGAGCGAGATCAACTGGGAAAGACCGCAGGGCTCGAACTTCGACGGCATGAGGAACAGGTCGCAACCGGCGTAGATGCGGTGCGAGAGCGGTTCGTTGAAGCCGATGTAGCAGGCGAGCTTCTCGGGCCACTGCAGGTGCGCCCATTCGATGACATTGGTGAAATGCCCGTCGCCGCTGCCGAGGAAGACCATCTGCACATCCATCCGCAGGATATCGCGAAGAACGCACTCGATCAGGTCGAGACCCTTCTGCGAGGCAAAGCGCGAACAGAAGCCGATCACGGCGACATCCTCACGCTCGGGCAAGCCCATTTCCCGCTGCAGGGCGAGCTTGTTCGCGACCTTCTTGCGGCGGGTGCGCGTGCTGTAGTTTTGGGCGATGGCGGGGTCGGTCGCCGGGTCGAAAAACTCGGTGTCGATACCGTTGAGAATGCCGAGCACATCGGCGCCGCGCTTGCGGATGAGTCCGTCGAGCTGTTCGCCGAAATACGGCATCTTGATCTCTTCCGCATAGGTCGGGCTCACGGTCAGGATCTTGTCCGCGAATACGAGGCCCGCCTTCATGCAGTTCATATTGCCGTAGAACTCCAGGTATTCCGGCGAGCAGAGCCAGTCGTCCAAACCGAGCACGGAGTTCATCTCATACCAGTTGAACACGCCCTGATACTGCAGGTTGTGGATGGAGTAGACCGTGCGGATGGAGCTGAGCTTCGGATCGTAGCGGTACTGCGTTTTGAGCAGCGCGGCGATGAGACCCGTCTGCCAGTCGTTCAGGTGCAATACATCGGGGGTGAAACCGATCACCTTCAGGCTTTCGATGACCGCGCGGCAGAAGAAAGCGAAGCGATGACCTTCGACGATGTAGTCGCCGTAGATCCGGGAAACGCAGAAGAAATCATCGCTGTCGAGGAAGTAATACGTGACGCCGTCCATCTCGAGCTGCATGATGCCGCAGCCCTTGCGTCCGAAACCGAACTGCACTTCGAACTGACCGGCGTAGGTCATCTGCGCACGGTACTTTTCGGGGATGAGACTGTACTTGGGAATGATGACGCGGACGTCATCGCCCTTTTTTGCGAGCTCTTTCGGAAGTGCACCGACGACATCGGCGAGTCCGCCCGTTTTGATAAAGGGTGCGCATTCGCTGGCCGCGAAAAGGATATTCATATCGTTACCTCCCGTACAATGGGGCGGAAAACCGCCCCAAGACTGATTCTCTTATTATACCTCTGCGTTCTTCTTGATGACAATCGGGAATCCGTCGTATCCCGAAAGGTTTCTGCCTTCGTGGATGGTGACGCCCTTGTCGAGGATGACGTGATCGAGAACGCTGCCCGCCTTGACGTGCACGCCCTGCATCAGGATGGAATCGCGCACAACGGCGCCCTTTTCCACGATGACGCCGCGGAACAGGATGCTGTTCGAGACCGAACCGCCGATGTCGCAGCCGTCGGCGAGAAGCGAATTCCGCACGCTGGCGCCCGCGCAGTAATGGGCGGAAAACTCGTCCTTGACCTTCGTGTACACGGGGCGTTCGCGGCTGAACAGGTCGGCACGGATGTCCGGCTTGAACAGTGCCATGGAGTGCTTGTAGTAATCGTTCACGGAGTTGAGCTCGGCGACGTATCCGTTGTATTTCCAGCCGTAGACCTTCAGCGAACGGAACTTCTTCAGCAGCACATCGCGGGAGAAATCGCACTCCCCGCGGGAGTAGGCCTCTTCGACGAGGTACTCGAGCAGACGCTTGCTCAAAACCATGCAGTTGCAGCTCTTGTACACGCTCGTGGGCTTGTACGGGTCGAGCTCCATGTCGATCACGCGGCTCGTTTCATCCATGGTGATGTAGAGGTTGTTGTTTTCCTCTTCGGGGATGAAGTGGTTCTCGCGGCGGTACATGATGGTGATGTCCGCGCCGGTCTCTTCATGCTGACGGACCATATCATGGAAGGTCGTGTTGAAGATGATGTGCGTACCGGACAGGATGCAGTATTCCTGCGGGCAACGGCGCACATAGCCCATGACGCTGTGGAACGCGTCGACGGAGCCGCGGTACATGCCCGCCGTGTCCTTGGTCATGAACGGCGGCAGGATGAACAGACCCTCGCGCTTGCGGTGCAGGTCCCATTCCTTGCCGCTGCCGAGGTGATCCATCAGCGAGTGGTAGTTCCGCTGCGCGATGACGCCCACGGAAGAAACGCCGCTGTGGACAAGGTTCGAAAGGATGAAGTCGATGACACGGTAACGGCTGCCGAAGGGGAGCGCCGCGACCGCGCGGGAAGTGGTGAGGTCCCGCATGTGCGGGTTCGCTTCACCGGTATAGATCAGACCGAATGCGTTCGAAAGCATGGTTATTCCTCCTCGAAAGCGGTTTTGGAAGCGATGGCGCCCTTGGCTAGGTAGGTCGCCGCAGGGACGATGACGCCCTCGCCGACCAGTGCGATATCGCCGGTCAGCTTGTTGTCGACCGTTTCGCCCGGACGGAGCGGACCGCCGACAGTGCAGTTTTCGCCGATCACGGCGTTTTCGCCGATGATCGCCTTGGAGATCCGGGCACCGGCCTTGATGACCGCGTTCGGCATGATGACGGAATCGGTGACCTCCGCGCCGTTCTCAATGGTAACGCCCGCGAACAGAACGCTGTGGGCGACGTTGCCGAAAACCGTGCAGCCCTCGGTCACGATGCTCTCGGAAACCGATGCGTTTTCGCCGATGAAGTGCGGCGGCATCGAGGGGTTGCGGCTGTAGATGCGCCACGTGGGGTCGCTCAACTCGAGCGCCGGCGGTTCCGCAAGCAGGTCCATATTCGCTTCCCACAGGCTCGAAACCGTTCCGACATCCTTCCAGTAGCCATCGAAGGGGTATGCGACCATCTTTTCTTTGGCGCCGAGCATCGCGGGGATGATGTTTTTGCCGAAGTCGTTTTCGGAATTCGGGTCGGCGTCGTCGCGCTGCATGTACGCTTTCAGCACGGACCATTTGAAAATATAGATACCCATCGAAGCCTTGTTGCTCTTCGGCACCTTCGGCTTCTCCTCGAACGAGGTGATGACGTTGTCTTCGTCGGTGTTCATGATGCCGAAGCGGTGCGCTTCTTCCATCGGAACGGGCAGCACGGCGATGGTCGCCGCGGCGTCCTTTTCCATATGGTACTTGAGCATCTTATGATAATCCATCTTGTAGATGTGATCGCCGGAGAGGATCAGCACGTGTTCGGGTTCGTACTGGTCGATGAATTCGCTGTTCTGGTAGATCGCGTTCGCCGTACCGCTGTACCAACGGCCGTTCTCACCCGTCATATAGGGGGGCAATACGAACACGCCGCCATTCAGTCGGTCGAGATCCCAGTACTGTCCGGTGCCGAGGTAGCTGTTCAGGGCCAGGGGGCGGTACTGCGTCAGAACGCCAACGGTATCGATGCCCGAGTTGACGCAGTTGGAGAGGGGAAAGTCAATGATACGGTATTTCCCGCCGAAGGGTACGGCGGGCTTCGCCATATTGCTCGTGAGGATGCCGAGTCGGCTTCCCTGTCCGCCGGCAAGCAGCATGGCTACGATCTTTTTTTTCATTCGCGTTCGTCCTTTCCTTGAGTGTGACTGGTTCTGTTATTCAAAAAGCGCCGGGAAAACCCATGTGCCTTTCGTATCGTTTGGTTGTGGATGTGTTTGTCGTTATTCGGTGTGCGGAAAGATGAGTTCTTACATCGGGAAAGCTCCGAAACGGCTTCGCTGCCGTCGGATGTGCCTCGTTTCACGGGTCAAGATCACCGGAAAACGGACCTGCGATCCAACACGGGGGATCACAGATATCATATCATATTCGCGTTTGGTTATGGTATAATCATTTTCCGACCGGAGATGCAATTTGAAATGCCGGTTGCAATCATTTTGTTCAATACACATATGATTTTATCACAGTTGTTTTGATATTTCCACAGAAAGGCGGTTATTTTATCATGACCGAACGAATCTACCACCGCGACAGCCACTGCATGAGCTGCACGGCAACGGTCGAAAAATGCGAGAAAACGGAATCCGGCTGGACGGTCGTGCTCGACCGCACGGTCTTGTTCGAAAATGCGGGCGGTCAGCCCGCGGATACGGGATACATCGGCGAAGCGCGCGTTTCCGGCTCCGATGAGATCGCGGGGGAACTGGTCGTTTCCGTCGACCGTCCGCTGACCGTCGGAAAGGAATATACGGTCACGGTCGATGCGGAGCGCCGCCTCGATCTCATGCGCCAGCACACGGGCGAGCACCTGCTCTCGTGGGCGTTTTACAAACTGTTCGGCATCAACAACGTCGGTTTCCACCTCGCCGAAGACTACGCGACCATCGACCTCGACGCCGTTCTGACGGATGCGCAGGTCGAAGAGGCGGAACGGCTCGCGAACGACATCGTGATGCAGAACCGCCGCGTCGGCGCCGTCGTCTACGAAACCGAGGAAGCCTTCGAAGCCGCCGGTCTTGCGCTGCGCAAGCAATCCGAAAAGGCGGTCCCGCCGATCCGCATCGTCTCCATCGAAGGGGCGGATGTCTGTACCTGTTGCGCGCCGCACTGCGATACGACCGGCGAGATCGGGCTCATCCTCGTGACCGACCGCATCAAGTGGAAATCGGGCAACCGTCTGACGTTCCTTTGCGGCGGGCGCGCGCTGCGCCTCGTTCAGCGTGAACACCGCATGCTCGACACCGTCGCGCGTGGGTTCTCCGTTGCGCGGACGGATGTTTTGACAACGGTCGAAAAGCGCGAGAAGGAGGCTTCCGCGCTCCGCAAGCGCGAAAAGGAACTCACCGGCGCGCTCGACGCTTACCTTGCAAAGGACCTGAAGGAGAAAGCCGTGCGCGCGGGCAAGACGATGCTCATCGCGGAAGACCTCGGCGCGGGCTATCCTGCGGAACGCGTGCGCTCTTTGGCGATCGCCGCGACGGCGGAGAAGGACGCCCTGACCCTGCTGTTCGGAAACGCGGGGGGCAAGCTTGCGTATGCGGTCTGCGTTTCGAAGGATTCGAAGATCGATGCGGGCGAGATCGCGCAGGCGGTCAACCCCATCGCGGGGACGAAGGGCGGCGGCAGAGGAACCCTTGCCCAAGGAACGGGTCCCGTCCCCGAGGGCTTCGACAGCGTGCTGTCGGGGCTGCGCAGCTACCTGATGAACCGGCTGAAGTAAAGGAGAAAAGCTCATGCGTGTTTTGGTCAGTGCCTGCCTCATCGGCGACAACTGCAAGTACAGCGGCGGGAACAACCGCTCGATGAAGGTCCTCCGGTCGATCACGGGGCAGGAGGTCATCCCCGTTTGCCCTGAAATGCTCGGTGGTCTTCCCGTGCCGCGCCCCAAGGCGGAGATTCGCAACGGCGAAGTCGTGTTCGAAACCGGGGAAAGCGCGGATGAAGCTTTCCGTCTCGGTGCCGAAAAGGTGCTGGAGATCGCGAAGAAGTACCGCCCCGATCTGTGCATCCTCCAGCCGCGCAGCCCGAGCTGCGGGAAGGGAAAGGTCTACGACGGCACCTTCTCCGGGACGCTCGTCGACGGCGACGGGGTCGCCGCAAAGCTCCTGATGGAAAACGGGTTCAAAGTCGTTTCCGCCGATGAACTCGAGGACCGCTGAAGCCGTGAAAACAGTTCCGGCAGATTGCGAACAAACCGTGGCATCCGGGCGCATTGCTTGCGTTCCGGGTGCTTCTGTTATATAATGAACCGAATATCCCAATAGGGCAGGTGTGTTTCGCTTGCCCGGAAACCGGCAGGAAAGGAGCGCACCGATGGGACTTTTCAAAAAAGGCGAGAAAGCCACGCCGATGCTCAGGGAACGCGAAGCGCATCGCATGGACTACGCGATCCTGTTTACCGTAACGCTCCTGTGCGCGTTCGGTATGGTCATGGTTTTCTCCGCAAGTTATTACTACGCGCAGAATACCGTCAATACCGGCTATGACGGTTATTTTTACATCCGCAAGCAGCTGATGTTCCTCGGGATCGGCTATCCCGTCATGATCTTCATGTCGTTCTTCGACTACCGGAGGCTGGAAAACTTCAAGCTCATGGGTATGATCATCTCCGTCGCGATGCTCATGCTCGTTCTCGTGTTCGGACGTGAAGCGAACGGCGCGAAGCGGTGGATCGTCATCGGCGGTCTGTCGATCCAACCGTCCGAGATCGCGAAATTCGGCATGATGCTGTACATGTGCGCATTCATGTCCCGCCGCCACGATCAGATGAAATCCTTCAAATACGGCATGCTGCCGATGATCATCGTCATCGGCGTCATCTGCGGGCTCGTCATGTTGCAGCCGAACATGTCCATGGCGGTCATCATCGGCATGATGGGTTACGCCCTGCTGTTTGTCGGCGGTTGCGACGGAAAACAGATGGGGCTGTTGCTCTTGGCCGCTATCGCAGCCTTTTTCTTATTGGCGATCATCGAGCCGTACCGCATGGCGCGTCTGACCTCGTTCACCAACCCCTGGGCGGATCCGCAGGGTACGGGCTACCAGCTCATCCAGTCCTTCTACGCCATCGGCAGCGGCGGTTTCTTCGGGCGCGGTCTCAACAACAGCCGCCAGAAACTGCTGTTCATGACCTACGGTGAGTCGGACTTCATCTTCGCCATCGTTTGCGAAGAGCTCGGCTTCTTCGGCGGTCTCGCCATCATGCTGGCGTACGGCTTCATCATCTACCGCGGCATCCGCGTCGCCCTGCGCTGCAGAGACCGCTTCGGCAGTCTGCTCGCCGCGGGCATCGTCGTGGTTTTCGCGATCCAGATATTCGTCAACATCGGCGTCGTTACCGGTACCTTCCCCACCACGGGGCAGGCGCTTCCGTTCATCAGCGCGGGTGGTTCTTCCATGGTCATTTTCCTTGGCGCCATGGGTATTTTGCTGAACATTTCGCGTTATACCGAAGGGGATATGAAACCCATCGTTCGTGCGGCATTCCGCCGCAAGAAAGCGTGATCGGTCCAAATGGCATTCAAACAGCGAAAACAGAATCCGGAAAAAACGAAACGCCGCGGTTTCCTTGCGGCGCTGTTTTCGCACGCCGACGATGAGACCGATCTGTTCGACGAGGACATGACGGACGCGGGATACGACGACGGGTACGATGAAGCGTACGATCCGGAAGAGTATTCCGGTGAGGACGACGAATTCCTTTACGATGAATACGGCAACCCGCTCTATGACGAGTACGGAAACCCGTTGTATG
>JAUNCT010000011.1 GCA_030526425.1 Clostridia bacterium
CAGCAGAGCGTCCGCTTCGTTGTGGATGGTCAGCGCTTCGCGGCGTGCGGCGTCCGCACAAAGCGCTGAACGTCAAGGGATGCGTTTCCTCGGTATATCGGTGCATGTTTTCAAGCCGCTTGTAAATACGCAGGGCAGCGAGATCAGAATCGACGAACGGGATTTGATAATCCCCGGGTTCTTTGTCGTATCCGATCACATAAAAAAGAACGCCATCTTGCGACGACGTTCTTTCGCATTTCGCTTACGCGCGCGCCTTGTTGGCGATCTCGACGAGCTGCTCGAAAGCCTTCATGTCGGTAACGGCGAGATCCGCGAGGACCTTGCGGTTGATTTCGACACCGGCGAGCTTCAGGCCGTTGATCAGGCGGCTGTAGGTGGTACCGCAGAGACGGGCACCCGCGTTGATACGGGCGATCCAGAGACGGCGATATTCACGCTTCTTGTGCTTGCGGCCGACGAAGGCATACGCCATAGAACGCATGACCTGCTGGCTTGCTGCACGATACTGCTTGCTCTTCGCGCCATAGTAACCCTTGGCGAGCTTGAAAACTTTACGACGCTTCTTCAGTGCGTTGACTGCTCTTTTGATTCTGGCCATTGTTCGTTTCCTCCTTAGCTATACGGGATCAGCTTGCGAATCTTCTTCTCTTCGCACTCGGCGATGTAGCCGGTCTGACGCAGACCGCGAAGACGCTTGGTGGACTTCTTGGTCAGAATGTGACGCTTATAAGCCTTGGCACGCTTGATCTTGCCGGACTTGGTGGTGGAGAAGCGCTTTGCTGCACCACGATGGGATTTCAGTTTGGGCATTTCTAATTCCTCCTAAAATAGTGTATGGACTAATAGGTTACTTCTCGGGCTTGGGTGCAAGCACCATGTACATGTTACGGCCTTCCTGCTTCGGCGCGCGTTCCTTGATGGCCACATCGGACAGCATCTCAAAGAACTTGTCCATGACATCCTCGCCGATATCGCCGTGGGTGATCTGACGTCCGCGGAACCGGATGGACACCTTGACTTTGTTGCCGTCGCCGAGGAACTTCCTGGTCGCCTTCGCTTTGACTTCCATGTCGTGGACATCGATCGTTGCGGAAAGGCGGGTCTCCTTGACCTCGATCGTTTTCTGGTTCTTGCGTTGTTCTTTTTCACGCTTGCGCATGTCGAACTGATACTTGCTGTAGTCCATCAGTTTGCATACGGGCGGGTTGCTGTTCGGGTTGATCTTCACGAGATCGAGGTTTCTGTCGTCCGCGAGATGCTGTGCTTCGCGGATGTCCAGGATACCCATCTGATTGCCGTTTTCGTCGATGAGACGAACTTCGGGATCGCGGATCTCTTCGTTGATCATCAAATCTAGCTGCGCTATGACAGGACACCTCCATTACACAAAAATAAAGTGGGTACAAGCATAGCCGTACCCACAGAAAATCCTGAATGTTTGAGGTTTTTCGAAACCATGCCGCGTGCATTTACGGGCAGGTGAGAAGCGGGCGCCTCTGCTTGCAGGAAATATTATAGGGAAACGACGTCCCGAAGTCAAGCGCTTTTTGCCGAAATGCCTGTGTTTTCGGGCGTTTTCCCGATAGTATTTCTCAATACCCCGCGATGGAATCGATCGCGGCCAGCTCGTAATCCGAAAATGCGGTTTTCGCGACCGCGGCAACGTTTTCCTCGATTTGTCGGGGGTTCGAGGCACCGATGAGAACGCTCGTGATCCCTTCGGTCTTCAGTACCCAACTCAGCGCCATCTGTGTGAGGCTTTGCCCGCGTTCCGCCGCGATGGCGTTCAGCGCGCGCGCTTTTGCAAGGTAATCCTCGGTGATCTGCGATTCTTTGAGGAAAACACCGCTCGTTTTCACGCGGGAATCCGCCGGGATGCCGTTGAGGTATCTTCCCGTCAGCAAACCCTGCGCCAGCGGCGAGAACACGATGATGCCCTTGTTCAGTTCGCGTGCGGTGTCAAGCAGACCGTCCTGCTCGATGTTCCGGTCGAAGATATGGTAACGCACCTGGTTGAGCACGAAGGGGCATTGCAGTTCGTTCAGGATGCGCACGGCTTCTTTGAGATGCGGTCCGTCGTACCGCGAAAGACCGGCATACAGAGCCTTGCCGCTGTGCACTGCAGTCGCAAGCGCGCCGAGGGTCTCCTCCAAGGGTGTCTCGGGATCCGGGCGGTGGTGATAGAAGATATCCACGTAGTCGAGACCGAGGCGGGAGAGGCTTTGGTCGAGGCTCGCGAGGATGTACTTGCGGCTGCCCCAGTCTCCGTACGGTCCCGGCCACATCGTGTAGCCCGCCTTGGTGCTGATGAGCAGCTCGTCGCGGTGACCCTCGAACTCCTCCCGGAGGATCCTGCCGAGGTTCTCCTCCGCGCTGCCGGGCTCGGGTCCGTAGTTGTTTGCCGCATCGAAGTGCGTGATGCCGAGATCGAACGCGGTGAACAGCATCTCCTTCATGTTTTGATAATCATCAAGCGTGCCGAAGTTGTGCCAGATGCCGAGCGATACGGCGGGCAGCTTCAGTCCGCTGTTTCCGCATTTGCGGTATTCCATTTTTTCATAACGGGTGGGATCGGGGGTGTATGCCATCGTTTTCGTCCTCCTTTGCTTTGTGCGAAAAAAGCGCGTGAAACACGCGCCTTGGGGTCATTTCAGGTTTTCGGGGTTCAGGCACTCGAGCTCGGGCAACACAAACAGACCGTCCTTGCGGATGAGTACATCGTCGAACCAAATCTCACCGCCGCCGAAATCGGGGCGCTGAATGAGAACAAGGTCCCAATGCTGGGCGGACTTGTTGCCGTTGTCGCATTCGTCGTAGCAGGAGCCGGGCGTGAAGTGGAAGCTGCCCGCGATCTTCTCGTCGAACAGGGTATCCTTCATCGGCTGCAGGATGTACGGGTTGACGCCGATGGCGAATTCGCCCACGTAACGGGCACCCTCGTCGATATCGAGCTGGCGGTTGATGCGCTCGGTGTCGTTTGACGTCGCAGAGACGATCTTTCCGTCCTTGAACTCGAAGCGGATATCCGTGTAGGTGAAGCCGTTGTACAGAGAGGGCGTGTTGTACCGGATGACACCGTTCACGCTGTCGCGCACGGGCGCGGTGTAGACCTCACCGTCGGGAATGTTCAGGGTGCCTGCGCACTTGATGGCGGGCAATCCCTTGATCGAAAAGCTCAGGTCGGTGCCGGGCGCTGTGATGCGGACCTTGTCGGTGCGGCCCATCAGCGCGACGAGGCTGTCCATCGCCGTGCCCATTTTTTCGTAATCGAGGCAGCAGACATCGAAGTAGAAGTCTTCGAAAGCTTCGGTGCTCATATCGGCGGCCTGTGCCATCGAAGGCGTCGGATAGCGCAGGATGACCCACTTCGTTTTCGGTACGCGGATCTCGCCGTGGACGGGCGTCCAGTAATATTTCATGTATGCGCGCATGTTCGCATCGGGCACATCCTTGAGATCGGCGCTGTTGTTGCCGCCGCGGATGCCGATATAGGCGTGCATCTTTGCCATCAGTGCGGCGTCCGTTTCGGCCATGAGGCGCAGCTGGTCCTCGCCGGCTTTCAGCAGCAGCTCGCGGTCCATCGCTTTGTCGCGGATCCACAGATAGGGGACGCCGCCCGCCGCATACACTTCCTTGATGAGCGCTTTCGCCAGCGTGTCCGTTCCGCCGATGGATTCGATCAGCACGTTTTCACCCGGCTGCGTTTTGCAACTGTAGTTGACGAGGTTATATGCAAGGGTCTTGATCCTGGGGTCGAACAAAATACGGTCTCCTTCCGGGGAACGGTTTCATCGTTCCGCAATCCGATTATAGCGCCTTTTCGTTGGGATTGCAAAGCGGGCGGGGGGAGAAGCGGCATCCCGCAATGACGGCACGCGATGCAGATCGGCGCTTGTGAAAAATTCATACGTTGTGTTATAATATATAAAACAATTTGTACCCATACGGGTATTTCATCGGAGGACATAAATGGAAAGCCCCTTGCTGAAACGTTATCGAGACCGGTCGAAACCGGCTCTGTCTTTTGAAGTGTTCCCGCCGAAAACCGAAAAAGGGATGGAGACCCTTTGCGGTAAAGGCGGCGTCATCGAACAAATGGTCGGTCTGCAGCCGGTGTACATTTCCTGCACCTACGGGGCGGACGGTTCGAACATCGGCCGCAACCTCGAAGTGCTTACGAACATCCGCGAGACGGAGGCGACTGTCCCCGTGACGCATTTCACCTGCATCGGCGCGACCGAGGAGAGCGTGGAAGAGCGCGTTTCCGGTTACCTTGCGGCGGGCGTCGACCACATGCTCGCGCTGCGCGGCGATCTGCCCGTCGGTTGGTCCGATACGCACGGCGATTTCCGTTACGCCGTGGAGCTTATCGCTTACCTGCGCAAACGCTTCGGCAGCCGCCTGACGATCGCGTGCTCCGGCATGCCGGAATCCCATATCGAGACCGCGGACCCCGAGGACGATATCCGTCACCTGAAGGAAAAGCAGGATGCGGGCGCCGATTTCATCATGACACAGCTGACCTGGGATATGGACAACTTTGCGCGCTGGCTCGACAAGATCCGCGCGGCGGGCGTGACCCTGCCTGTGGATGTCGGCGTGATGCCCGTGCTCGACGCGGCGGACGTTCTCCGCATGTCGCTTTCGCGCAACGGCTGCGCCATTCCGGCGGAGCTCGCGCGCCTCATTTCGAAGTACTGGGTGTTCCCGACGCCGTTCGAGAAGGATCCGCCGGACAGAGAGGCGGCGGTGAAGCTGCGCGATTTCCGCGAGGCGGGCATCGAATACACGCTCCGGCAGATCGAAGCTTACCGCGCGCTCGGCGTTGAAGGAATCCATCTGTATGCGCTCAACCGTTTCGATGCGGTCGGACAGATCGTCCCCACAGCGGGACTGTAAGCGGGAGGAATGCCGATGGAACGCAAAAGATCCGTCAATGTCCGCAAGCTGGTGCTTTGCGCACTGCTTGCCGCGATGCAGATCGTTTTGGCGCGCTTTGCGGGTGTGCAGGTGAACGAAGGCATCCGCATCAGCTTCGAAGCCGTTCCGCTGATCCTCGCCGGTTTTTGGCTCGGTCCCGTGTGGGGCATGGCGTCGGCGATCGTTGCCGATCTGCTCGGCACGGTGATCTCCGGCTACGGGGTCTATTTCCCCTTGCTGACGGGCGGTCCCGTTCTGCTGACGGTCGTCGCCGGACTCGGCGGAAACCTGCACCGCACCAAGGACGGCACATCCCCGCGGGGGATACTGATGTTCGTGCTCACGGTTTTCGTTGCGGAGCTCGTTTCGACCTTCGCCTATACGCCTTGGGCGCTCACGCTGTATTATTCGATCGTCGTCGGCAAGGAGATGCCGTATTGGGTGCTGTTCACCGCGAGGCTGCCCGGTAAGCTCGTGACGCTGCCGGTCGATATCCTGCTCAGCTGGGTGCTGCACCGCTCGCTCTACCGTCCGGTCATTGCGAAAATGACCGACCGTTGAAAAGGAGAAAGACGTTTTGAATTACGAAGAGGCATTGGCCTACATCCACGCCGTCAGCTGGCGCGGCTCGCGACCGGGGCTTTCCCGCACGGAGGAGCTGCTCAGGCGGCTCGGAAATCCGGAAAAGGAACTGCGCTTCGTCCATGTCGCGGGTACGAACGGAAAGGGCTCGACCTCGGCGATGCTCGCAAGCATCCTGCACGCCGCGGGGTACCGCACGGGGCTTTACACCTCGCCGTATATCCTGCGGTTCAATGAGCGGATCCAAATCGACGGAGAACAGATCTCCGACGATGCGCTTGCGGAGCTGATGACGGAGATCCGCCCGGTTGCGGATACGATGGAGGACCCGCCGACGGAGTTCGAGCTCATCACTTGCGCGGCGTTTCTGTATTACCGCAAGCAAGCCTGCGATATCGTGGTGCTGGAGGTCGGTCTCGGCGGAGAGTTCGATGCGACGAACGTCATCCCCGCGCCTGTGGCGGCTGTCATCACGGCGATCGGTTACGATCACATGCAGGTGCTCGGACCGACGCTCACGGAGATCGCGCATGCGAAGGCGGGCATCCTGAAACCCGGTGTGACCGCAGTCAGCTACGGCGGGGAGCCGGAAGCGGATGCCGAGATCGCCCGTGTGGCGGCGGAAAAGGGCGCAACGCTCATATCTCCCGATTTTTCCGCACTCGTTCCGGGAAGCTTCGGGCTGGAAGGGCAGGGTTTCTCCTACAAGCAGTACGGCGGGCTGACCATTCCGCTCGCGGGGCGGTATCAGCTGAAAAACGCCGCGGTGGTGCTCGAAACCATCGGCGTGCTGCGGGCGAAAGGGTTTGAGATCCCAACGGAGACCGTCGGACGGGGACTGGCGTGTGTGCAGTGGCCCGCGCGGTTCGAGGTGCTCGCAAAAGACCCGGTGTTCATTGTGGACGGCGGGCACAACAAACACGGCATCACGGCAACGGCGGAGAGCATCCGCGCGCTGTTCCCCGGCAAAAAGGCAGTCTTCCTGATCGGGATGATGGCCGACAAGGACGTGGAGGATTCCATCGGTGTGATCGCGCCGATCGCCGAACGGGTGTTTACCGTAACGCCCGACAACCCCCGTTCCATGCCCGCGGAGGAGCTTGCCGAACGCGTGCGGAAGGCGGGCGTCCCCGCGGAAGCGTGCGCCGGGATCCCCGAGGGGGTGGAACGTGCCAAACGCGCCGCCGCAAAAACGGGCGTTGCCGTTGCGCTCGGCTCGCTGTACATGAGCGGCGATGTCAAACGGTGTTTTATGACAGAAACCGGCGCCGGACAGGAGGAAACGAAATGGCATATCTGACCGATATCGAGATCGCCCATGCGGCTGTGCCCGAACCCATCACGGCGGTCGCCGCACGCGCGGGTATCGCCCCGGAATATCTCGAGCAATACGGAAACGACAAGGCGAAGGTCGACCTCCGCCTGTTGAAGGAAACGCCGGAACGCAGCGGAAAGCTCATCCTCGTGACGGCGATCAACCCGACGCCCGCGGGCGAGGGGAAAACCACCACGACCATCGGGCTGGCGGATGCGCTCAAGCGGCTCGGCAAGAATGTCGTCGTTGCGCTGCGCGAGCCTTCACTCGGTCCCGTGTTCGGGGTCAAGGGCGGCGCCGCGGGCGGCGGCTATGCGCAGGTCATTCCCATGGAGGACATCAACCTGCATTTCACGGGGGATTTCCACGCCATCGGCGCGGCGAACAACCTGCTTGCCGCGATGCTCGACAACCACATCTATCAGGGTAACCGCCTGAATATCGACCCGCGCAGGATCACCTGGCGCCGCTGTGTCGATATGAACGACCGGCAGCTGCGCTTCGTGACGGACGGGCTCGGCGGGCGCGTCAACGGCGTCCCGCGCGAAGACGGTTACGATATCACCGTGGCAAGCGAGGTCATGGCGGTGCTGTGCCTCGCAAAGGACATCACCGACCTCAAGGAACGCCTTGCGAGGCTCATCGTCGGTTATACCTATCAAGACGAGCCCGTGACCGCGGGCGACCTCAAGGCACAGGGCGCGATGGCGGCACTGCTGAAGGATGCGCTCAAGCCGAACCTCGTGCAGACGCTCGAGCATACGCCGGCGTTCGTGCACGGCGGACCGTTCGCGAACATCGCGCACGGATGCAACTCCGTTTCGGCGACCCGCATGGCGCTGCGCCTTTCCGACTACACGGTGACCGAGGCGGGCTTCGGCGCGGACCTCGGCGCCGAAAAGTTCTTCGATATCAAGTGCCGCATGGCGGGGCTCAAGCCCGATGCGGTGGTCGTCGTCGCCACGGTGCGCGCGCTCAAGTACAACGGCGGCGTTCCGAAGGATGCGCTCGGCGAAGAGAATACCGAGGCGCTTGAACGGGGGCTTCCGAACCTTCTCAAGCATGTCGAAAACATCACGAAGGTCTTCGGGCTTCCCTGTGTGGTGGCGCTCAACCGCTTCCCCGGGGATACCGAACGGGAGCTTGCGCTCATCGAAGAAAAGTGCCGTGCGCTCGGCGTCCGCGTCGCGTTGAGCGAGGTCTGGGCAAAGGGCGGCGAGGGCGGCATCGCGCTCGCGGAGGAGGTCCTGCGGCTGACGGAAAGCCCGAACGCATTCACCTTTGCGTATGAAACGGATCTGCCCATCGCCGGGAAGATCGGCGCGATCGTGCAAAAGGTGTATGGCGGCGCGGGCGTGACGTTCACCGATGAGGCGAAAAAGCAGATGAAACGCCTGACGGAGCTCGGCTTCGAAAACCTGCCGGTGTGCATGGCGAAAACACAATACAGCCTGTCGGACGACGCGGCAAAGCTCGGACGTCCGGAGGGCTTCACCGTTACGGTGCGCAGCATGAAGGTCGCCGCGGGCGCAGGCTTCATCGTTGCGCTGACGGGAAACATCATGACGATGCCGGGGCTGCCGAAGGTTCCAGCGGCGGAGAACATCGATGTCGATGAAAACGGAAGGATCACGGGTTTGTTCTGAATGACGGAAAACAAGATTTACGATCAAAACGACACTTTGCGCGGTTTTACCGAGGCGCTCGGTTCCGCATTGCCCGCGCCGGGCGGCGGTGGGGCGGCGGCGCTTTGCGGCGCGCTCGGTACGGCGTTGCTGAACATGGTGGGCAGTCTGACGACGGGCAAGAAGCGTTACGCTGCCTCGGAAGAGGATATCCAACGCATGATGGCGGAAGGAAAGACCATCGCCGATGCGCTTTTGGAGTGCATCCGCCGCGACGCCGAGGACTTTCTGCCTCTGGCTGCGGCTTACGGCATCCCGAAGGACGACCCGAAGCGTGCGGAGGTCCTCGAGCGGGAAACGATGCGTGCGCTCGGCGCGCCGCGGAAAATGCTCGACCTCATTTGCCGTGCGTCGGAATTCCTCATGGATTATTACCAAAAGGGGAGCCGCCTTGCGGTGAGCGATGTCGGCTGCGCGGCGGCGATGCTGCGCGCGGCGGCGGATGCGGCAAGCCTCAACGTGTACATCAACACCAAAGCACTGACCGACCGGACGACCGCCGAGACCGTCGATTTCGAAACGAAATGGGCGGTGGACCGCGTGCGCGAACGAGCGGACCGCGTGTACGAACTGGTGCTGAACGACCTGAAGGAGGGCAGATAAATGGCAAAGCTGCTTTCGGGAAAGGAAGTCGCCGCGGCACTCGCGGAAGAACTGAAACAGCGTGTTTCCGCACTTGCCGCACGGGGCGTCACCCCGCGGCTTGCGGTGCTGCGCGTCGGCGAGCGGGCGGACGACCTCAGCTATGAGCGCGGCATCAAAAAACGCGCGGAGACCCTCGGCGTGCTCGCGGAAACGACGGTCTTTCCGGATACCGTTTCCGCGGATGAACTCATCGCGGGGATCGAACGGATGAATGCGGACCCCGCGGTGCACGGCATTCTGCTGTTCCGTCCCTTGCCGGGCGAACTGAAACGGGAGGAAGCGCGGATCGTCGCGCACATTTCCCCCGAAAAGGATGTGGACGGCGGCACGGAGCCCTCGCTTGCCGGCGTGTTCACGGGAACGCAAGCGGGCTGGTGCCCCTGCACCCCCGAGGCTTGCATGGCGGTGCTCGCGCATTACGGCATCGACCCCGCGGGGAAGAAAGCCGTCGTCATCGGGCGCAGCACGGTGGTCGGGAAACCGCTTGCCATGCTGCTCCTCGAGAAAAACGCGACGGTGACCGTTTGCCACTCGAAAACACCCGACCTCGCAGCCGTTGCGCGCGGGGCGGACATCCTCGTTTCCGCAGCGGGCAAGGCGGGGCTCGTCACGAAGGACTTCGTTTCCGAAGGGCAGGTCCTGCTCGACGTTTCCGTCAACTGGGACGCCGCGGAAAACAAGCTGTGCGGCGACGCCGTTTTCAACGAAGTCGAACCCGTCGTTGCGGCGGTCACGCCCGTCCCCGGTGGGATCGGCGCGGTGACGAATACGATTTTGCTTTCGCACGTGATCAAAAGCGCGGAGCGGATGGGATAAAACAGAAAAATGCCGGCAGTGCGTCCGGCATTTTTTGTTGCGTGAAAATGAAAAGACGCGCCCGCACTTCTCAAACGGACGCGTCTTTTCGAAAGAAAGAAACAAATGAAAAAGTCCCAAATCATTGGGACTTTATTGGTAGCGGCGATCTGACTCGAACAGATGACACTCCGGGTATGAACCGAATGCTCTAGCCAACTGAGCTACGCCGCCACGCGACTCATTTATAGTACCACCACTTGATGTGTTTTGTCAAGCGTGTTACACTCATTTTTGCAAAAAAAATTCGGAGGTTTTTATGACTTCTTACGGAGAAACAGCGGCGGAGCTTTTCGGCAACGGATACAACTGTGCGCAGGCGGTGGTCGGCGCGTTTGCGGAGGCGTTCGGTCACGATGCGGTCCGTTCGATGCAGATGGTCCAGCCGCTCGGCGGCGGCGTCGGCAGGCAGCGCGAGGTCTGCGGCGCGGTCACGGGCATGTGTCTCGTGCTCGGCATGGCGGAAGGCAACGGTGAACCCGGTGCCTCGAACAAAAAAGAGATCTACGAGGCGACGCGTGCGCTGTGCGATGCGTTCCGTACGGAAAACGGATCCATCCTCTGCCGCGATCTTCTCGGGTTTGCGGAGGGCGAGAAGGGCGGCGACCCCGAACCCCGCACGGAACGGTATTACAAAACGCGCCCCTGCAAGGAACTCGTCGCCCATGCGGCTGAGATCGTTGCGGCGTATCTTTCCGAGAAAGGACTGCTGTAAGAACCGCCCGCGGAACGGAACCCAAAACAAAACCCCCGGAGACACTTCGTTTCGTGTCCCGGGGGATTTTTCGTTCTTCCGGCGGTTTATTCGTTGAAATCGCCGGATCTTCTGCAATCGTCCGACGTTCGGTTGCGTTTCTTTGAAAAATCCCCGCCGGAAAGGCGGGGACCGGTTCAGTAGGTGATCTTCGTCAGCTGCACGACGCCGCAATCATAGTAGGAGAAGGTGCCGTAGACCTTGCAGGAGCTCATGACGTCCTTGAATTTTTTGCATTCCTTCGCCATGAGCTTGCCGAACAGATCGAGGTCGAGCACGACGGTCAGCTCCTTCGCTTTCTGCTTGCGCGCGCTTTTCAGCAGGCTCTTCAGCTCGCTTTCGGTTTTGCACACGTTCACATCCTGCCAGACGGCGTTTTCGATGGTGAAATAATCGTCGTCCTTGTTCGAATACAGGGTGTAGTTGCCGGGCAGCAGTCCCTCCTTGGCGAGCGCGCTCTGCAATGCGGCGGCGTTGCCTGCGGCGTAATCGCGCATCGATGCGTCGTCCGTTGTGATGAGGAAGCTCTTCGTTCCGTTCCGCTTCAGGTCCGAAAGACCGGGCGTCAGTCCCTTGCTCTTACGGTAGGTGACCGTTTCGGCGTAGCGGCAGTTGCGGAAGACCACGGCGGAGCCGTCGTTGTACAGGGAGCATCCGTCCGTGCGGATCCCATACGCGGCGAGCGTGCCGTACAGCCCGTCTCCGGAGCGCACGGTCTTGTCGTACATTTGCGGGGTGAAGCGCAGCGTCAGCTCGGCAGGGCGTTCGTTGACGGCGGTCGCCAAAGCGGTGTGGAGCGCGGATTCGTCGCCGATGAGCGTGTTCAGCTCCGTTCCCCGGGGGAAGCGCGGGTACAGCACGGAGGTCGGGTCGTCCCGATGGCTGCGGTAAAAGCGTTCATAGCCCACGCCGCTGTAAACGGAAACGGGTGCGCCGGTCTCGTCCGCATCGTCCCAAGTGACGTCGTAATAGGTGAAAGCGCCGCCGACGCGCACGATGTTCCATGCGTGGCGTACATTGTCGTCGCCCGCGGTGCCGTGCATGTAGCTCGCGGGGAGCCCCGCAAAGTGGCACAGTGCCGCCATGCCCTGCGCGTAGGCGTTGCAAACGCCCTTGTTGGTGCGCAGCGCGTCGAAGAAGCGCTGTCCGTCCGTCGTGTCGCCGCTTTCGGTCGCCGCACGGTCGTAGGCGATCTGCCCGCACAGAAAGTCGTGGATGCTCGTGGCAACGGTCGCATCGTCGTGCCCTGCCAGCGGTGCCACCATGCTCGCGAGGGAAGCGATGAACGCATCCTGCTCGGCAATGGTGCAGCGGTAGACGAGGTTCACCTTCGTCGGCTTTTCACTGCCGAACAGCGACAGCGTGGTGATCGTCGTCGCGGGGCGGTCGAGGGCGATGAGCTCCGGCGTTTCCTGGGTGACGAGGTCGACGATCTGCCACGCCGTTGCGATGCTCATGCCGGAGGGGATATCCGCGTTGCTTTTGCCGCGGCGGATGGCGCGGTACAGGTCGTCGAACAGCCTGCGCTCGTCGTCGCCGAGAACGCCGTAGGCGATGCTGACGCGCCCGATATCATAGGGGTAAACGTCGTCGGCAAGCGCAGCAAACGGCAGTAGGCTCGAGAGCAGGATGAGGAAGGACAGCAGGAGAGTCGGGGTTCGTTTGCGCAATGGGTTTCCTCCTTGCGGGTGGATTTTCCGGTCGGTTCATTCCGCCGGGCTTTGGGCTTGAACGAGTTCGCTCAGCGCGCCGAGGGAGAAGGTCGCCTTTTTGCCGCCGAGCATGGACAGGATGGATTTTTCGACGGCGAGCACCTCTTCTTTGAACTGCTTCGCGGGGACGCGCTCGGCGCCGTTGCCGAGGATGATCATCTGCTCGGGTCCGTCGCTCGTGGCAACGCGGACGCGCCGCTCCTTCGCAAGCGTGTAGGTCGCGCGTTCGATGAAGGCGTCTGCGGTCTCGGCCTCCTTGGTGTACACGATGCAGATGTTGTGGTATTGCTCGACCGTGCCGGCGTTGCCCTTGACGCGGTAAGCGTCGAACACGAGGATCAGCCGGCAGCCGGTGTAGCCCTGATAGTTCGAAAGGATGTCCGCCAGCTTCGCGCGCGCGGCGTCGATATTCGTTTCGGCGGTCTTTTTCAGTTCTTCCCACGCGAACAGGATGTTGTAGCCGTCGACCAAAAGGTATTCGGTCTTCGGTGCCGCGTCCGCGAAAACGGTCTCCTCGCGGCGCTTCTGCGAGCGCAGCGCGATGAGCGGGTTCCGTTTGATCGGTCCGTAGGTCTGCTCGAAGATCTTGATGAGCGCCGCGTCCTCTTCAAGCGGCGACAGCGCCTTTTTCGGCTGCGGGCGGGGCGCCGCTTCCTGTGCCATGGGGCGGTAACCGTCCTTGCGCCAGCCGGAATCGAGGTGCATGTATTGGGGCACCTCGTTCCATTTCACGTTGAAGCCCGCGCCGTGGTCGCAGAACACGGAATCGGGCGTGTTCGCAAGGTCCGCCTCGGGGTCGTAACCGATCGCCGCGACGATCTCGTCTTGGTCGCCCGAGGGGCGGTAGCCGGACGGCGCGGTGGAGAGCATCCCCTTGCCGTGCGTGTAGGCGATGAGGTCCTTTTGGTAATTGCGGATGTGGCGCACCGCCGCGGTCCCCGTGATGAACGCGGTATCGCCGATGATCTCGGGCGCGGAGAAGGTCGCCTTCATCATCGTCAGGTCGTTCAGCGCGCGGCCGATCTGCTCCTGCGGGACCGTCAGGCGGAAGCTGTACCACGGTTCGAGCAGCACGCTTTGCGCCTGCATCAGACCCTGACGGATCGCACGGTAGGTCGCTTGACGGAAGTCGCCGCCCTCGGTGTGCTTGAGGTGCGCCTTTCCTGCGATCAGCGTGATGCGCACATCCGTCAGAGGGGAACCCGTCAGCACGCCGAGGTGCTTCTTTTCGCGGAAATGGGTGAGGATGAGGCGCTGCCAGTTGCGGTCGAGCACGTCTTCGCTCAGTGCGGAGCGGAACTCCATCCCGCGGCCTGCGGGCAGGGGCTCGAGCAGCACGTGGACTTCGGCGTAGTGGCGCAGCGGCTCGTAGTGACCGACGCCCTCGACCGGGGCGGCGATGGTCTCGCGGTAGGCGATGCTGACGGGCAGGAAGGTGATGTCGTACCCGAAGCGCTCCTTTACGCGGCGCGTCAGCACCTCGATCTGCACCTCGCCCATGAGCTCGCACAGCAGCTCGCGCGTTTGCTCGATCCAGTGGATGCGGAGCATCGGCTCTTCCTCCGACAGCGTGCGGAAGGAGCGCGCCGCCTCGTGCAGGTTCGTGCCCTCGGGGAAGCAGATGCGGTAGATGAGCACGGGCTCGAGCAGACACGCGGGAGAATCCGGTTCGGCGCCGAGTCCGTCGCCCGCCTGCGCTTGGGTGAGTCCCGTCGCGGCGACGATCGTGCCCGCCTCCGCGGTGGCACAGGGCAGCGACTTCGTGCCGGAAAGCAAGCGCAGCTCGTTGACCTTTTCGCTCCACAGCGTTTCGCCGTCGCGCAGCTTCATCACCATGTCCTTGCGGTTCAGCACTCCGCCTGTGATCTTCATGTGGGTGACGCGTTCGCCGCGGCTGTCGGTCGAGACCTTGTAGACCTTTGCGGCGAACTCCGCGGGGTACTCGGGCTCTTCCCCGTAGGTGCGGATGGCGTCGACAAGCTCTTCCACCCCCTGCATCCGGAGCGCGGAGCCGAACAGGCAGGGGAAGCAGTGCCGCCCCATGACCGCCCGCGGGATATCCTTTTCGGCGAACCCGTGCTCGGAAAAGGCGAAGTGCATCAGCAGCTCATCCGAGGAGATGATGTCCTCGAGCCGTTCCTCCGGGTCGCGTCCGGGCGTGAAATCGATGCAGGCTTCCGACAGGTGGCGGCGCAGCTGCGCCATGAGCTCCTCCTTCGTGTAGCCCGAAAGGTCCATCTTGTTGATATAAAGAAACACGGGCACATCGTGCTTTTCCAAAAGCCGCCACAGCGTGAGCGTATGGCTCTGCACGCCCTCCGCACCGTTGATCACGAGGATCGCGCAGTCGAGCACCTGCAGCACGCGTTCCGCCTCGGGCGAAAAGTCCACGTGTCCCGGGGTATCCAAAAGCGTCAGCTCGCAGTCGCCCGCGGTCAGACGCGCCTCCTTCGACCAAATGGTGATGCCGCGTTCGCGCTCCTGCGCGTCCGTGTCGAGGTAGGCGTCGCCGTGGTCCACGCGCCCCAGTTTGCGGGTCGCGCCCGTCGTATACAGCAGCGCTTCGCACAGCGTCGTTTTGCCGCTGTCCACGTGCGCGAGGATCCCGATCGTCAGACGTTTCATTTGCAGTACACTCCTTTACCATCATAAATCGTACCATACCGCGGCGGTGGGGTAAAGCGCCGCAGGTGACGCGAGGGTGAACTTCCCGTGCACGGGACAGGAAAAAAGCCCGGCACAAAGCCGGGCTTCCGCCGAAAGTTCTTATCCTTTGATCGCGGTGCCGTTCTTCACGCCCGTGAGCGTGTCCTTGTCCAGTGCGACCTTGCCGCCGACGAGCACCTTATCCATCCCGGAGGAGGGGCGGCACGGGTCGGTGTAGGTGGCGTTTTCCCGCAGGTCCTCGGGGCGGAACACGCAGATGTCCGCGTCCATGCCGGGCTTCAGCAAGCCCTTGCCGGTCAGCCGCAGCACCTCCGCGGGGCGGGCGGTCATCTTGTGCACCGCTTCCTCGACGGAAAGCGCCTTTTCCTTCAAGACATAGGTCTCGATGAGCCGTGTGAACGAACCGAAGACACGCGGGTGCGGCAAGCCCTCCGTCGGGTAGGTCGCGTCCGAAATGAGGTTCGACAGCGGGTGCCGCAGAATGGAGATGATGTCTTCCTCTGCGGCCATGAAGTCGATCATCGTGATGCGGCACTGCTCCGCGACCAACAGGTCGCAGCACGCGTCGAGCGGTGTCGTGTGCAGGTCTTCGGCGATCTCCGCAAGGTTCTTGCCGATGTACTTGAGGTTTTCGGGCAGGGAAAGCGAGGTCAGGTAGATGCCGTCCCAACCCGCGAGCTGCGCGATGTTGTCGAAGTCCGTTCCGTTCTCGATGCGCTCTTTCAGCTTTTCGCGCTCGGTTTTCGACTTCAGCCGCTCGGTCAGCGCGTCGGGTCCGCCCTCGAGGAATTCCGGCGGGAGGATGATCGTCAGCTGGGTCGACCCCGCGGTATAGGGGTAAACATCGCAGTCCACACGCAGACCTTCGGCGCGCGCCGCGTCGAGCAGGCGCAGCACCTCGGGGATCTTCGAACGGTGGTTGCGCTTGCCCATGGCCTTCAGGTGGCTGATGTGCATGGGGCAGTTCAGCGCTTTGGCGACCGAAAGCATCTCCAGCGCGCTCTCCACGACACCGTCGCCTTCCTGACGCATGTGCACGGTGACGGGGGCGTTGCCGTTTTTCAGCGGCGCGAGCGCGGAGATGAGTTCCTCGGTGGTGTAGAAGCATTCCGGCGCGTAGCCGAGCCCGAGGCTCACGCCGAGCGCGCCCTCCGCAAGCGAGGTCTCCAGCGCCTTGCGGATCGCGCGGATGTGCTCTTCGCCGGGGTGCAGCAGACCGTAACCGCATACATCCGTGCGGATGCTGCCGGAGCCCGCGAGCATGCCCGCGTGGAGGGGCAGGTCTTTGCACGCCGCGAAGTATTCCGCAAACGAGCCCGTCGGCACCTCGGGTCCGAGCTTGCCCACGACGGGCTCGAGGTAATGCAATATCTCGCCGCGGTGCGCGGGTCCGAAGGGGACGGTGCTCAGCCCGCAGTTGCCGTTCACGATGGTCGTGAGCCCCTGCCGCAGCTCCGCTTCGCCGAAGCCGGGGCGGAACACCGCCGCATCCGCATGGCGGTGGATGTCGATGAAGCCGGGCGTGACGAGCTTGCCCGCGGCGTCGACGACGGTTGCCGCTTCCGCTTCCGGGAGCTTGCCGATGGCGGCGATCTTCCCGTTTTCGATGGCAATATCTGCGCGGAACGCGGGCGCGCCCGTGCCGTCGGCGACGGTACCGCCGCGGATGATCAATTCATACATATGGTGCCTCCGAATCAAAGTAAGGATACGCTACCATTATCTGCCCGGGGCGGCGGGATTGCAAGCGCGACTGTGCGGAAAGGGCGTTTCCTTTACAATCGGGCGGGATATATGCTATAATCCCCTAATCCGCCCGAAGGGGCGCAGGCTACGATAATTAAATATATACATACAGGAGAAATCAAATGAAGATCGACCACATCATGGACAAGATCTCCGTCGTTCTCAAGCGTGACCATCAGGCCACACTGAAGGAAGCGACCACCGAGCAGCTGCACGCCGCCCTCGGCTCCGTTGTTATGGACGCGATCGCCGACGACTGGTACAACAGCCGCCACGCGAACGAGCAGACGCGCAGCGCATACTACTTCAGCGCCGAATATCTCGTCGGCCGCATGGTGTACAACAACCTCTTCGCTCTGGGCATCCTGCAGGATGTGAAGAACGAGTTTTCCGCACAGGGCATCGACATCGCGGACTTCGAGGATATCGAAGACGCGGCGCTCGGCAACGGCGGTCTCGGCCGTCTGGCAGCATGCTTCCTCGATTCCGCGGCGACGATGGATCTGCCGCTGATGGGCTACGGTTTGCGCTATAAGTACGGTCTGTTCAAACAGTCCTTCTCCAACGGTTTCCAGGTCGAGAAAGCAGACGACTGGCAGCGCGGCGGTGACCCGTGGAGCATCCGCCGTCCCACGCACGAGTTCAAGATCGAGTTTGCCGATCAGACCGTGCGCGCCATCCCCTACGATATGCCCGTCATCGGTTACGGCACGAAGAACATCGGCACGCTCCGCCTGTGGCAGAGCGAGGCGGTCGAAGATTTCGACTTCACCGCGTTCAACAACCAGGATTACGGTCTCGCTGTGCTCGAGAAGAACGCCGTCGAGGATATCACCCGCGTTCTGTACCCGAACGATTCGACGCCTGCCGGCAAGAAGCTGCGCCTCAAGCAGCAGTACTTCCTTTCGAGCGCTTCCCTGCAGGATATCCTGTTCCGCTACAAGCGCGAGAACCGCCCGATCGAAGACCTGCCGAAGTACGTTACCATCCAGCTCAACGACACGCACCCGACCGTGAGCATCCCGGAGCTCATCCGCTTGCTCATGCGCGAGGGTCTCGGCTTCGATAAGGCGTTCGAGCTTGCGCAGCAGACCTTCAACTACACCAACCACACCGTCATGTCCGAGGCGCTCGAAAAGTGGGACGTCAACCTCTTCAAGGAGGTCCTGCCGGAGATCTTCGACATCGTCTACACCATCAACACCAAGCTCTGCGGTGAGCTCATGAAGATGGGCGCGCCCTGCGAGCGCATGGCGATCGTTCAGGACAGCCTCATCCACATGGCGAACATGGCGGTCTACGGTTCCACCTATGTCAACGGCGTCGCGCAGATCCACACCGAGATCCTCAAAAACGACGTTCTCAAGGATTGGTACACCTACTACCCCGAGCGCTTCCAGAACAAGACCAACGGCATCACGCAGCGCCGCTGGCTGGGTCTGTGCAACCCGGAGCTCACGGGCTTCCTCGCACAGCGCCTCGGCACGAAGGACTTCCTCACGGACCTCGACCTGCTCGAAGGTCTCAACGATCACATGACCGATGCGGACGTCAAGGCGTTCAATGAGGTCAAGCGCGCCAAGAAGGAACAGCTCGCGAAGATCGTGCTCGAGCGCGAAGGCGTGGAGCTCCCGCCGGACTTCATGTTCGACGTGCAGGTCAAGCGCATGCACGAGTACAAGCGCCAGATCCTCAACGCGTTCGCCATCCTCGATACCTATTACGGTCTGAAGGAAGGACGCATCACCGACTACACGCCGACCTGCTACATCTTCGGCGCGAAGGCGGCACCGGGATACATCCGCGCGAAGGGCGTCATCAAGTTCATCAACGAGATCGCCAAGAAGGTCAACAACGACCCCGACATGAAGGACAAGATGCGCGTCGTGTTCGTGCAGAACTACAACTGCTCCTACGCGGAGCACATCATCCCCGCCGCGGATATCTCCGAGCAGATCTCGCCCGCGGGCACCGAAGCCAGCGGTACGGGCAACATGAAGCTCATGCTCAACGGCGCGGTCACGCTCGGCACCTACGACGGTGCGAACATCGAGATCGCCGAAATGGCAGGCGAGGAGAACGAGTACATCTTCGGTTACACCGTCGATGAGCTCAACGCCCGCCGCTACAGCTACGATCCCAGAACCATCTACGAGTACGACGCGCGCATCCGCCGCGTGCTCGATTCCCTCGTCGACGGCACCTTCTCCGACGACGGTTCCGGCGCGTTCGGTGACCTGCACCGTTCCCTCGTGTACGGTACCGGCTGGGGTCGTGCGGACAACTACTTCACCGTGCTCGAGCTCATGCCCTATATCGAGCGCAAGATGGATGCGAACCGCGAATACCGCGACCGCATGGCGTTCGGACGCAAGTGCATGAAGAACATCGCCTCCGCGGGCAAGTTCTCTTCCGACCGCACCATCCGTCAGTATGCCGAGGAGATCTGGCATATCGAACCGATGAAGATGGAAAAAGAACCCGTGAAGACGGCAAAGAAGGAAAGCAAGAAGACCAAATAACGGTTTTCGGCAACATGAAAAAAAGGCGCGACTGCGGTCGCGCCTTTTGTGCTGTGTATCGAAAACGGTTTCAGAAACAAGTCGCCGGACGGTATTCGCCGCGGCAGTATTTCGCAGCCTCGCTGTTGCCGAAGGCGGCGCATTCCGCAACGGACTTTCCGTCGAGGATGGCTTTGATCACCGCCGCGCTCAGCGCTTCTCCCGCACCGGCTTTGTTCACCGGTTCGAGCTCCTCCGCGGGGATATGCCCCATGTCCTCCTCGGCACAGTAGACGATGCCGTCCGAACCGAGGGAGATGTAGCTGTACCGCACACCCGCTTTCAGCAGGGCCTCGGCGGCGCGCAGCGTGCCGCGCACGGTGTCGCAGCTGCATCCGGAAAGCAGACCCGCCTCGAAACGGTTCGCCCGCAGGATGGAGACCTCGGGCAGCGCCTTGCCGATGCGCTTCGCCTTTGCGAGGCTCACGGGTTCGTATACCATCGGCACGGTCAGGTGCGAAGCCAGATAGCCGAGGCATTCTTCCGTCAGGTTCGAATCCGCAAGGCACAGCGCCGTGCCGTTGATCGCGGGGAGCAGGGGCTCCAGCGCTTCGGGCGTCAGGGCGGAAAAGGCGTCCATGTCCGAAATGCCGCAAAGCAGATCGCGGTCGCGGTCGAAGGTGCACATATAGGCGGGGCTCGAACCCTCGGTGCGGAACACGTGTCCCGTGCCGATGCCGGCGAGTGCGCAGTCCTTCAGGATGATATCCGCGCGCGCGTCATTTCCGAGCGCGGTGACGAGCTCGGGCTTGAGACCGTAACGCACCAGGTGTGCGGCAACCTTTTTCGCCGCGCCGCCGACGGTGATGGTCAGTTTGCCGGGGTTCGAATCGCGCAGCTGGCAGAGGTCCTGCGGGTAGCCGTAGATCTCGAGTGCCGCGCCGCCGATGGTGAATATCGTTTCGTTCATTTCCGTTCTCCTTGTTTCTCTGCCACCATTATAGTTTTCCCGGGACCAAAAGAAAAGAAGTACCGCGCATTTGCGGTACTTCGTGTTTTCTCGGGTCATCTGCCGAACACTGCGAGGAAACGCGCACTGCGTTCGGGGGAGACGAGGATATACAGCAAGAAGCCGAGCATCAGGATGGTCCCGACCAGAACGAGCACGAGCGTCGCGCGCGCCCAGCTCTGCTTGACGGTCTTCTTCGCGCCGCCGAAGCTCCAGACGATCAGCAGCACGAGGTTCAGCACGGGGACGAACATCAAAAGGCGGATGCCGAGCCAGCCCCAGGTGCCGATCGTCGCCCACTGGCTGTTTTTCGCGGGCTTCGGGTCCGGCGGGACGGGCAGCATCATGTCGGGCTGAGGTTCCGCAACGGCGGTGCAATCCGCATCCGCTTCGGGTTCCGGGAGCTCCGCCGCCGTTTCGGGTACGGGTTCGGGCTCTTCCGCAGCCGCTTCGGCTTCGGCGGTCGCTTCTTCCGCCGGTTCCTCCTGCGCGGGGGCTTCCGTCAAAACGGGCTCGTCGGCGGGCGCTTCCGAAGGTTCTGCGTTCTCTTCCGTCTCCGGGGTCACGGCTTCGGTCTCCGCGGAAGCTTCGGGTTCGTTTTCACGCGCATCCTTCGGGATGTATTTTCCGCACTCGGTGCAGAAACGCTTGCCGTCTTCGATCGTGGTGTGGCAAAAAGGACAAATCATAAGGCATCCTTCCGTATCGTTGGATTTGTAAAGTCCAGTATAGCAAACGGCGGCGCTTCCGTCAAACGGCACGGGAGGAGACCCGGTGTGAAAAACCGCAAAATATCACACTTTATTCATAAACGCGGACCCCGCGCGACCTTTTCTTTTTGCCCCGTTTGTGGCATAATTTATACTTATCTCACACTATGGAGTTTTTATGGAAGAAGAACGGATCTTCGTCGACCCCGTCCTGTATGAGGGCAGTCCCGCAGACGCTGCGGACCGCCCGGAAAACGAGCGCGCGTGCTACGCTTTCCTCGACGGGCTCGGCATTTCTTACCTGCGGGCGGAGCATGCCCCCGCCATGACCATCGCCGCGTGCGAGGAGGTCGACCGCGTCCTCGGCACGAAGATGTGCAAGAACCTGTTTCTCACGAACCGGCAGCAGACGGATTTCTATCTGCTGCTCATGCCGGGGGAGAAACCCTTCAAAACCAAGGACCTTTCGGGGCAGCTCGGCGTCGCGCGCCTGTCCTTCGCCTCCGGCGAACATATGCAGCGCTTTCTCGACATCACACCGGGCTCCGTTTCGGTGCTCGGTCTCGCGAACGACAAGGAAAAGCGCGTGCGCCTCTTGATCGATGCCGACCTCATGCGGGACGAATACCTCGGCTGCCATCCCTGCCGCAACACCGCAAGTCTCAAGATCGCCATGCGCGATGTGCTGGAGAAGTTCCTCCCCGCCACGGGGCACGACTACACGGTCGTCACGCTGTGACCCGAAGAACGGAGAGATACCGGAATATGATGAAAAAAACACTCGCATTTTTGCTGGGGTTCGCGGGTCTTGCGCTGTTGCCGGCGTTTGCTGTTGCGGAAGCCGAGGACGAGTCCGCACCCGCCCCGACGCCGGACCTTGCGGCAACGGTCCCCGTGACTGCAGCCGATCCGACGGAGCGCCTGTTCGACGGCAACTGCAACAGCCGCGTCCGTTTCGGCGCGGAAGAAGGGCTGACCGTCGCCGTGCCAGATGGTGCCGCGGCGCTGCGTTTGCTGTGGTATGAAACGCCCGTGGGCGCCCAGGTCTTCGTGCGCGACGCCGCGGGGAAGACCCTGTCCGCGAAATTCATCGAGGACAAGTACGAGACCCTGATCCCCTTGGAAGAGGGCTCCGCATCCCTCGAGATCGATGCCTCGGCGGAAACGATCCTTGCGGAGATCGTTCCCCTGACCGCGGAAGAAGCCGCCGATTATTACGAGTTCGCCGACCCGCTCGCGGTCGGAAAGACCGACGTGATGCTGTTCTGCGCCCGCCCGGGCGATGAGCTCACCGTCTTCGGCACGCTCGTGCCCACGCTGTCCGATGCGGGGCGCTCGGTGCTCACGGTTTTCATGAGCCACCTGAACCGCCAACAGCTGCAGGAAGCGCTCGATACCGCGCGCGCCATGCGCCAGCCCTTCGAACCGCTGTTCCTCGGCAAGACCTACACGACCCTCAGTCACCTGCGCTGGGCGAAGCGCGGCAAGATCTGGGATCACAACAAGACCGAGCGCGAATTCGTCGCCCTGCTCCGCCAATACAAGCCGACGGTCGTCGTCAGCTACGCGCCTGCGGATGAGGAAGAGGAGAGCATGCGCCGTTATACGGCGGAGCTTTTGAACGAAGCGGTCGCCGAATCCGGCAACCCGCGCCGTCAGGGCGCCATCACCAAGCTGTACGGCGCGCACACCGTGCAGAAGGTCTACCTTGCGGGCGGTCCCGCGCCGAAGAAGCGCGGCAAGTACGACAAATCGACGCCGACGCCCCCGCCGCTTGCGGACCTCACGATCGCTTCCGATACGCCGCTTGCGAATTTCGGCGGGGTTTCGGCAAAGGCGTTCGCGGATGGATTGCTGGATGCGTACGGCACGCTGAAGATCTTAAAGCCCTCCGTCCCGGGCGCATTGCAGCTGTGGCTCACCGCGACGGATGTCGGCGCGGACGCGACCGGAGCGAACAACATGTTCGACCGGATCCCGTGGAGCACGCTGACCAAGGACCTCGTGACCTACCCGGCACCCAAAGCGACGCCGACCCCGGTGCCCACCGCGGAACCGGTGGCGACCCCGAAACCGACCCCCGTGCCGACTGCGGCGCCCACGCCGGAACCGACCGCGACGCCCGTGCCGAAGTCCGCTTTGGAAAAGACCGCGGAAACGCTTGCCAACCTGCCCGTGTCGCTGTGGTGCATCGCAGGGGGCGGTGTGCTGCTTGCCGTATTGCTGCTCGTGCTTCTCAGGAAGAAGGGCGCATGGATGCTCACCGCGCTCGTACCCGTCGCATTGGCGGGAACGATGTTCTTCGTTCTGCTCGACCGCGAAGGCGGGATGGAAGCGTTCGAACCCGAGCCGGAGCCCGTCGTAACGCCGACCCCGGCGCCGACGGCGACCCCCGAACCGACCCCGGAAGCAACGCCCGAACCCGAACCCGAGCCCACGCCCGCGCCGGACCCGGACGATGTGTATTTCCGTCAACCCGGTGAACCGGAGGAGATCGTCGTGCAGAAGCCCGAGGAGGGCTACTGGAGCTACCGCTCCGATACGCTCTCGGTCGAGATCAACGCGCACAACGAGCCCGAGAACACCCTGGTCTACTATGTCGCGCATATCCGCATGCGCGGGTACGATCAGTTCCGCCCCGGCTTCGGCAACGAGAACATGCAGGGCAGTGCGAAGACTGCGCCGTGGAAGCTCGCGCGCAGGGCATCCGCCGTGCTCGCCATCACGGGCGACAACCTCGTCAACACCGAGCAGTGGCTCAAGGGCAACCTCATCCGCAACGGCATCCTGTACCATGCGGGGACGCGGCAGCCCACCATGGCGCTGTGCCCCGATATGACCATCCGCATCTACGCACCCGAGACCGACGTCAACGAGATCCTCGATGCGGGCATCCAAAACACCTACGCCTTCGGTCCCGCACTCGTGCGCGACGGGCAGATCGCCGAGAAGGAGTGCAACGAGCACCGCGTCAAGAGCTACAACCCGCGATGCGGTCTCGGTATGGTCGAGCCCGGTCACTATGTCGCCATCGTCGTCGACGGGCGTCAGAAGGGCTATTCCATGGGCGTGACGCTCACCGAATACGCGCAGATGTTCATCAACGAAGGCTGTACGATCGCCTACAACATGGACGGCGGCATCTCCTCCGGCATGTTCTTCATGGGCGAGGCGGTGCACCAGCACCACAGCTCGAAGAGCAAAAAATCGAGCGGACAGCGCCCGTGGGCGGATGCGCTGCTGTTCGGCTATTCCGAACTCGTGCCCACCGAGACCGACCCCGTGTACAACACGGGCAACCTCGACGAAAAGAAGGACCCCCTCGCGGACGACTGAGCCGCGGGGCAAACAAAAAAGCGTGAACATTCCGTTCACGCTTTTTTCGGAGGGCGGCGTTGCCCTCAGCCGTTGTGCTTCGCGAAGCCCGCGATGACCGAGACGCAGTTCTCGATGCCGAGCTTTCCGCTGTTGATGCTCAGGTCGTAGAATTCGGCCTTGCCCCATTCGCGCCCGGTGTAATACTTGTAGTTCACGGCGCGGCGTCCGTCCTTGTCCTTCAGACGGGCTTCGGGGGATTTTTCGCTTTCGCCGTACAGGCGGACGATACGGTCCGCACGGAAGGCTTCATCCGCATGGACGAACACGTGCAGCGCGTCCGTACGCTCGCGGAGGATGTAATCGGCACAGCGCCCGACGATCACGCAGGGACCTTTTTCGGCAAGCTCGAGGATGACCTTGCGCTGCATGACCCACAGAAAATCGGAGGTGCTCATGCCGCCCGCGCCGACGGCGCCGTGACCGCTCCCGGTGAAGGGGAGTGCATAAGAAAAGATGCTGCGCGATTTGGCGTATTCGCCCGCTTCTTCGATGTAGCGCGGGTCGAAGCCGGTTTTTTCCGCAACTTCTTTGATGAGTTCTTTGTCGTAATACGCGTAGCCGAGCTCTTCGGCGACGGATTTTGCGATGGAACGCCCGCCGCTGCCGAACTGACGGCTGATGGTGATGATGTTGTACATGGAGTCCGCCCCTTTCGGATATCTGTCAATATCGTATCATACGCGGACGGAACGGAAAAGATTTTTTTGTTTTGCAACCTTTGCCCGGGGTGCCGGGTATTATTCATGAGAAAGAGGTGAACGACGATGTTGCAGACCCCGCCGCCGGAACAGGTGCTGACCGAGATCGAAGATGTGTTCCGCATTTACGGCGACATGATATTCCGCCTTGCGCGGCTCCATACCGACAACCGGCAGGACGCGGAAGACGTCGCGCAGGATGTGTTGATCCGTGCGATGCGCAACACCAAACCCTTCGAAAGCCCCGAACACCAAAAGGCGTGGCTCATCCGCGTCACGCTCAACTGCGCAAGGACCCGTATGACGAGCGCATGGAAGCGCCACACCGTCGGCGAGACGGGGCTGGAACGCGCTGCCGAGGAGCCCGAGGATTTTTCCGATGTCTACCAAGCCGTGCACGCGCTCGACGAAAAGTACCGCGATGTCGTGCACCTGTTCTATTACGAGGACTATTCCGTCAAGGAGATCGCGTCGATCCTTCAAACGACGGAATCGAATGTGAAATCGCGTCTGCACCGCGCAAGGGAGACGCTGCGCGAACGCCTGAAGGGAGAGTATGCGGATGTTTAAAGAGCAATACAAACGGGACAACGACAGGCTTCGGCTCGACGAAGCCGTGCTCGGGCGCGCCATCGCCCGCGAACGTGCGGAGCGGGCACGCGCGGTGAAGCTTCGCAGGTTCTCGCGCATCGCTGCGGTTGCGGCGTGCTTCGTGCTCGTGGGTGTCGGCGCGGTGACCGCGCTGCGGAACGGAACGACCGCGGGTACGGGCGGCGTCATGGTGGCTTCCGTAATGACGGACACCGCGGACAACGATACGATGCTGTTCGCCGCAAGGGATGCGGAAACGGAAAGCGCGCTGCTCACGGCGAACGCCGCGGTACCGCTCGCCTTCGAACAGCAGGGGGATTGGATCGTTGAGATCGGTGCGGATACCGATGAAAACGGGGAAGCGGCCGCGCGCGTGGTGGTGGAGACCCCGGCGGGGACGACCGTGTTGATCCAGCCCGGCGTGTTCGTTTCCCACAAGCTGGAAGACGGGGTGCTCACCCTCATCACCGAAGCTGCGGGGGAGGAGCCCCGTGTCACGATCGAACGGGAAACGGAAGACGGTCCCGTTCCGGTCTCCGAAACACGCCTTTCCGTGCCGGGCGGTGCAAAGCGGCTGACGGGCGTCTACCGCAACCTCGGTTCGGCGGACTCGGTCGCGTTCTGCGAACTCTCCGCGGAGTGAGAACTCTGCGGAACGCAGACTCTCCGATGCGTAGGTACCCATCGGGCGGCACATCGGGTATCATGGTCGTATCGGAAGGAGATGATTCCAATGGATCGTTATGTGACCGGAGCGATGATCAAAAAGCTCCGCGAAGAAAGAAAAATGACGCAGCCGGAACTGGCCGCGAAGCTGTTCGTCAGCGAAAAGACCGTTTCGAAGTGGGAGACCGGGCGCGGTTATCCCGACATCCGCACCCTCGAACCGCTGGCGGCGGCGCTCGGCGTTTCGCTGGTGGAACTCATGAGCGGTGAGGATATCACCAACAAGAACAAGCACTTCAACATGCTCCGCACGGCGGTGTATATCTGCCCCGTGTGCGGCAACATCCTTTTCGGCACGGGCGAAGCGGTGATCTGCTGCTGCGGCGTGAACCTCATCCCGGAAACGCCGGAGCAGCCGGATGAAGCCCATGCGCTCAACGTGGAGTACTGCGACGGAGAATACTACGTGACCGTCGACCACGAGATGACGAAGGAGCATTCCGTCTCGTTCATCGCCGCGCTGACGGACACGGGCTGGATGCTCGTGAAGCAGTACCCCGAGGGGAACGCCGAAGCGCACTTCCCCCTGTCCGGTACGCGCAAGTTTCTGTGGGCGTGCAACCGCCACGGCATGTTCGCAATGAACGCGCCGCGCCCGAAGCGCAAGTAAGGGGACACCGGTATGGTATTCACGCCGGTCGATCAAGCCGCATGGCCGCGGGCGCAGATGTATTATTACTTTTCCCAAATGGCGCCGACGGGGTATTCCATGACCGTCGACGTCGATGTCACGCATTTGTACGAGGCGGTCCACCGGATGGGCGTGAAGTTCTTCCCGGCGTACCTGTGGCTCGTCACGAAGGCGATCGCCGCGGTGCCGGAACTCCGCACCGCCGTGAAGGACGGTGCCGTCGGCTACTGGGACGTACTGACGCCGCTGTACCCCGTCATGCATGAGGACGGCAACATTTCTTTGATGTGGACGGAATACGATCCGTCGTTCGAAGCGTTCTTCGCGGCGTATCTGGAAAACGCCGAACAGCACAAGGATGTGCGCGGCGTGCTCGGAAGACCGGGGCTCCCGCCGGAAAACGCCTACACCGTGTCCTGCATCCCCTGGGTCGGGTTCAAACACTTTGCCATCCACAGCTACGACAACAAGCCTTATTATTTCCCGAGCATCGAGGCGGGCAAGTATCGCACGGAAAACGGAAAACGCCTCATGCCGCTGTCGGTGACCTGTCACCACGCGACGACCGACGGGCTGCACGTTGCGCGGTTTCTCGAAGAACTGCAGCACGGTATGGACACCTTCGGTGCATGACGAAAAAAGAGCGATCGCAACGACCGCTCTTTTTTGTTACAGATTCAGCAGCACCAGTGCCGCGAGGATGACGCCGATGGCGCCCCACTGCCGCCTCGACAGGCGCTCGCGGAAGAACGCGAGCCCCGCGAACAGCACCACGAGGATCGCCGAAACGGAATAGGTCGGGTAAGCGACCACCGCGGGGATCCGCGAGAGGGAGAGCAACAGGAACCGCGTCGAAAAGTAGTTCGGCACGCCGATGCATACACCCGCCGCAAGGTCTCGCCGACCCGGTCGCTCGCGCTTGACAAGGCAGGTCGCCGTGCAAAGCAGAAACGCGACGGCGAACAGATACAGCAGAAAATCGCTTTCGAGCGCCGGGTCTCCGTACACCTCGTAGACCTTCGACAGCCCGTCGCATACGCCGCCGGAAAGCAACAGCACGACGAGCATCCACTTCGTACCCGAACGTTTCTCTGTCGCATCTGCGCTTTTTTCGGAATGGAGCAGCAATATCGCCGCCACGGCGAGCACGAGCCCAGCGATCTGCGGCACGCGCGGGCGTTCGCCGAACCAAAGCACCGCGAGCAGGGAAGGAACCAGCACTCCGAGTTTCATGAACGCCGCGCTGAGCACGGCACCGTTGTGCAGGATGTTCCATTGCAGCAGCTTGTAGGTGCCCACGTAGAACACGCCCGCCACGAGCCCGAGAAGCATCGCGAAGCGGGTTCCCCCGGCTGCGGAAAAGAGCGTCCCGCCGCCCGAATACGCGAACGACAGGGCGAGGCAACACATGTAGTTTGCCGCGAGGACGGAAGCGTCCGAACGGGTGTAAGGCTTCGAAGCCTTCATGACGATGGTGACGAGCGCGCTCGAAAGCACGGCGCCGAGCAAGTACAGCATGGGGTTCCTCCTTCGGGCAATCACGCCCGCAAACGAGACCCATCTTACCGACTTTTCCGCTTGCCGTCAACCGAAAAAAGACCGCCTCCCCGGACGGGAAAACGGTCTTTTCGGAAATCGTCACTCGGCGATCTTTTCGGGTTCGGGATACTCGACGCCGAAGGTCTCAACGCGGACGGACTGCATGACCTGGTCGGTCACGGGGCGGTCGTTCGCACCGGTCTTGGTTTCGGCGATGCGGTCCACGACGTCCATGCCCTCGAGCACCATGCCGAACGCGGCGTAGTCGTTATCGAGGTAGGGGGAATCCGCATGCATGATGAAGAACTGGCTGCCTGCGGTGTTGTACGCCATTGCGGGGAAGTAGGGGTTGCCCTGACGTGCCATGGAGATGACGCCGCGGGTGTGCTTGAGCGGGTTGTTGACCTTGTTGTTGCCGAACTCGCCCTTGATGCGGTAGCCGGGGCCGCCGGTGCCCTTTCCGTCGGGGTCGCCGCCCTGGATCATGAAGCCGCGGATGACGCGGTGGAAGATGACGCCGTCATAGAAGCCGCTGTTGGCCAGCGAGATGAAGTTGTTGACGGTGATGGGCGCGTATTCGGGGTAGAGCTCGATCTTGATCTCGCCGCCGTCCGCCATGACGATGGTTGCGATGGGGTTTTTCTGTTCCACGGGTGTTGCCTCCTCGTTCGGTTCCGCCTGCTCCGCAAGGGCGAATGCCGAAGCGGCAAGCGCGAACAGCAGAGCGGCGATCTGAATGTATTTTTTCATAACAGTACTCCTATTCTACAACGTACGGGAAAAATGTCAATTACATGCCGTATTCCGCAAGCGCCCGCCAAAGGATCGCCTGCGTTTTTCCGTCGGGGATCTCGCCCCGCAGCAGCATCTGCTTCAGCTCCGCGAGCGGGATGCGGCGCAGCGTCAGAAATTCATCGGCGTCGAGCTTCTGTTCGTTGACCGTGAGCCCCTTTGCAAGGTACAGGCGGATGATCTCGTCCGTATACGCGCAGCTCGGGTAAAAGTCGCCGAGGGGGATCAGCTCTTCGCAGGCGCAGCCCGTTTCCTCCGCAAGCTCGCGGTACGCCGCGGCGAGCGGTTCTTCTCCGGGGTCGACCTTGCCGGCGGGTGCTTCGAGCAGCACCTTCCCGAAGGGGTAGCGGAACTGCTCTTCCATAATGGCTTCGCCCGCGTCCGTCACGGGCAGCACGCACACCGCGCCCTGATGGCGCAGGTATTCGCGCGTGGAGACCTTTCCGTTCGGCAGCTCCACCTTGTCCACATACAGGTGCAGGATGCGCCCGTCGTAGATGCGTTCGGAGCTGACCTGTTTTTCATACAATTCGTTGTTTCGTTCCATCATTTCTTCACCGTTTTCAGCAGTCCGTGATAATCGGTCGCGGAGGTGTACTGGATGCCGGGGATATAGCCCGCTTCCGAAAGGGAGAGCAGTTCTTGCACGGTCACCAGCTGCCATCCGTCCGCGACCAGCTGCGGGATGAGGATGGACATCGCGTCGACCATGCGGTCCTTCGTGTCGTGCAGCAGCACGATATCGCCGGATTGGAGCTCACGCTTGTTCTTCGGCTGCACCAGAACGTTCGCGGCGATCCTTTCGGGCGAAAGTTCGTTCACATCGCAGCTTTGCGACCAGAGGATGAGGCTCATCCCCGCATCCGCCGCCATGTTGATGACGTGGTTGTTCGTCATGCCTCCCGGCGGCCGCAGGGAGGTCACAGCGTATCCGCCCGTGAGCTCGGCGACCCGTTCGTTGACGCGGGTCACTTCCTTCAGACCGGCCTTTTTGGAAACGTTTTTCAGCCGAACGTGGTTGAAGGTGTGGTTGCCGATCTCACAGCCGAGCGACAGCATCCGCGGAAGGATCGCGGCGTTCGGTTCCTTTTTCAGTTTCGCGCCGAGCACGAAAAACGTTGCCCGCGCGTTGTTTTCTTCGAGAATGTCGAGAAGCTTGTCCGTAACGCCCGCCACCGGTCCGTCGTCGAAGGTCAGCGCGACCATCGGCTTTTCGGGGTCGATCGCGCGGGTGCGGACGATCTCATCCGCCTGCGCGTCGGTCAGGGTGGCGTCGTAAGCGAGAAGCCAACGTTTCATGTCGGCGTCGCGGCGGGCAAGGTACGTTTCGGGCGGAAGGGTCTCCGCCGGTTCCTGCCCGAGCCCCGGGGCGGCCGTGAAGCCGCCGAGGAGCAACAGGACAAAGCTCAATACGAATAGCTTTGCGGTTCGGTTCATTGGGTTCCTTATCTGAAAATTTTTTCTTTGTGTCTGTCCAACAGCATGAACAGGGGGATGCCCAGCACATAGCAGGCGATGGCCTCTCCGGCGCCGACATACAGCATGCACAGCGCAAGCGGGATATCCGGGGAATACAGGAAGTTCACGACCCAGCCGACGATCACCGCGTTGAACAGGACCGTGGGGAGGGGCAACAGCCATTTCGAAACGCCGCGCTTCGACAGTACACGCGTGGTGTACGCCGCGCCGAGCGTGGCGAGGGAGCCCAGCGCGATATCCAGCAAGGGGGCGCCGGTCAGGATAGCGGAGAGTGCACAGCCGACAAAGAGTCCGGACACGGCCGCGCCGGTGTAGCGGGAAAGGACGAAAAGCGCTTCAGAGACGCGGCACTGCATCGCACCGAAGGAGATCGGCGCAAGTGCAATGGTGAGAACGGTGTAGATCGCGGCGATCAGACCGCCCTCGGTCAGTTTTCTGATGTTCATTGGGTATACGGGTTCCTTTCAGATTTAAAAAAGATCGGAACGGACTGTTCTTATACCCGGTCGAGCAGTCGTTCGACGGCTTTTTCGCCGTCGGTGCGGATGCGTTCCTCATCCACGGTCAGAAGACGGCCGTCCTTCACGGTCATGACACCGTTGACGAATACGTAATCCGCCGGATAGTGCCAGCCCACCGTGCCGAACAGATTCGCGGGGTCGCGCTCTGCGCACAGCATTTCGGGACGGGTCACGCGTATGGCGAACAGGTCCGCCGCCATACCCGGTTTCAGCATACCGATGTCCGTTCTGCCGAGCAGCTTCGCGCCGCCCGCAGTCGCCATCTTCAACAGGTCGTAACCCGTCGGTGCCGCATCGCCCCGGGTCAGACGGTGCAGCAGGTATGCCACGCGGATCTCATCCATCAGGTTCGATGCGTCGTTCGAGGCGCTGCCGTCGACCGCGAGACCCACGGGGATCCCGAGCTTCAGCATTTCGGGGATGCGGCACACGCCGCTCGACAGCTTCATGTTCGAGACGGGGCAGTGCGCAACGCCCGTTTGCGTCGCGGCGAGCTCGGCGAGCTCTTCATCGTTGAAATGGATGCCATGCGCGTAGAAAACGTCGCTCCCGGTCCATCCGAGGGACTTCATGTAGGCGAAGGGACGCATGCCGGTCTTCTCGATGGTGAAGCGTTCCTCGTCCTTGGTCTCGCAGAGGTGCGTGTGCAACCGGACCCCGTATTGGCGGCCGAGGATCGCGCTTTCGCGCAACAGGTCCGCGGTGACGGAGAACGGAGAGCAGGGCGCAAGCACGATCTGCCGCATCGAGAACTTCTTCGTGTCGTGGAAGGTCTCGATGAGCCGTTGGCTGTCCTTCAGAATGGTGCCGACATCCTGCACGACGGAGTCGGGCGGCAGACCGCCGTCCTTCTTCGAAAGGCTCATGCTCCCGCGGGAAGCGTGCATGCGGATGCCCAGAGCCTCCGCCGCCTCGAACTGCGCCTCGATGAGGCCGTCCTTTCCCTTGGGGAAAACGTAGTGGTGGTCGAAACAGGTCGTACAGCCGAACTTCATCAGCTCGGCCATGCCGGCAAGGGACGAGCAGCGGATGGTCTCGCTGTCGAGCCCTTTCCAAATCTCGTACAGCGCAGTCAGCCAGTCAAACAGCTCGAATCCCTGTACTTCCGGCAGGTTGCGGGTGAAGTACTGGTACAGGTGGTGGTGCGTGTTGACAAGGCCCGGATAGACGAACAGGTCCGTTCCGTCGATCACACAGGCGTCTTCGGCGGAGAGACCGTTGCCGATGGCGGCGATCCCGGGTCCGTCGAGCAGCATGTCGCATCCGTGAAGGATGCGATCCTCCCCGTCACAGGTGACGAGGGCGCGGATGTTTTTGATCAGCGTTTTCATGCGCATATTATAACATGAAAAAGTTGTGTTTTGTACCTCTTGCTGTTATACTTTCACGAGGAGCGTCCGCTCCGGCTTTTTATTCTGTTGTTTTTCGGAGGTTTCCGTGATCGAAATCAAGGAACTGACCTATCTGTACGAGGGGGCTTCGAGACCCTCTCTCAATAACGTTTCACTGACCGTGAAGCAGGGCGAGATGCTCGCCATCGTGGGGCACAACGGCTCCGGCAAGAGCACCCTCGCAAAGCATCTGAACGGTCTGCTGCTGCCCGAAAAGGGCAAGGTGCTCGTCGACGGGATGGACACCGCGAACGAGGACGAGATCGGGGAGATCCGCCGCCGCATCGGCATGGTCTTCCAGAACCCGGACAACCAGCTCGTGACGACCATCGTCGAAGAGGACGTCGCGTTCGGTCCCGAGAACCTCGGCGTCGAACCGAAGGAGATCCGCGAACGGGTCGACGGTTCGCTTGCACTCGTCGGGATGGATGCGTACAAGCTCAAGGCGAGCCATGCGCTTTCCGGCGGACAGAAGCAGCGAATCGCCATCGCGGGGATGCTCGCGATGCAGCCCGATACGCTCGTGCTCGACGAGGCGACCGCCATGCTCGACCCGAGCGGGCGCAAAGAGGTCCTTTCCATCGTGGAGCGTCTGCACCGCGAGAAGGGCATGACCGTCGTGATGATCACCCAGTACATGGAAGAGGTCGCGTGCTGCGACCGCGTCGTGGTCATGTGCCGCGGCGAGATCGTTGCCGAAGGCACCCCGCGGGAGGTCTTCGCCATGACCGACGTGCTCGAACGGGCGGGGCTCGAGGCGCCCGAAACGGTGCGCCTGTGGCAGGAACTGAAAACATGCGGCTTTTCCGCGAAGGAAATGCCGGTGACGACTGAGGAAACGGTGGAAGCGATATGCCGATCGTTATCGAACAACTGAATTACAGCTACATGGCGGGCACCGTGATGGCGACGCCCGCACTCAAGGACATCTCGCTGACCATCGAAGAAGGTTCTTTTTTCGCGATCATCGGTCATACGGGTTCCGGCAAAAGCACCTTCATGCAGCAGCTCAACGGCTTGCTGCTGCCGACCTCCGGCAAGGTGCTCGTCGACGGGTTCGACACCTCCGACAAGCAGCAGATCAAGAGCGCCCGCGCCCGCGTCGGCATGGTGTTCCAGTATCCCGAATACCAGCTGTTCGAGGATACCGTGCTCAAGGACGTTGCCTTCGGTCCGAAGAACCTCGGCATGAGCGAAGTGGAGGCGGAAGCCGCCGCGCGCGAAGCGATGACCATGGTCGGTCTCGACCCCGAACGCTTCGCGGAAAAATCCCCCTTCGAGCTGTCGGGCGGTGAAAAGCGCCGCGCCGCGCTCGCGGGCATCATCGCGATGAAGCCGAAGTACCTCGCGCTCGACGAACCCATGGCGGGTCTCGATCCGCGCGGCAGAAGAACGACGCTCGACCTGCTCGAAAAACTCCGCAAGGACACGGGCTGCGCCATCATCATGGTCTCCCACTCGATGGACGACGTCGCCCGCTGTGCCGAAACGGTCGCGGTGCTCGACGGCGGCGCACTCGTGATGACGGGCACCCCCGGCGAGGTATTCTCGCACGGACCCGAGCTCCGCGCCATGGGGCTTTCGCTCCCGCAGTCCGCGCAGATGGCGGAAGAGCTCCGCGCCCGCGGCATCGCTCTGCCCGAAGGCATCGTCACACCCGAGGCGCTTGCCGCCGCATTGAAGGAGGTGCGCGTCCATGGGTAACAAGATCACGCTCGGTCAGTTCATTCCGGGCGACAGCGTCGTCCACCGTCTCGACCCCCGCACGAAGATCCTGCTGATGGTCGCGTTCATCGTGCTCGTCTTCGTCGTCAAGAGCCTGCCGGTGTTCCTGATCCCCGCGGCGTTCGTCATCGCGGTGGTGATGCTCGCCAAGGTCCCGGTCAGCTATCTCAAAAACGCCATCAAGCCCATCCGCTGGTTGCTGTTGTTCATGTTCATCATCAACATCTTCGTTACGCCCGGCGAGAAGGAGCTTCTGCATTTCTGGATCTTCCGCATCACGGAAGAATCCCTCACGCAGGCGGTCTACATCACCGTGCGCCTCGTGCTGCTCGTTTCGGGCACCTCGCTGCTGACGCTCACGACCTCGCCGATCCGCCTGACGGACGGCATCGAAAAGCTGTTCAGCCCGTTCGCGCGCTTCGGTTTCCCGGCGCATGAACTCGCCATGATGATGACCATCGCGCTGCGCTTCATCCCGACCCTCATGGAGGAGGTCGACCGCATCCGCAAGGCACAGACCGCGCGCGGTGCCGACTTCACGAGCGGTAACATCATCGAACGCGCAAAGGCCATGCTGCCTATCCTCATCCCGCTGTTCGTTTCGGCGTTCCGCCGTGCGGACGAGCTCGCGATGGCGATGGAGAGCCGCTGCTACCGCGGTGGTGAGGGGCGCACCCGCATGGTCGAGTTGAAACTCGGTAAGATCGACGCCGTGGCGTTCGTCGTGACGGCGGCGGTGTTCGCATCGGTCATCCTTCTGAACGGGGTGCTTGCATGACGCGCCGCATCCGTTTCATCACGGAATACGACGGAACGAACTATGTCGGCTGGCAGGATCAGCCCAACGGCACCGCCGTGCAGGAACTGCTCGAAAAAGCGGTGTTTGAAACGACGGGCGAAAAAACGACCGTGCAAGGTTCGGGGCGCACCGACAGCGGCGTGCACGCCCGCGCGCAGGTCGCGCATTTCGATACCGAAGCGCGCATGGCGGCGGACAAGTTCGCCTACGCGCTGAACACGCGCCTCCCGCAGGACATCCGCGTGCTGTGGAGCGAGGAAGCGCCGGAAGGCTTCCATTCGCGGTTTTCGGCAAAGTACAAGCAGTACCGCTACGCGGTGCAAACGGGTCCGCACGCCCGCGTGTTCACGCGGAACAACGCCCTGCACTGCTATTCGAAGCTCGATTTCGACAAGATGCAGCGCGCCGCGGAAGCGGTCACGGGGGAGCACGATTTCCGCGCCTTCATGTGCAAGGACACCAAGATGGAAAACACCGTCCGCACGGTGTACCTGTCCGAATGGCGGCGCGAAGGCGAGATGCTGTATTACAACGTGGCGGGCAACGGCTTTCTGTACAACATGGTCCGCATCCTCGTCGGTACGATGCTCGACATCGGCGCCGGCAGAAAAGGGGAGGAAGCGATCGCCGAGGCGTTGACCGGGTGCGACCGCAACTTCGCCGGGGCGACGGCACCCGCCAAGGGGCTGACGCTTTGGCGCGTCCGCTATGCGGATTTCGACACGGAGGAGATCCTTTCAAAGCTGTGACAAGACAGGAACACGAAGTATACATGCGCCTTGCCCTCGAACAAGCGGGCAAGGCCTTTTCCGAAGATGAGGTCCCCGTCGGCGCGGTGGTCGTGAAAAACGGCGCCGTGCTTTCCGCGGCGCACAACACGCCCGTGGCGACCGGCGACCGCACGGCGCATGCAGAGCTGCTGGCGTTGCGCGAAGCCGCGGCGAAGAACGGCGGTCTCCTTTCGGACTGCACGCTGTATGTGACGCTCGAACCCTGCGCCATGTGTGCGGGCGCGGCGCTGAACCTCAAGCTCGGCAAGCTCGTTTTCGGCGCGTACGATGCCGCGGGCGGCTGCTGCGCTTCCGTGTGCGATCTGTCGCACGGGGCGGGGCTGTGGTCCTTTCCGTGTCTCGGCGGGGTGCTCGAAACCGAAGCGAAGACCCTGCTTTCCGAATTTTTCCAAAAGAAACGTTGCAAACCGCAAAGCGATGCGCTATAATAAATCAGCAGATTTTGCAGAGGTATCGAAGTGGTCATAACGGGGCTGACTCGAAATCAGTTTGCGAGAAATCGCACGTGGGTTCGAATCCCACCCTCTGCGCCACCGAAACCGAAGGTTTACCCTTCGGTTTTTCTTTTTGCATCCGCCCGTTTTAGGGTGGCGGACGGTTCAACTTGGTTCCGAAACGATATTTTTCCGAACTTACCTCTTGACAGAGTCATATAGGTGAGATATCATATACAATCATAAGATAAATGATACACCGCGTCGACGGGAAAAAGTACGGTGCAAAGCATTTCAGAGAGTTGCCGGTTGGTGCAAGGCAATATGCGGAACATGCGGAAAATCGTCCCCGAGCAGTTCGCTGAAGACCTTCGGGTTGCGTAAGCGTTACCGGTTTGCGCCCGTTATCCGCGCAGCACATTCGCATTTTGCCGATGTGACAGAGTGGCCGGATCTTTCCGGCAATCGGAGTGGTACCGCAGAAGCTTACGCTTTTGTCTCCTTGGTTGGAGGCAAAAGCGTTTTTTTATTGCCGGATACCCGAAACAACGGTTTGAACCGCCCGGCGCCGGGCGGAATGAACATACAATCAATCAAAATCAACACCGGAGGAACACAAAATGAACAAGATGGCCAAGATGCTGCTGACCGCGGCACTGACTGTGGCAATGGGCGTCGGTATGACCGCTTCCGCGGAGACCGTCGTGAAACTCGGAACGACCGTCAACGAGAAGGACTCCTTCCACGTTGCGGCACTGAAATTCGCGGAGCTCGTCAACGAGCGCACCGCGGGCGAATACGTCATCGAGATCCATCCCAACGGCGAGCTCGGCGGCGAAGCCGAAATGCTCGACGACATGAGCATGGGTCTGCTGGATATGGGCATCATCACCGCCGGTCCCTTCGTCAACTTCTCCAAGATGATGGGCGTGCTCGATATGCCGTTCCTGTTCGCTTCCAACGAAGAAGCTTACACCATCCTCGATGGTGAGATCGGCAGCGAGCTGCTCGACACCCTCGAAGCCGCGAACCTGAAGGGTCTTGCGTATGCGGAGCGCGGCTTCCGCAATATCTCCAACGCCGTCAAGGAAGTCACCAACGCGGCGGATGTCGAGAACATGAAGCTCCGCGTCATGGAGAACGAGGTCTACAACAAGACCTTCAAAACGCTGAACGTCAACGCCGTTCCCATGGGCTGGCAGGATGCGCTCGTCGCGCTCCAGCAGGGCACCGTCGACGGTCAGGAGAACCCCATCAACGTCTTCTACTCCTACAGCCTGTGGGATTACAACCAGAAGTACCTGACGCTCGACCGTCACTCCTACTCCACCGCGATCATCACCATGAGCCTCGACCTGTGGAACTCCCTCGATGAGGAGACGCAGAAGGTCTTCAAGCAGGCCGCGCAGGAAGCCGCGGAGCACGAGCGCGCATGGGTCGCCGAACAGGAAGGCGCACAGCTCGCGACCATCAAGGAGCACGGCGTCGTCGTTTGCGAAGCGCCCGATGCGGATTCCTTCCGTGCGGCGGTCGGTCCCGTCTACGAAGCGTATCCCCAGTATGCGGAGTACATCAGCCGCATCCAGGCCGCTCTCGCGAAATAAGTTCCGAACCGATCGCTCCATCCACGTTGCCCGGGTCCTGCCGGCCCGGGCACTTTGCGGCCGCTGAGAGGGAACGCTCTCGAAGCGGTCATCCATCCGCCAAGCGGAAACCATGAGGAGAATCCGAGAATGAAAGTTTTGAAAAAGATCGGCAATGCCGTGGACGCGGTCTGCGGCGGCGCCGCTGTGTTGATGATCGCCGTGATGGTCGTGGTGACCTTCGCGCAGATCGTATGGCGCTTCGGGAGCAGCTACATCTCCTGGATGCGTCCCCTTTCCTGGTCCGAAGAGCTGACCCGCTTCCTGCTCGTTTGGGCGAGCTTCATCGGCGCGACCTGCGCGTACCGCCACGGCGCGAACATCGCGATCACCGCGGTGCAGAACGCGGTGCCGCCCACGGCGCAAAAGGTCATGCGCGTGCTCGTGCACGTCGTGTGCTTCGTGCTGTTCGCGGCGGTCGCCTACTACGGCTTCTCGTTCTGCGCGCGCCAGCGCCGCACGACCGACGCGCTGCCGATCAACGTGCCCATGAAATACGTTTACATGTGTATCCCCGTCAGCATGTGCATCATGATGTACCATGCGTTCACGATGGTTCTGGAACTGCTTACCGGAAAGGAGGAGAACTGAGATGGCGTTGCTGCTGTTCGGCGTGTTCATTCTGTTGTTGCTGCTCGGCGTCCCGGTTGCGTTCTCCATCCTGACGGCTGCGGGCGTGACGATGTTCGTCGGCGTCGGACCGGCGCAGGGTATGAAGATGATCGGCCGCATGTTCGAAAGCACGAACTCCTTCCCGCTCATCGCGGTGCCGTTCTTCATCCTCGCGGGCGACCTTCTCGCGAAGGGCAAGCTGTCGAAGGTGCTCGTCGGTTTCTGCGAATCCCTGCTCGGCTGGCTCCGCGGCGGTCTTTCCGTCGTTTCGGTGCTCGCGGGCATGTTCTTTGCGGCGATCTCCGGCTCCGGCGCGGCGACGACCGCTGCCGTCGGTGCGACCCTCGTGCCCGAACTCAAACAGCGCGGTTACGATGAATCCTCTGCGGCGGCGCTCATCGCGGCGGCGGGTACCATCGGCGTCGTCATTCCGCCGTCCGTGCCCATGGTCCTGTATGCCGTCATTGCGGAAGAGTCCATCACGCGGCTGTTCGCGAGCGGCTTCGTTCCGGGCGTCGCGATGGGCGGCGTGCTCATCGCGCTCGCGCTGGTCCAGGCGTACAAGCATCACTACCCGAAGGGCGTTGAGCTCGATGTGAAGAACATCCTCAAGACCTTCGTCAAGGCGATCCCCGCGATCTTGATGCCCGTCATCATCCTCGTCGGCATCTTCTCGGGCATCTTCACCCCCTCCGAGGCGGCGTGCGTCGCCGTTGTGTACGCGGTGCTCGTTTCCAAGTTCGTCTACCGCGACCTGACCTGGAAGGACCTGTTCAAGATCATGCTCGGCTCCGCGCGGACGAGTGCGGTCATCATGATCATCATCGCCTGCTCCGGTCCCTTCGGCTGGGCGCTCGCGAACTGGAAGATCCCGCAGGCGATCTCCGCGGCGGTGCTGGGCGTTTCCTCGAACAAGTACATCATCATGTTCCTGATCTCGGCGATCATCCTGATCGCGGGCGTCTTCATGGAGACCTCCTCGGCGATCATCATCCTGACGCCGGTGTTCCTGCCGCTCATCACCGAGCTCGGCGTTTCGACGCTGCACTTCGGCATCCTGTTCGTGGTCGGCATCGCCATCGGCATGATCACACCGCCCGTTGCCATCAACCTGTTCGTCGCTTCCGGCATCACGGGTCTGCCGATCGAAAAGATCTCCAAGTCCGTCGTTCCGTACCTGATCGCTCTGATCGTCGTGTTCCTTGCGATCGTTTATGTGCCCCTGCTCGTTCCGGGGCTGCTTTGAACCTGAATTTTACGAAGGAGGAGTTCCGTTATGAGTTCCGAACAAATCAAGCAGGGCGTCGAGCGTGCGCCGAACCGCAGCTTGCTGTACGCCTTGGGTTATACCGATGAAGAGATCAAAAAGCCGCTGATCGGTGTCGTCAGCTCGTACAATGAGATCGTCCCCGGTCATATGCACCTCGATAAGATCGCCGAGGCGGTCAAGGCGGGCGTGCGCGCCGCGGGCGGTACCCCGGTGATGTTCCCCGCGATCGCCGTTTGCGACGGTATCGCCATGGGACACGTCGGCATGAAGTATTCCCTCGTGACCCGCGACCTCATCGCGGATTCCACCGAGGCGATGGCGCTCGCGCATCAGTTCGATGGTCTCGTCATGATCCCGAACTGCGACAAGAACGTGCCGGGTCTTCTGATGGCGGCTGCGCGCCTCAACATCCCGACGATCTTCGTTTCCGGCGGTCCGATGCTGGCGGGTCGTCTGCAGGACGGACGCCGCACTTGCCTCAGCCACATGTTCGAGGCGGTCGGCGCGTACCACGCCGGAAAGCTCGATGAGGAGGGCGTCCGCGATTACGAAGAGAACGCCTGCCCGTCCTGCGGTTCCTGCTCGGGCATGTACACCGCGAACTCCATGAACTGCCTCACCGAGGCGATCGGCATGGGTCTGCCCGGCAACGGCACCATCCCCGCGCCGTATTCCGCGCGCATCCGCCTCGCGAAGCATGCCGGCATGAAGGTCATGGAGCTCGTCGAAAAGAACATCCGTCCCCGCGATATCATGACGCCCGCCGCCTTCCACAACGCGGAAACCGTCGATATGGCGCTCGGCTGCTCCACCAACACCATGCTGCACCTCCCGGCGATCGCGCACGAGGCGGGCGTGGAACTCGACCTCGACACGGCGAACGGCATCTCCGCGCACACGCCGAACCTCTGCCATCTCGCGCCCGCGGGCAACACCTACATGGAGGACCTCGACCGTGCGGGCGGCGTCCACGCCGTCATGAAGGAGCTCACCAAGCTGGACCTTCTCGACCTGTCCGTCATGACCGTTACGGGCAAGACCCTCGGCGAGAACCTTGCCGCAGCGCGTGAGGCGAACGACCCCGAGATCATCCGTCCGGTGTCCGATCCGTATTCCGCAAACGGCGGCATCGCCGTGCTGAAGGGCAACCTCGCGAAGGACGGCTGCGTCGTCAAGCAGAGCGCCATCGCACCCGAAATGATGGTGCACGAAGGTCCCGCCCGCGTGTTCGACTCCGAGGATGAGGCCATCGCCGCGATCTACGCGAAAAAGATCGTTCCGGGCGATGTCGTCGTCATCCGTTACGAGGGACCGAAGGGCGGTCCCGGTATGCGCGAGATGCTGAACCCGACCTCCGCCATCTGCGGCATGGGTCTCGGCGAGAGCGTTGCGCTCATCACCGACGGACGCTTCTCCGGCGCGACCCGCGGCGCTTCCATCGGTCACGTCAGCCCCGAGGCGGCTGCGGGCGGCACGATCGCACTCGTCGAAGAGGGCGACCGCATCGCGATCGATATCCCCAACTGCAAGGTCGAGCTGCTCGTTTCCGATGAGGAGCTGGCGGCGCGCCGTGCCAAGTGGGTTTGCCCCGAGCCGCGCGTGAAGACGGGCTATCTCGCCCGCTATGCGAAGCTCGTGTCCTCTGCGGACAAGGGCGCGATCCTGCAATAACGTACAAAAAAAGAGACCGGAACTTCCGGTCTCTTTTCCTTTTGCGGTTTACTTGTTGAGGATCTGCATGAATTCCTCGCCGGTGATGGTCTCCTTCACGTACAGGTATTCGGAGATCTCATCGAGCTTTTCCTTGTTTTCGTTCAGCAGGCGGAGCGCCTTTTCGTGCTGTGCCTTGACGATCGCCACGACCTTCGCGTCGATCTCGGCGGCGGTCTGCGCGCTGCAGGCAAGGGAAGCGTCCCCGCCGAGGTAGGCGTTCTGCACGGTTTCGAGTGCGACCATGTCGAACTCATCGCTCATGCCGTAGCGTGCGACCATGCCGCGGGCGAGCTTCGTCGCCTGCTCGATGTCGTTCGAAGCGCCCGTCGTGATGGAACCGAACTTCACTTCCTCCGCGGCGCGTCCGCCCGTGAACACGGCGATCTTGTCGAGGATCTCTTCCTTCGTCATCAGTACATGGTCGTTCTGCTCGACCTGCATCGTGAAGCCGAGCGCGCCGCTCGTGCGCGGCACGATGGTGATCTTCTGCACAGGGGCGCTGTGCGACTGCAGCGCGGCGACGAGCGCGTGACCGACCTCGTGGTAGGAGACGATCTTCTTCTCGTGGTCGCTCATGATGGCGTTCTTCTTCTGCGCGCCGGCGAGCACGGTGTCGACGGCCTCCTGCAGGTCCTCCTGCGCGACGAGCTTGCGGCCCATGCGGATGGCGTGCAGCGCCGCTTCGTTGACCATGTTCGAAAGCTCCGCGCCGGAAGCGCCGCTGGTCATGCGGGCGATGACGTTCAGGTCGATGCCGGGTTCCGCTTTCACGCGTTCGATGTACAGCTTGAGGATGCTTTCGCGCCCCTTCAGGTCGGGCAGCTCCACAGGCACGCGGCGGTCGAAGCGACCAGGGCGCAGCAACGCGGGGTCGAGGGATTCGGGGCGGTTCGTCGCCGCGAGGATGACCACGCCCTTCGTCGCGTCGAAGCCGTCCATTTCGGTCAGCAGCTGGTTCAGCGTCTGTTCGCGCTCGTCGTTGCCGCCGTGACCGGTGTCGCGCTTCTTGCCGATGGTGTCGATCTCGTCGATGAACACGATGCACGGCGCCTTTTCGCCCGCCTGCTTGAACAGGTCACGCACCTTGCTCGCGCCCATGCCGACGAACATCTCGACGAATTCGGAACCCGCGATGGAGAAGAACGGTACGCCTGCCTCGCCCGCGACGGCTTTTGCCATCAGGGTCTTACCGGTACCCGGAGGGCCCACGAGCAGGGCGCCCTTCGGCAGGCGCGCGCCGATCTCTTCGTATTTTTTCGGGTCGTGCAAAAAGTCCACGATCTCGGCGAGGGCTTCCTTCGCTTCCTCCTGACCCGCAACGTCCGAAAACTTCACGGAGCATTCCGCATCCACGACGTACTGCTTGACCTGGTTCTTCCCGCCGAACATCATGGCGTTCGGTCCGCCGTTTTTTGCCATGGCGTTCATCTTGCGGCCGATCAGCGTGCCGATGAGGAACAGCGGCAGGAACGGCAGGATCCAGTTCTGCAGGATCGTCGCGAGCAGGCTCTGCTGCTTGTAGACGCGCCCGAACTCGACGTTGGCATCGCGCAGGCGGTTGACGATCTCCAGATCCTGAGGGATGGAGTTCGTGACATAGGTCTTCTCTTCTTTGTCCTTGAAGTAGATCTGCTCATCCTCGATCTGCACGGTCGTGAGCGTCTTCTCGTCGAGCATGCGGAGGAAGGTGCCGTAGTCCACATCCTTGATGCGGTTCGAGGCGATCGCGGGGAAGAGGAAGGCGTTCATCAGCATGATCGCCAGCAGGACGATCAGGTAGGATACGATGAAAGGCGACTTGCGTTGCGGTTCTTTTTGGGGTTGTTCTTGCATGGGTGTTTCTCCTTCGTTCGGTGGTCCGGCAGACGCCGGCAAATCGCAAAACCGCGCGGGGAACTTGAAATCGCGCGGGGGTAATTGGTATCATTATACTCAATTCGGCAAAGGAAGCATAGTGAACAAATGGAAACATCAGCGCAAACATACCGCTTCACCGTCACGGAGGACCGGGAGTTCGGCAGCATCCGCCTCGGTGCCGACGCAAAGGAATTCGACGCGTGCGGGTTCCGCCCGGGGGACAGCCTCGATATCGCCTTCGAAAACGGGCACCGCTTTGAAGACGTGCCGTTCTATTCGGGTTATTATGCGCGCACGGGCGAACCCGTCGTCGTGCGGTACATGGGGTCCGACGAGATCCTGCTGGCATACTGCTTCAACGACTGCATGTGGAAACGCACCGGGTGCGGTGAGGGCAGCACCGTCACCGTGCGGCGGAACACGGCGGGCAAGTACCTGATCTGCCAGCAGACCATGGACCTTTGGTACAGCGAGGACCCGGCGGATTTCCCGACGGCGGAGGCGTTTTCGAATTTCCGCCCCGTGACCGGCGGCAAGATCGCGCAGGGCGCGTTCTTCCGCGGCGCATCGCCCGTGAACGATTCCAACAAACGCGCCGCCGTTACGGACGGGCTGCTGGCAAAGTACGGTATCCGCCGGCTGCTCGACCTTGCGGATACGGAAGCGCGTATCGCATCCTACCGCACACGTCCGGGCTACGCATCGCCGAACGCAACGGCGCTCATCGAAACCGGCAATGCGTCCTTCCTCGGGCTGACCGCCGCTTACCGGCAGGAGACGTACCGCGCATCCCTCGTCCGGGGACTGAAAGAAACGATGCGGCACGCAGGTCCCGTGTACATCCAGTGCACCGAAGGCAAGGACCGCACGGGGTTCGTGTGCATGCTGCTTGAAGCGCTCTGCGGCGCGACCGTTGCGGAACTCGAGTGGGATTACATGGAGACCTACGCCATGTACTACGGCATCACGCGGGAGAGCACCCCGGAAAAGTACGATGTCGTCCGCTCGGTGCGCTTCCTCGACATGCTGCTGTGGCTTGCGGAAGTTCCGGAGGAAGCGGGGCTCGGCACTGCGGACCTTGCGTTCCGCGCGGGGGAGTATCTCCGCAGCGGCGGCATGACGGAACGCGAACTCACCGCGCTGAAGGAATACCTGACCACGGGCGTTCCGCAAAACGGCATATGAAAAGAGCAGGACTTTCGTCCTGCTCTTTTGTGTATCCGGAATTATCTCTGCACGCGGTACTTGGAGGGAACGGGGTTCTTGCCGTCCCAGATGATGCGGCGGAATTCGATCGGGTCGGTGTTGCCTTCGGTGTTGATGCACAGGATGTGCGAATCCGGTCCGAGACGGAGCGCGTCCACGAGCTCGGGGTCGTTCTCGGCGGTCATGATGGCGAACAGAGCGCCGAGCGGCACCGCGCCGCTTTCACCGCTGATGATGAACGGATCGCCGTGCAGCGGGCAACCGAGGATGCGCATGCCGCGCGCCGCGATGTTGTCGGGAACCGCCATGAAGACATCCGCGTTGTTCTTGAGGATATCGAACGCGAGCGGGGAAGGATCGCCGCAGGCGAGACCCGCCATGATGGTGTCGAGGTCGCCGAGGACGGAGTGGCATTCGCCGTCGCCCGCTTTCATGGATTCGTAGATGCAAGCCGCCTTGTCGGGTTCGACCACGACGAAGATCGGCGGATCCTCGGGGAAGAGGGCACTGTAGAAGCCGACGACGCTGGCTGCCAGCGCGCCGACGCCCGCCTGCACGAACACGTGGGTGGGCTTCACGAGACCGAGACCCGCGAACTGCTCCTGTGCTTCGAGCAGCATCGAGGTGTAGCCCTGCATGATCCACGTCGGGATCTCTTCATAACCCGGCCAGGAGGTGTCGGAAACGACATACCAGCCGTTCTTGATGGAATCTTCGTTCGCCTTGCGGACCGCGTCGTCGTAGTTGCCGTCGACCACGGTGACCTTCGCGCCGTAGGCTTCGATCGCCTCGATGCGGGGGCGGCTGGTTTCGGCGTGGACGTAGATCTGGCACGGGAAGCCGAGCTGATGGCAGATCCATGCGAGACCGCGGCCGTGGTTGCCGTCGGTGGCGGAGCAGAAGACCGCGTCCTTCAGCTGATCGTGGCACTCTTTGCTCGTGAGGAATTCGAAGCTCAGGTCTTCGTTCTCACGGCCGAGCAGTTTGCGGATCAAACGGTACACGGCGTAGGAACCGCCCATGACCTTGAAGGAGTGGAGCTCGAGGCGCTTGGACTCGTTTTTGATGTAGATACCGCCGACGCCGATGTACTTGGCGAGGTTCGGCAGCGCCGCGAGCGGCGTGGGACCGAAGCCCGGGATCTGACGGTGGAATTTGCGTGCGTCACGCGCGCGGGAAACGGGGAACAGCTCCTTCGCGCGGGAAGGGTCCTTCTTGGAAATATCGCCGGTGTTATGGATGATGTAAGGGAATTCGTTCTTCATTCTTCCATACCTTCTTTTTTGATAGTACCGGCAGGCGGACCCGTCGGTTATGCCCTTATTCTATCCGCTATTTCGTGCGGAATCAAGGGGGAAACAAATTATATTTTTAGAAACTCAAAAATTTTTAGGTTTTGCGGAAAACATTCGGAAAATTGCGGAAAAAGCGCGGTGGAAAAGGACTTGCGGGCAACAAAAAAGACCCGGCATACAGCCGGGTCCGGTGCGGGTCACGCCCGCGGAGTTTCGTTCGCTCAGAACAGCGGAACGACAGCGCCGTCGTAGGTCTCCTCGATGAAGGTGCGGACGGCATCCGTCTTCAGGCACTCGACGAGCGCGAGGATCGCGGGGTCGTTCTCACGGCCTTCCTTGACGGTGATGATGTTCTGGTAAGCTTCCGCGGCGACACCGTCGGCAGCTTCGACCGCAACGGCGTCCTTCACGGACAGACCGGCGTCGATGGCGTAGTTGCCGTTGATGACTGCCATCTCGACATCCTGCAGGGTGTTGGGGAGCAGCTGTGCTTCAAGCTCGACGATGTTGAGCTTCTTGGGGTTCTCGACGATATCGAACACGGTCGCGCTCAGACCGACGCCGTCCGCCAGCTTGATGAGACCTTCCTGCTGGAGCAGCAGCAGCGCGCGGGCTTCGTTGGTGCCGTCGTTGGGAACGGCGATCTGCGCGCCGTCGGCGAGCTCAGCCAGGGAAGCGCACTTGCCGGCATAGAGGCCGAAGGGCTCGTAGTGGATGGAGGCAACGGAGACGAGATGGGTGCCGTGCTCCTCATTGAAGCCGTTCATGTAGGTGATGTGCTGGAAGTAGTTCGCATCCAGTTCGCCCTCTTCGACGGCGGTGTTCGGAACGATGTAGTCGTTGAACTCGACGATTTCCAGGTTGTAGCCCTTCTCGGCCATCGCGTCTTTGACGACCTCGAGGACCGCGCAGTGGGGAGCGGGGGTCGCGCCGACCTTAACGGTCTCGGCGGCGAAGGAAGCGGACACGCTCAGGCAAAGTACGAGAGCGACAACGGCAGCGAGGATTCTTTTCATTTTTTTCTTCTCCTTTTGATTTCGCTATAGTCAACGCGCTTGTCGAGTTTCAGGGCAAGTGCGGTGCCGATGGATTGGATGATCTGTACCAGGATCACGAGCAGGATGACCGAAACATACAGCACGACGATCTGGTTGCGGCCGTGGCCGCGGTTGAGGGAGATGGCGCCGAGTCCGCCGCCGCCGATGGCACCGGACATCGCACCGTAGCTGAGGATGGTGATGGTCGCGTTCGTCGCGCCGTTGATGAGGGAGGGCAGGCACTCCGGCATCATGACCTTGGTCACGATCTGCAGGTAAGAGCAGCCCATCGCCTGCGCGGCTTCGATGACGCCGCGGTCCATTTCGAGCAGCGAGCTTTCGACCAGTCGCGCGACATAGGGCGCGGCTGCGATCGTCAGCGGAACGATCGTCGCCGTGGTGCCGATCGTCGTTCCGAGGATCAGGCGGCTCAGCGGGAACAGCATGACCATGAGGATCAGGAACGGGACGGAACGCAGCAGGTTGATGACCGTGTTCAGCGCCTTCATCAGCCAGCCCGGCAGGGGGCGGATGCCGCTTTTCGTTCCCGTTACGAGGATGACGCCGAGGGGGAGACCGATGATGTACGCAAACAGCGCTGCGAGCAGGGGGGCGTACAGCGTTTCCCAGATCGCGAAGGGGATGGTCCCCGGCGAAAAGAGGAACTTGATCTGTTCGGCGGCCTTCGGCACGCCGAGTCCTTCGAAGAAGGTGATGAGCGCCTGGGTCATTTCGTCACCTCCTCACAGGTCAGGTAAGTACAGTTGCCGAGGTATTCGAGTGCGCGCTGCGCTTCCGCATCGTTTTTCGGCAGCTCCAGCAGCATCGTGCCGCAGGGAACGCCGTCGATGGTGCGGATATCCGCGCCGAGGATGTTGACCTTGATGCCGCAGTCGACCGCGAGCGAACTGATCACCGGCTCATAGGCGGAATTTCCGCCGTTGAACGCGAGGCGGACGACGCGGGCGTTTTCGGGCAGCAGCTCCGTGCGGACGCCGTCGGGGTAGACAAGGCGCATGCCCGCTTCGCTCTTCGGGTGCGAGAACACCTCGTCGACGCGTCCGCTCTCTTCGATATGACCGTTGTTGAGGATGGCGACGTGCGTGCAGATCTCGTTGACGACGTGCATGTCGTGCGTGATGATGACGACCGTGATGCCGAGCTTCGCGTTGATCTCGCGGATCAGCTTTAATATATCGCGCGTGGTCTTCGGGTCGAGCGCGCTCGTCGCTTCATCGCACAGCAGTACCTTCGGGTTCGTTGCCAGCGTGCGGGCGATGGCGATGCGCTGCTTCTGTCCGCCCGAGAGCTGCACGGGGTAGGCGTTTTCCTTGCTCTCGAGGTCGACGATGCGGAGCAACTCCCGCGCGCGGGCAACGGCCTGCTTGCGCGGCGTGCCGTTGAGTTCGAGCGGGAACGTGATGTTGTCGAGGCAGGTGCGCTGCATCAGCAGGTTGAAGTGCTGGAAGATCATGCCGATCGACTTGCGTTCGCGGTTCAGCTCCTTTTCGGAAAGCTGCATCAGGTCCTTGCCGTTGACGATGATGCGCCCGGAGGTCGGGCGTTCCAGCAGGTTCATGCAGCGGACGAGCGTGCTCTTGCCCGCACCGGAAAGACCGATGATGCCGTAAATATCGCCTTCTTCGATGTTGAGGTCGATGTGCTTCAGCGCTTCGACGCTGCCATCGCCTTCTCCGAAGGTCTTGGTCAGGTTTTCCACCCGGATGACGGTTGCCATTCTTCTTCTCTTTCTCCTTACGTTGGGCGATCGCCCCGATAAAAAAACGCCCTCGACAGAAAGTCTGTCAAGGGCGAAATGATTCCGCGTTACCACCTTGTTTCATCCGCACCTCACGGTGGCGGACCTTGGAGGGTACCCATGATACCCCGGCACTGTTACGGGTGCACCCGTTGCGGACTACATGTCGCCCGCACTGCTCCCGGACCATGTTCGGCTTGCCTTCGCGTACCCCTTTTCAGCAACCGGGGCTCTCTTGGACGCTGCGACCAAGCGTACTCTTCCGTTCAACGCATTTGCTATTCGGTTGCCACAGATTATATACTTTCCGGATGGGCGTGTCAATATGCGATTTCGGATTTTTTTCGCATCCCGGGAATGCATGCCCGGCGCCGCGGACGCCGAAAAACATTGCCTTTGCGTGCCCGATGGCGTATTATGTAAAAAGCATTCGTCTGCACTTTTCGCAGATGGTGCGGCAACCGAAGGAGCGGGAAGATCCATTCGGAGAACGGATATCCGCGCCGGATCAAAGGAGTTTTGGTTCATGCATTACAGAAGACATTGCAAAACAGCCGCGGTCGCGTTGGCGGCATTGTGCCTGCTGACGGGCTGCGCGAAGAAGGAAGCCGCGCCGCAGGCAACGGCAACGGCGGTGCAACCCGCCGCGACCGTTGCGCCCGAGCTTTCCAAATATTCGCTCACGTATCTCGAGCTGTTCGACACCGTGACCACCGTCACGGGCTACGCCGAAAGCCGCGAAGCGTTCCGCGCCAAGGCGGACGGCGTGCGCGACATCCTCGCACAGTATCATAAGCTGTTCGATATCTACAACGATTACGAGGGCGTGAAGGGCGTCAAAGCCGTCAACGACGCGGCAGGCAAGGAACCCGTTGCCGTCGAGCCCGAGGTGATCGAGCTCATCGAGTTCGCGCGCGCTTTCGCAGAGGAATCCCACGGCAAGTGCGACATCTCCATGGGTCCGGTGCTGCTCCTGTGGCACAACGCGCGCGAAGCCGGCATCGCGGACCCGGAGCATGCGGCACTCCCCGCGGAGGACGCGCTGAAGGAAGCGCTCACCCATACCGGGTTCGACAAGGTGGTCGTCGACAAGGAAGCCGGAACGGTCTTTCTGACCGATCCCCAAGCGCGTCTCGACGTCGGGGCGATCGCCAAGGGCTGGGCGGCGGAACAGGTGCGCCGCAACGCAGCGGAAGGTCTGCTCATTTCCGTGGGCGGCAACGTCGTCGTCACGGGACCGAAGGCGGACGGATCGAAATGGCGCATCGGCGTGCAGAATCCGGACGACCTCTCCGGCTACGTCTCCAGCGTCGGTCTCACGCACGGCAGCGTCGTGACGAGCGGCGATTACCAGCGCTACTATACGGTCGACGGCGTGAACTACCATCACATCCTCGACCCCGACACGCTGTATCCCGGCACCAAGTACCGCGGCGTCACGGTATTCACCGAGGATTCCGCCGTGGCGGATGCGCTCAGCACCTCGGTGTTCCTGCTCGGCGAAGAGGAAGGGCGCGCCCTGCTGAAGGCGCACGACGCCGAGGGGCTTTGGATCCTGCCCGACGGGACCATGCACATGACCGAAGGCTACAAAACGCTTTCGGAAGGCTGAGCGGGCGCCATGGAACGAACGAAACGAAACAAAACGGGTCCGATCTTCTGGGGCATCGTCGCGGTGGCGGCGGTCGCCTGCCTTGCGGCGATCCTCCTACGCGGCGGTAAAGGCGCGAAGGGGACCGTGAACATCTATGTGGCGGACGAGCTGTATGCGAGCTACCCCGTTGCCGCACCGCGTACGGTGACCATCGAAGGGGAAGACGGGAAGGTCAACGTCATCACCATCGACGGAACGGGCGTCGTGATGGCGTCCTCGACCTGCTCGAACCAGGTCTGTGTCAACACCGGGCGCATCTCGGCGGAGGATTCCGAACTGTTCGACCTGAACAACTGGATCGTCTGCCTGCCGAACCGCGTCAGCGTCGAACTTGCGGAGGAATGATATGAAACAACGATCCGCGGCGTACCGCGCCGCCATGCTCGGTCTCTTGACCGCGCTCGCGCTCATCCTCGGGTATGTGGAGCGTCTGTTCCCGATTTCCGCCATCCCCGGCATCAAGATCGGTCTCGGCAACACGGTGCTGCTGTACAGCCTGTACCTTATCGACACGAAGCGCTCGTGGATGCTCATGGGGCTGAAGGTCGTGCTCACGGGTCTGCTGTTCGGCACGGGCATCTCGATGGCGTACAGCCTCGCGGGCGGTACGCTGAGCCTCGCGCTGATGAGCCTCGCGAAGAAGACGGAAAAGCTTTCGGTGCATGCGGTCAGCGTCATCGGCGCGCTCACCCACAACATCGGTCAGCTGCTTGTCGCGGCGGCGCTCGTCACGCCCCGCGCGGCGGTCTATTATGCGCCGATGCTGATCCTTACGGGCATCGCCTGCGGCGTGCTCACGGGTACGGTCGCAAAGCTCATCATCAAGTACGTGCGGCACTGAAAACCCGTGGGTTCCGTTGGGTTTCCGGCGGGAACCCAACGCAAGCCGGAAAAACCCGGCGAAACCCTGCGAAACCGAAAAAAGCCATAAAGACAAAGACAAAGAAAAGACAAAGAATTATAAAGAAGTACTCTCTGAGGAGAGTAAGAAGAAAGCCCCCCCGCAAAAGCGAACGGCGGCTGCGTGCCGGGCGTTCGGGACGCTTTCCCGGGGCAACGCGGGAAGCATGCGGAAAATTTACGGGAAAGGCGAATTTTTCGCTGATTTTTCTATTGACACGGGGATGCCGGTATGGTAACCTATGCAAGGTGCCCCAAATAGGGGCTTGTTTTGATATGCGATACCTATTAGGAGGGTAAACATCATGCGCGTTAAGATCTGTCTGGCCTGCACCGAGTGCAAGCAGAGAAACTACAACACCTTCAAGAACAAGAAGAACGACCCCGATCGTGTCGAGTTCAAAAAGTACTGCCGCTTCTGCCGCAAGCACACCTTGCACCGCGAAGCGAAATAAGGGTAGTACCTATGGCGAACGAGAAGAAGATCGAGAAGAAGGCCGAGAAGAAAGAACGTTTCAGCATCATCCGTTATCTGAAGGAGACCGCCGGCGAGGTCAAGAAGCTGACCTGGCTGTCCAAGAGCGATCTGCTTTCTCACGTTGCGGCTGTGTTCGTCTTCGTTATCGGCATGGCAATCATCATCTACGGTCTGGATTTCGTGTTCAGCTCCGTCATGCGGTTGATCGAGAGCCTCTGAGATTATGAACCAAGAAGCAAGATGGTTTGTTGTCAATACCTTCGCGGGGTATGAGAACAAGGTCAAGGAAGACCTGGAAAAATCCATCGACAATCTCGGTTTGCAGGAAACCGTCCTCGAGGTGAAATATCCCACCGAAGAGGCGATCGAGGTCACGCCTGCCGGCAAGAAAAAGACCGTGCAGCGCAAGATCTTCCCCGGATATGTGTTCATCAAGGTCCTCGTCGATGTCGTCGAGACCCCGCGCCAGGACGGCGGCACTTCCAAGGATTGGGTCATGAACCCGCACACTTGGTACGTCATCCGCAACACCCGCGGTGTTTCGGGCTTTGTCGGCCCGGGCGGCAAGCCCGTCCCGCTTTCCGATGAAGACGTCACGATGATGGGTGTCGAACACATTCCGATCGAGCTCGATATCGAGGTTGGCGAAAGCGTACGCGTGGTGGCCGGTCCGTTGGAGAACTTCATCGGCAAGGTCGAAAAGCTCGACCCGGAACGCCAAAAGGTCAAACTGTCCGTTTCCATGTTCGGAAGAGAGACGCCCGTCGAACTGGATTACATCCAGGTCGAGAAGCTCTGATCGCGGGCAGAACACACTCAAGAGACATGCTTTTTCCGCGGGTAACCGCGTGAAATAAAAGTGGGAGGGGGGGCACCCCGTCCGCACCACAAAATTCAAAGGAGAAACTGCAATGGCAAAGAAGATCGTCGGCTACGTCAAGCTTCAGATCCCCGCAGGCAAAGCGACGCCTGCTCCGCCGGTTGGTCCCGCACTGGGCCAGCACGGTCTGAACATCATGGGCTTCTGCAAGGAGTTCAATGAGCGCACCAACAAACAGGCGGGTCTCATCATCCCCGTCGTGATCACCGTCTTCCAGGATCACACCTTCACCTTCATCACCAAGACGCCTCCGGCGGCTGTGCTGATCAAGAAGGCTTGCGGTCTGGAGTCCGCTTCCGGCCGTCCCAACAAGGAAAAGGTCGCAACCATCACCAAGGCTCAGGTCAAAGAGATCGCCGAGCTGAAAATGCCCGACCTCAACGCTGCAAGCGTCGAAGCCGCTATGAGCATGGTCGCAGGTACCGCCCGCTCCATGGGTGTCATTGTCGGTGAGTAAGGAGAACGGAAATGAAGCACGGTAAGAAGTATATTGAATCCAAGAAGAGCATCGAGAGCGCAAAGCAGTACGATCCCCGCGAGGGTCTCGAGACTGTTCTCGCGACTGCCAAGGCGAAGTTCGATGAGACCATCGAAGCTTCCATCCGTCTGGGCGTCGACCCCCGTCACGCTGACCAGCAGGTCCGCGGCGCGGTCGTTCTCCCGCACGGTACCGGCAAAAAGGTCCGCGTCCTCGTTTTCGCAAAGGCCGAGAAAGCCCGCGAAGCACAGGAAGCCGGTGCGGATTACGTCGGTGATGAGGATCTCGTGAAGAAGATCCAGACCGAGAACTGGTTCGATTTCGATGTCTGCGTCGCGACCCCCGATATGATGGGTCTCGTCGGCCGCATCGGTCGTGTCCTCGGCCCCAAGGGCTTGATGCCTAACCCGAAGTCCGGTACGGTCACCATGGATGTTGCCAAGGCGATCGCGGATATCAAAGCAGGTAAAGTCGAATATCGTGTCGACAAGACCTCCATCTGCCACTGCCCGATCGGCAAGAAGTCCTTCGGCGCAGACAAGCTCGAGGAGAACCTGAACACCCTGATGGACGCCATCATCAAGGCAAAGCCCGCCGCTGCGAAGGGTACCTACATCAAGAGCCTCGTCATCTCTTCCACCATGGGCCCCGGCGTCAAGTTCAACCCCATGAAGTTCTGAGCTGTCTGTTGACAGCACCCACCTGTTGGTGATATAATGACCAACGGTAAATGAATACTGCCGTAGACAGCCGGTCTTTCCGAAAGGAATGTAAATCCTGCCGAGGTGGATCAATCACTTAACGCGATGATCGCTTCCTGTCTACGGGCAGGAAGCGTTTTTTAAGTTTCTTCCGAGGAGGTGAAATCAACAATGGCAAATGCAAAAATCATCGAAATGAAAGCGGCAAACGTCGCGGAGATCACCGAAAAGTTCCAGAAGGCGGCCTCCGTCGTTGTGTTTGACTACCGTGGACTGTCCGTTCTCGAAGCGACTCAGCTCCGTGCAGAAGCTCGTAAGAACAATGTTGAGTACCTGGTTCTCAAGAACAACATCGTCAAGCGTGCAGCGGAAGCAGCCGGTATCGATTCCGGTATCGAGGCGCTCCTCCACGGCACCAACGCTTTCGCGTTCGGTTATGACGACGCGGTCACTCCCGCCAAGATCCTGAAGGAGTTCTCCAAGAAGGCGAAGAAGTGCGAGATCAAGGGCGGCGTTATCGAAGGCGCTCTCACCAACGCCGAAGACGTCAACGCGATCGCAGAACTGCCCAGCCGCGAGGTGCTCATCGCACGTCTGCTCGGCAGCATGATGTCCCCCATTTCCGGCCTCGCTATCGTGCTCGATCAGATCGCGAAGAAGCAGGGCGGCGAAGCGGCTGCTGAGTAAGCACCGTTCCCCAATTACTTTACAAACAAATTTTTAAGGAGATATAAAAATGGATAAAGCACAACTGATTGCTGATATCAAAGCAATGTCCGTCCTCGAGCTGAACGAGCTCGTTAAGGCTCTCGAAGAAGAGTTCGGCGTTTCCGCCGCTGCTACCGCTGTTGCTGTTGCAGGTCCCGTTGCTGCTGCTGAGGCAGAAGAAGAGAAGACCGAGTTCGATGTCGTCCTGAAGGATGTCGGCTCCGAGAAGATCAAGGTCATCAAGGTTGTCCGCGAGCAGACCGGTCTGGGCCTGAAGGAAGCCAAGGAAGTCGTCGACAACGCTCCCAAGACCATCAAGGAAGGCATCTCCAAGGAAGACGCCGAGAAGATGGTTGCGGCTTTCAAAGAGGTCGGTGCGACCTGCGAAATCAAATAAGTTTGGTTTCATTCAAGAGACATGGGTTTCGGCCCGTGTCTCTTTTTCTTTGGCTCACGCCGTGGTTTTGTGATAAAATCGAATCATCGAATCCGAAGAGAAGGGAATCAGCATGCCGCTCGTATCCGTCGTACTTCCGGTGTTTCATACCGAAAAATATCTGCCGCGTACCATCGCAAGCCTTTTGGCGCAAACCCTGACAGACGCCGAGTTCATTTTCGTCGACGATGGGTCTTCCGATGCTTCCCGCGAGATCATTACCGCCGCCGCAGAGAAGGACGCACGCATACGCTTGCTGTGCCAAATGCACGAAGGCGCGGGGGGAGCGAGAAACCGAGGTCTGTCGGAGGCAAAAGGCGAAGCCGTGCTGTTTTTGGATTCCGATGATTTTTTCGAACCGGATATGCTCGAAGTCGCATACCGCCGTCTGAAAGAACATGATGCGGATATCTGCGTCTTTGCGGCTTATGAATACGACGAAACGACCGGCGAGGAGCGTCCTTTGGACGGCAGCCTCAGAACCGAACGATGCCCCGCGGAGCGTCCGTTCTCGCCTAAAAGAATGCCTCGTTATCTGTTCAACAGCTTCCGTCTCGAGGTCTGGAACAAGCTGTTCCGCAGATCGTTTTTGACCGACAACGGCATCCGTTATCAAAGCCTTCCGAATACGAACGATATTGCATTCACGATCGAAGCGCTTGCAACGGCAAACCGCATCACGACAGTCGACCGACCGCTGATCCACTATTGTGTCAATCGACCGGGAAGCCTGCAGAATACAAGAGACAAAGAACCCACTGCGTTCTGCAAAGCGTATGCCGAGGCAAGAGATCGCCTTGAAAAGCGCGGTGTGTACGAATATTACAAACGCAGTTTTTTATACAGCTTCCTGGTTTGCAACTGCGAAAAGTACAAGGCACTGAAAACGGAGAAGGGGAGAAGGGAACAATCGGAATATGTGAAACAACATGCCGAGCCGGACTTCCGCATCCTGTCGCACGCCTCTTGTTATTACATCAACCCGGCGCGGCTTGATGAGTACGCCGCGATCCTCGGTATTCAAAACTATCGCGCAACGGTGCGACACCGCCTGCTGTATGCCGTGCAGATCGTACCTTGCAAGTTGCGCGGTTTGCTGTACCGCCTGCAAGGAAAACGTTGACCTGCGCTCGCAACATCCCAAAACAAACACCCGCCTCCGTCCGGAAGCGGGTGTTTCTGTGTTAACTCAGTGTTTGGGGACGATATTGCCCTCGTCCTTGTAGATACTGTTCGGCGGGATCACGCCGCGCACGCGGGACAGGGGATAGACGTTGCTGTTCGGACCGATGACCGTGCCGGGGCACAGAACGCTGTTGCAGCCGACCTCGACATGGTCGCCGAGGACCGCCGCGAATTTCTTCAGACCCGTGGGCAGCTGTTCTTCACCGTTGTGCACGACGACGAGCGTTTTGTCGCTCTTCACGTTGGAGCAGATCGCGCCTGCGCCGGTGTGGCTGTAGTTGCCGAAGATCGAATCGCCTACGTAGTTGTAGTGCGGCACCTGCACGTTGTCGAACAGGATGCAGTTTTTCAGCTCGGTCGAGTTGCCGACAACGCAGTTCTTTCCGACCAAGACGCTTCCGCGGATGAACGCGCCCGGGCGCACCTCGGTGCCTTCGCAAATGATCGTGGGGCCGGAGATGTTTGCGCTCGGATAAACCTTGCAGGTCGTGTGGATCCAAACCTGCGGCGCGACTTCGGTGTATTCATCGCACGGCAAGGTCTTGCCGAGTGCGGTCACGAACTCTTTGATTTTGGGCAATACTTCCCAGGGATATTCCGTTTGCTCGAACAGCGGCTGCGCCATCGTCTTGCTCAAATCGGCAAACAGATCGGTGTTTTTCATCATTGACGTACCCTCCTTACGGGGACAGAGTGAAGCACCGTTTCGCATATCCGGGCGAAACGATACCTTGGGGAAAATTATATACTATTCAAAAATGCGGTGTAAAGTTTTTTCCGCAACGGTCGGGCAAAATTTTTGTGAACGCAAGGTAAACTGCGTCGTTTCGCCTTGCACGGGGAAATCACAGTGCCTACAATGGTGCTGAAGAATACAGGAAGGATCAGAAAATGATGAAGCTCAAAGCGTTCGTTTCGTTTTTGACCGTGCTGTGCCTTTCGGCGTCCGCGCTTGCCGCACCGGCGGTCTTTACCGCAAAACCGTACGATGTGATCGGAGAAGACGGCGAGCCGATTTACGAGCAGGGATATGAACTCGTGCTCGATGAGGACAAAGGCACCGCCGTGTTTTCGGATATCACCAATCAGAACGACCCGGTTTCCATGATGTCCGTGTACCGCGGGAACTTCACGCGGTCGGGCGATATCGTCACCGTCACCGTTCCCGTCGATGAGAACGGTTCCGAATACCGCTGGATCGTTACGCTCGATGGGGAGATCATCGTTTCCGCAACGACGGAGTACATTGACGCATCGGTCGCAAAGATCGCGGGGACCTATACCGTGAACGATCCGAACCTCGGTACCACGAATGTCACCATCCACGCCAACGGCGCAACGGAAGCCGAAAGCGAAACGTCCGGTCCGCTCATGGGCAGCATCGCGCTGCTGGCGGACGGCAATTGGGACCTCATGCTGTTCGATGCGAATTACGACTTCGCAGCGGACTGGTCCGTAACCTTCACGCCCGAAGGGACGATGCTGCATGAGCCCCTCGCCGCATTCGTCGCATCCAAAATCGCGGGAACCTACCGTATCTTCGGCGATCTCGGGGAGATCGAAGTCGTCGTCGATGCCGAAGGCGCAGCAAACGCCTTCATTCCGCTGGACGGCACGAAGGTCCACATGTCCGGCTACGCTTCGCCCTCTGAGGATGGGACGATCGGTTCCGTGTACCTCGCGAATGAGTTCGGCTACGGCTTCAGCGTCGAGATCCGAGACCTCGGGGACGGCACGCTGAACTATACGGGCACCGTCACGACGCCGCTTGCGGCGGGTTGAACGACTCTCCCAAAACGACAAGAAGCGCTCCGCGGAATGCGGGGCGCTTCTTGTTTCACGGAAAAAGCGCGGCAGTCGCAACTGCCGCGCTCCGGTCGTTTCGGTTACGCTTCTTCGCTGAAGGAATCCTTCGGTGCGCAGCAGAGCAGGCACTCGAAATCTTCGGGGAGATCCGCAAACTTGGTGCCGGGGGCAATGCCCTTATCGGGGCAACCCTCTGCCTCGTCGTAGACCCAACCGCAAACATCACATACGTACTTCATCGTTCGTTGTTCCTTTCTGCTTGTAAAAATATGTCATCGGCACGGATGCCGTGTTGACCTCAGAGGGATTCCGCGGTCAGCGCATCGCACAGCGCGGCCATCTGCGCGCGCGCGGCCTCGTTCGCTGCGCCTTTCAGCGTGACCATCGGCTCAACGACGGTGATGTTTTTCATCTCCGCGAAGGCCGCCTTCATGTGCTTGCCGGACATCGGCGCCCAGCTGCCGTTCTCCATCAGACCGACGGTGCGGTTCTGGTAGGTCTTCGCTTTCAGGTGCGCGAGGAAGTGTTCGCCTGCGGTGAAGATGCCGGTGTCGTAGGTCGAGCAGCACAGAACCATGCGGTCGAAGCGGAAGGCTTCCGCAGTCGCCGCGGCGACATCACCGCGGGTCAGATCGAAGAACACAACGGTTTCGCCCTTGGCCTTCAACATTTCGGCAAGCTCCTCGGCGGCACGCTTGGTGTTGCCGTGGATGGAAGCGCAGGCGACGAGCACGCCCTTCGTTTCGGGACGGTAGCTGCTCCAGGTGTCGTACAGGGAGACCACCGTGCCGAGGTCTTCGGTCAGCACCGGTCCGTGCAGGGGGCAAACGGTTTCGATTTCCAGCGCGGCGGCTTTCTTCAGCAGCGCCTGCACGGGCGCACCGTATTTGCCGACGATGTTGATGTAGTAACGGCGTGCTTCGGTGACCCAGTCTTCGCTCTTTTCGAACGGACCGAAGGTGCCGAAGGCATCGGCGGAGAAGAGGACCTTCTCATTGGATTCGTAGCTCACCATGACCTCGGGCCAGTGCACCATCGCCGCCATGGCAAAGGTCAGCGTGTGTGCGCCGAGCGCGAGCGTATCGCCCTCTTTCACAACGACGCGGCGGTCTTCATAGCTTTCGCCGAAGAACTGCTGCATCATGGGGAAGGCCTTCTGGGAGGCGACGATCTGCATCGCGGGGTAACGCTCCATCACACGGCGGATGCTCGCGCTGTGGTCGGGTTCCATGTGCTGAACGACCAGGTAATCGGGCGTTCTGCCGGCAAGCGCTTCTTCGAGGTTCGCGAGCCATGCGTCGGAAACACGCGCATCGGCGGTATCCATCACGGCGATCTTCTCGTCGTCGATGAGGTAAGAGTTATATGTTACGCCGTTGGGAACGGGATACTGACTTTCGAACAGGTCGAGCGTCTTGTCCTCAACGCCGATGTAGACGATCTTGCTTTCGGGTTTGATGGGTCGCATGGACGCAAACTTCCTCCGTAATTATGATTGAGATTCCAATACTATATTCTATAAAGAACGGCAAACGGTGTCAATGCAATCTGCGTTGTGTTGCTCCGGGAATGCGTGCGATGCCCCGTTCGCAAGCCGTTTTGGCACCGCTGCCTGAATTGGTTCAAAAGCAAACGATAAACAATTATCGCAATCCGCTTGACTTTTGTTAACAATTTGTTTACCATTGATAATAGGATAAATCTATACATTGGGGAAGTATACGCTTTATTCGAATCCGGACGTTTGCGGTCCGTTTATCAAAAGGGGAAACAGTATGAAATTCCTTCCGCTCATCCGAAAAACCATCTTGCGCGCCGCGGTGCTGGCGGGTCTTTCCACCGCCCTTGCGCTGCCCGCTGCGGCAGCCTCCGCAGAGCTCGTTTCCGGGCAGAACACGGTCGTGACGGCCGACGGCTCCAACCAAATCGGCAGCATGATCGTGCGGGAGATCAGTGCCAAACAAGCGGAGACCGGCGATTCCGGGATCCTCCGCAAGGTCGAACTGTCCGAAGACCGGAAGCTGGCGTTCGTGAAGTACGAAACCGATGAAGAAGCCGCCGTCACCGTGCGCTTTTTCAACGATTACGAGAAGCCCGAAGACAAGCGGCTGATCGCCGAAACAGAGGCGAAAACGGCGGAACCCGGCAAGGGAACGCTGATGTTCTCCCTTGCGGAAATCGAATCCCGCATTCCGGAGTATTTCGAACTCGAAGCGGTCGCGGCGTCGGCTTCCGGCGCGGAATCCCGCGTGGGGTCGAGCGTGTATTCGGAATCGATCTCCTTTGCGGCGAACGCCACCGAGGAGGATTTTCCGGCGGGTTACTATGTCCCGGTCAACATCAAAGGCGGCGCGCCCAAAGCCGCGATGTTCGCCCTGAACGATGCGGAAGAAGGCCCCGAAAGCACCGGGAGCGTCACGGGCTATATCGCTTACAATACGGATCTCGTTTTGCTGGACAGCGACACACAGTACACCGTCAACGAAAAGAAGAATACGGTCACCTTCTCGCCCATCCCCACGGAGCTTGCGGCGCTCGGCGAGCGCGGCATGGCGCAGGTCGGCGGCGTCGTCGTGCGCGGCGAAGACAGCATCGAAGATGACGTGTTCTTCCTCAACGCGGGTGCGACCGTCAACGGCGACAGCATGACCATGCAGCTTGCCGAGCCGGAGTCCCTCGGCGACCTGTACGACACCATGAACCTGACCATGACCGCCGCCGACGGCGATGGCGGGCAAAATGGCTACTTCGTCGAAGAGGATGTCTTCGATGAGATCGTGGAAGGCAAGGTCAAATAGACCGAAGTCAAAAAGCTCGTTTCCTTCCAGTTTCACGGAATCAAGTTGGATATCGTGGTTTCTTTCGGCTCGAAGGGTACCTTCGACCTCAAAATCAAGCGGACGACGGGCGTTTCCCAAAATGCGAAAGACACAACGGAACCCACGGAGTCGCAGATACACAAGGTCCCGCTCCACATCGAGAAACAGTTTGCCTCGCTGGCGTTCGGCATCAGCATCAGCACGGATTTCAAGCTGAAGATCGCCGCGAACAATCCCGTGGATAAGGTTGCCGGCACCTTCGCCTTCAACGGAGAGGTCTGGGCCGGCTTTTCGGGGTTCCAGACCGATTTCAACGAAGGAACGACGTTCGAAACCATCATTCCCCAAAGCCCCAACGACAACGTCTATGTGTTTTTGGCAAGCGAACCGGAAGTCGGCGTTGCCGGAGGACATGTCGATCTCGGCATCTTCAAGATCGGTCCCTTTATCGAATTCTCCATGACCATGCGCTTCGGCACGATCGCGGTTGCCCGCATGGACAGAGACCACAAGACGGATGTCGGCGACGATGTGATCCACGAATGCGCACAGCCCGGAAATGCGGGTTGCGTCACCTGGTCCAACGTCCGGTATGAGCTTGTGAGCGGCCATATCACGCTGGATCTGCTCGTTTGGAAAAAAACATTCAGTGCCGATACGCCGGTCAAAATCGACGGACCGTCAAGGACCCACGCCTACTATTCCCTGCACACCGGGAAACGGGGACGGCAGCAGCCGCCGATCACCTGCCCCGAAACGCTCCACAGGATCTCGGTCAAAACATTGGTCAACGGCAAAGACCCCGCGCCCGGCGTAACGATCGCGGGGGATGGGATCGTCACGCAGTATTCGACCTTGACGACCAACCTCGAGGGCATCGCAGATCCGATCTACCTGCCATTGCAACCGGCAAGCATATCTTGGAGCCGTTACCGGAGCGAACCCTATGAGTTGACCGCGAACGAAGGCGGGGAAACGTTCGGCAAGGCGTTGGCTTACTATGAGGATGTCTACAAGCACCGGGAACTGATCATCGACTACAATGTTTCGTATATCGATGCGGTGGATTTCGAAGGCGTCGACTTTGCGCAGTACAGCGGACAAACCTATGAGATCGCCGGAGACAACGGCTTCAAAAGCTATTGGCTCCTGAAGGACGGCGAAGCACAATGGGATGCGAAATTCGAAGAGAAGGCGCATCTTCGGGTGACCTGGGGCGGAAGGGATTCCGGAACGTATACGGTCGTGCCGGGGCTCAACCGCGTCCACTTTACGCTGGACCTCAGAAATTACATCGCCGCAGGCGGTAAGTTCCGCTTCTCGCCGAACATCGACGTGAAGATCATGGGTTCAAAGGGCGGCAGCCCCGTCAAGGGGGCGCTGGACAAGCAGTACCGCTTTGCCATTACGAGCGTGGAACTGACCGATTGGGAGGAGAAGGATGAGAACGGTGAGATCACGCGGGTCCACCGGGATACGGTGCTTAACGTCACTGCGGATTTCTATGTGAAGGATGCGGAAAACGATTACGTGCTGCTCCGGGTGAAGAACGGTCTTACGAACGTCTCCTCGCAGTTTTACAAAAAAGGCACGGAAGCCATTGCCATCGCCAACGACCTCGATTGCTGCAGGGCTGCGACATTGGCGGTCGTGCAGCGGCTGAGCGGAGAAAACTGGACGGAGGAAAAGAAGACGGCGCTCGAGAAGGAGATCTTGCGGCGCTACAGCAAGGAGCCGTTCCTGCGGTGGGATTGCCCGGAGTTGGATCCGGATTCGAAAACAAATGAGCCTCTGCTGCGTTGGAACAACGACTATCGCCCCGTCGGCACGACCGACGGAAAGTGGAGCTACAATACCGTCCGTTTCACCATTCCGGAAAACATCAAAACCGAGGAACTGACGCTGACCGCCGTGTACGGTGAAGCGCCCGATGTCACGCGAATCACGCGGCTGACCATCGACAGGATATTGTTCCCCGGCGATATCTTCGGAGAAACAGCCAGGACACGGGTCGGTTCGATGGGCGTCAGGATCGAAACCGATCCGCACCAGCAACGTTTTGAGAAGTATGTTCACGGTATGGCGGGGGAACCTGCGGGAAGTGTGAACATCGACTGGGGCGAATTCGAAGGAAAGAAGGTTCGTTTCGGCAGAGAGTACCCGTTCAAGGCTTATGTGATGCCGGACGACGGCTATGATTTCAAGTACCCGGTCGGTTACCCGCCCGAAGGTACGCTTGTTTGGGCATCCGAGGGAGCTAACGCTCTTGTGAAAATGGTCGACCATCCGGAATACGGCACTTGCTTTGAAGTCAACGGCGTGGCGGGTACCCGTTGGCCCAAGTTGCTGGCGGTCGGTCGATATACTTATCCGAATGTCGTGACGTTCCCGGTCGGCACCACGGCCGAGATGATCAATGAGTTCCTGAAAACCTTCCCCGTGAGCATCCTGACCGAGGACCCGGAGATCAACACCGCGAGTGTGAATTGGGAACCCGTGAGAGATGACATGCTCGTTGTCGGCAAGGTCTTCAACGTCGAAGGTGATGCCAAGATTCCGGCGCACGTCGAACAAAACGGCGTGAGTACGGCGACGGCGGTGTCCTTGCAGATCAAGCAGAGCGAGTTGCGGCAGCCGTATGCGTACCCGCCGCCGGGATTCTACAGCGGGGAAATCGATGTGTCGCTGTATGCGATCGAAGAGGATGCCGCGGGGATCCGTTGGCGCATCGGAAACAACGGCTCCTACAAAGAATACGAAGGTCCCATCCGCCTGTTCGCCGAAGAAGGCAAGTCACAAACGCTTTATCACTTGTTTGCCTACACCGAAATGCCGGACGGAAGAACTTCTCCGATATTTGAAGGATACTATTATCTCGTGCAGGCGTTAGAAAACGAACTGCGCGTGGTCGGCGGCACGGCGACCGCCGCCGGGATCACAGACGACGCGATGCTTGTGGCACCGGGGGAAACGGTCACCCTGCACCCCGATGAACGGGAAGGCTATGTATTCAAACGCTGGGAGATCCGCAACGGTCCGGAAACGCTGGAATGGCAGGACGGTACCGGGTTGGAAACCCCCGAGGCGGTGTTCACCATGCCCGGAAGGAAAGTGCTCATCGCCGCCGTGTACGCCGCGGAGGACGGGCGCAGCCTCATCACCCGTGCGGATCTGACCATCCGCGCACCGAAAGCCGGCGATACGGCGCTTGCGAAGACGGTCTCCTGCTGGCGTTTCACGGTGGAGCCCGCATCGGGCGCGCCGTGGACCTTTGAAGTGAACGACACCTTATCGGTCGCATGGAAACGCAAACCCGATACCTCGGTTACGATCTATCAACCGGTGAAATACGGCGATCACTTCACTTGCTCGGTGGGTGTATTGATCCAGCAGCTGGCGGAGCTGACCGCAGCGGAAGCGGATGACCGCCGCATCTACGACGAAGATATCTTCTCCTCGCTGATCGAGGTGACGATCAACGGACAGGCTGCCGAATTCCATCTGTACAACAACGGAAAGGCGTTCATCTCGGGTCGTCCCTTCGAGATCCCCATGCGGACGATCGCCGTGAGATACGACGCAAACGGCGGCGAGCTCGGAAAGGTCCCCGAGAGCGTCGCGCATATGGCAGACGACCCCATCCCCTTGACGGCGGAAAAGCCCACCCACAAAACGGGGACGGCGTTCCTCGGCTGGTCGACGGACAAGAACGCGACCGTTCCGGAGTATGTGTACGATGCGGCAAACCCCGTCGAGTTCACCACATCTGTGCGGCTGTACGCCGTTTGGGAACCGCATAAGGTCGAGATCCGCTGGCTCGACGCCGGCAATAAGGATGGGACGCGCGGCTCCTTCGTCGTGGCGAAGGGAACGGAAACGGCGCTGGTCGACCCCGCGAATGCGGTGGAAAAGGACGGCGTCGGCATCCAAACCGTGTCGCTCAACGATCTGTCGGGGGCGATATTCAATATCCCGGATGCGTTCACGATCGCCGGTCTTTCGGGAAAGGCGATCGACTTCGGCACCGACGGGAACGAGTCCCTGTATTCGGTGGAGATCTCGCAACCGAACAAACACACGGATGTCATCACGCTCACGGCGCTGATCCGTTACGAGGCGAAAAAGGTCTGGGATATCGACCTGTTGAAACAGGACCGCCCGGACAGCGTCATCGCCATCCTGCAGACCGATGTGAAGCCCGAAGGCGAAGGGGACAGCCTCGTCGATAAGATCAAGAAACTCATCGACGACAACGGAGAAGATCTGAAAACGATCATCGGCGCGCTCGGACAGCTTGCCGGCATCGACTTCAAGGAGTTTGCCTTCGAAGCCATCGGCGGCGTGATCGAAAGCCTCGTCGATACCGGTGAGATCGACCTGAAGAAGCTCAGCTCTTCGGTGATCGCGCTGATCACCCACTGCAGCGACGACAATGCGGAGGAAGGCTGGTACGGTATCCAACGCGTCACGCTCGACTCCGCGGGGGATTGGAAAAAGAGCTTCGTGCCCGTCAAGCGCTACGCCGGGACGGAGACGACCGACGCAAGCGGCAACCTGAAGGTGACCTGGGCGGACAAACAGCCCTCCTTCCGCGTCCGCGAGCGCGGCAGCAAGGGACCGGTCGATCCGAAGGGGCTCGTGGGCTTCAAGGTCCCCGCGAGATTCAATATCCTCGACGGGAAGGAGATCTCGGAACATTCCACCCAGTACGAGGTCGAATACGAGGTCGACGGAAACCTCACGACCATCAAGAACACCGCGGTCGAGCAGCACCTCGTGCGGAAATACTGGATCCTGCTCGGCAGCGCGGAACCGCCGAAGAACGTTTTCGTGGCGCTGATGTACCGACTTGCGGGCTCTGCGGAAGAGGGCGCCGAAGAAGCGATCGGCATCCCGCGGGTCTGGGTGCCGGAAATCAACCCGAAGGAAGGGCATAAGATGTCCATCCTCGCGGTCGTCGCGGCGTTCCTCAACGACACCGCATCGCATATCCTCGACAAGCTCGGCGATTTCGGTCTCGGTCTTGCCGTTGCCGAATTGAACGAGGAGAACAAGTGGGGTGAGGATTACCTCATCAAAAAGTACGGGCTTGCGGGCATCGGCACCGAGCATCAGGCGATGGAGCTGTGGTCCGCTGCGCTCCGCGATTTCATTCTCGGCGTCACTGCGGCTTCGGGCATCCCGGAGGTCGACATCCCTGTCGGCTTCAACCCGATCAAGGGCTTTGTCAGCCTGTCCGTGCCCGAATTCACCCTGCCGCTCACTTCGAAAAAGATCGACGCCGTCATCAATACCAAGGCGAAGTTCGACGGTGGCGAAAAGCACCTGATCACGGGCGTCAAGATCTGGGATGACGACTACGACGACGCCGGTGAGCGCCCGAAGAAGGTCATCCTGCACATCGTGGAAAACGGTTACAAGGAGGTCGGCACGGTCGAGGTCACCGAGTTCTGGTCGCTTTCGCAGGCGTTCGGGCAAACGATCCCGAGCAACCTGTGGCCCTGGAACTTCAGCGACGACGCAATCGACACCGAGGAAAACGAGTACACCGTTTGGGAGGAGCCGGTGCCCGGCTATGAGGTGAGCTACAACGGCACCTCGGTCACGAACACCTATGTGGGCGAACGCTCCGATACGGATACCATCAAGATCGAGAAGATCTGGATCGGCGGCAAGCCCGAGATCACGGTGCCCAAGCCCAAGGTGACCGCGCTCGTTTACCGCAACGACGAACTGTTCTGCAAGGTCACGCTCAACGATGAGAACAACTGGCAGCATGTTCTGACCGACCAGCCGAAGACGGACGAAAACGGCAAACCCTACCGCTGGAGCATCTATGAGGAAAGCGTATACGGCGCTTCGTACAAGGACAGTTACAGCGTCAAGTACAGCAAGGATACCTGGTACCTCAAGATCATGAACACCAAGATCGGACCTTCGCCCGATCCGCAGGATCCGTTGCGCTCCTACAGCGGAAGAAAGATTTGGGACGACCACAATGACAGGGAAGGGCTGCGTCCGACTTCGCTCATGGTATACCTGTTGGGCGGCGATCACAGTATCTTGGGCAGCTTCCGGTTGACGGAAGGCAACGCATGGGCTTGGAGCATGGAGGCCCCGAATTCATTGGACATCCGGGGAGTCGAAGAGGAAGAGCTCGAACAATACAAGGCGAAAAGGACCAACCGGTATGATTTGACGAATACTTTGGTGACCCCTACGCCCACGCCCACGCCTACCCCGACTCCCGGACCGGGAGAGCCGACGCCGACCCCGACTCCGACACCCAAACCGGGTGAACCGACGCCGACACCTACGCCCACACCGACCCCGGCAGTACCGACACCGGTCCCGACCCCCGTCGCACCGGATAAGATCGTGGTCATTGCCGAAAAGAAATGGGCGGAAACGGATGCCGCGCATCCCGCGGTCCCGGTCACGATGCGCTTGCTGCGCAACGGCGTACCGTACGGAGACGCGTTCATCCTCGGACCGGACAACGGCTGGCGCACGGCATTCAACGACCTGCCGAAGGCGGATCCGGATGGGAAAGCGTACGCCTGGAGCGCGGAGGAGGACCCCGTTCCGCAAGGATTCTTCGCAACGGTCTCCGCGGTCGATACCGCAGAAGGGCGCCGCGTCACGGTGACGAACCGCCTGCTCAACGACAAGATCGTCATCGGCGGCAAGAAGTACTGGGACGACAACGGCAACTCTTCGGGCAAGCGTCCGGACAGCGTGACGTTCGCCGTCGTCGGCAACGGCAGCATCGTCGATTTCAAAACGCTCTCACCTGTCAACGGCTGGAGCTGGAGCGGCGCCTATCCCGAAAAGGACGCGAACGGAAAAGAGATCCAATACGCGGTTCTCGAATCCCCCGTTTCCGGCTACCGTACCTACTACGCCAAGGACAACCGGAGCGTGACGAACACCTTCCTCGGCAGCGACCTGATGATCACGAACACCGTTTACGGTGCCGATGCGGCAACGAGATCGTTCCGTTTCGACATCACCATCCGCAACGAGAAGGGCGAGCCCTACAGCGGCGCGCTGGAAATGCGGAAGAACGGCGTGGCGGGTTATCTCGACTTTGCCGGCGGCAAGGCGAAGGCATTCCTGAAAAACGGCGACGAACTGATCCTCCGCGGTATCGCGGACGGATGGGAGTACACCGTCACGGAAGCCAACAACGAAAACTGCAAAACGTGGGTCATCGACCCCGAGAACCTCGTCCGGGCGGCAACGACCTTCCGCACCGCGCGCGCCGGTGAGAACTATCCCGAATACACGCGCGCCGTCAAGCGCAACGGGCAGGACAGCCACGCGGCGTTCTTCAACGAACAGCAGGTCAGCGTCAAGGTCGACAAGTACTGGATGGATGATAGCAACAAGGACCACCGGCGCCCGCAAAGCATCACGGTCAACCTGCTTGCCGACGGTACGAAGATCGATTCGCATCAGATCATCGCCGACGCCGACGGGAAATGGACCACGACCTTCGCACCGCGTCCGCAGGTCCGCGCCGACGGTAAGCTCATCGCCTACACGGTCACCGAAAACCCCGTGGATCAGTACACGGCGGTCATCACCGAAACGACGGATGGGTTCCGCATCGTCAACGCCATCGTCCGCCAGAAGGACTTCACCTTCACCTTCCGCAAGAATTGGAAGGACGACGGACAGCCGCACGGAAAGCCCTATTTCATCCTGTACGACGAAAAAGGCAACGTGCTGCGCGGCAGGGATGCACAGCCCGCGCAAAGCAAATCGGACCCCGCTGTCTACACCTATGAACTCACCAATGTCCCCATGCGGCTGTCGCAGGTCGAAACCGCGCCCGGCGTGTTCGAATGGGTCTACATCTGCGAGTACTATGTGAAAGAACAGCACATGAGCTACTACCGCCCGACGTACGCGAACGTGAAGGAATCGGGCTACCCCGGTGTGACGGACCGCGTGTACAGCGGCGGCACCATCACCAATACCTATGTCGAACCCGAAACGTTCTACTTCACCTTCCACAAGGTGTGGTCGGACGGAAACAACGGGCGTACGCCGCCGCAGTTCATCCTTTACTACCCCGACGGAACGGTCTGCCGGGATGTGACGGAGCCGCCGATGCGCGCGGACGACGATGAGACGAAGTTCTATTGGAAGCTCGACGAGCGGCTCGACTACTATGTCGTCGAGCAACCCGTTCCCGGCTACGGGGCGAGCTACCGCAACACCGAAAGCTCCGGTCACACCGATGAGCGCAGGTGCGTGTATTACCGCGGAACGATCGTCAACGCGCCGCAGACCCTGCCGAAGACGGGGGATGAGAACCGTCCGCTCCTGTGGACGGCGCTGGCGATGGCATCGCTCGCGGGGATGGCGGGTATCCTTCTCGCTTCCCGCCGCAGAAACCACAACTGAACAAAGCGGGCGCCCCGAAGGGCGCCCGCCCGAAAAGACAAAAGAAAACAGGATGCTCCTCCGTTGGAGCATCCTGTTTTTTCATGCGGGTCCGACCGGCGGCTTATTCCACCGTGACGGATTTTGCGAGGTTGCGCGGTTTGTCGACATCGAGACCCTTTGCGCAGCCCGTGTAGTATGCGAGCAGCTGCAGGGGGATGACCGCAAGGCTTCCCGCAAAGTGCGGGTCCGTTTCCGGGACATCGATCTCGAGGATCGTGTGACCGCTGCGCAGGCTGTCGGGCAGGGTCGTGACCGCCGTCAGGGAAGCGCCGCGGCTCGCGGTCTCGATCATGTTGCCGAGCGTTTTTTCGGCAAGCGCTTTGCCGGTCAGCACGCCGATGACGGGCGTGCCCTCTTCGATCAGGCTGATGGTTCCGTGCTTCAGCTCACCTGCGGCGTACGCTTCGGAATGCAGGTAGGCGACCTCCTTCAGCTTCAGCGCGCCCTCGAGGCAGGTCGGGTAGTCGGTGCCGCGGCCGATGAAGAAGGCGTCGCGTTTGCCCGCAAGCTTCGTTGCAAGGCGGCAGACCTCGCCTTCGTTCTTCAACGTCTCGCCGATCTTTTCTGGCAGCTCGCGCAGTGCGGCGATATAGCCTTCGTACGCGGCACGGTCGATGGTACCGCGCGCAAAGCCCGCCTGCACCGCAAGGCAGTACAACGCGGCAAGCTGCGCGCTGTAGGCCTTCGTCGTCGCGACGGAGATCTCGGGACCCGCCAGCGTGTACAGCACGCCGTCCGCTTCCCGCGCGACGGAACTGCCGACCACGTTCACGATCGCCAGCGTCCGCAAGCCTTTTTCCTTCGCAAGGCGCAGCGCGGCAAGGGTATCCGCCGTCTCACCGGACTGGGAGATGAGCACGACCAGCGTGTTCTTGTCGAGCACGGGGTCGCGGTAACGGAACTCCGAAGCGATTTCCGCCTGCACTGGGAGCTTTGCGATGCTTTCGATGACATAGCGTCCGGTCATGCCGGCGTGCCATGCGGAACCGCAGGCGACGATGTGCAGCTGCGAGATCTCACGGAACAGTTCGTCCGTCAGCCCGGTTTTCGACAGATCGACGGTGTTTTCGGTGAGCATGCTGTTCAGCGTGTCGCGCACGGCTTTGGGCTGCTCCATGATCTCTTTCATCATGAAGTGCTCGTAGCCGTCCTTCTCGGCGGCTTCGGCGTCCCAGGTGATCTCGGAGATCTCCTTCTCGATCTCATCGCCGTTCAGGTCGTAGAAGTGCGCTTCGTTCGCGGTCAGGCAGGCGAATTCGAGGTTGCCGACGTAAACGACCTTGCGGGTGTATTTGAGGATCGCGGGGACGTCCGATGCGGCGAAGTGCTCGCCCTCGCCGATGCCGACGATGAGCGGGCTGTCCTTCCGCGCGATCCAGATCTCACCGGGGCGGTCACGGAACATCAGCTCCAGCGCGTACGAGCCGCGCATGCGGACCATGGTCTTCGCGATGGCGTCGATGGGACCGAGACCGTATTTGTTGTAATAATAGTCCACGAGCTTCACGGCGACCTCGGTATCCGTGTCGCTGTAGAAGGCGTAACCGTGCCGCTCGAGCTTTTTGCGCAGCTCCGCATAGTTCTCGATGATGCCGTTGTGAACGCCCGCCACGGCGATGCGCGGCTCATCGGTGCGGTTGCCGCTGATGTGGGGGTGCGCGTTCACCGTGCTCGGCGCGCCGTGGGTCGCCCAGCGCGTGTGACCGATGCCGCAGTTGCCACGCATCGAAGCGCCGTTGTTCGTGATATCGATCAGGTTCTTCAGCCTGCCGACGGTTTTCTCGAGTGCGATCTCATTCGCTCCGTCGCGCACGGCGATCCCCGCCGAGTCGTATCCCCTGTATTCGAGCTTGGAAAGCCCGTCCAATATGATGGGAGCGGCCTCCCGGGTCCCTGCGTATCCGACGATCCCGCACATAGTCAAAGCTCCTTTGTTGCATTACTCGTATTTTCGGTCATTATTATAACGCAAAAACCGCGGTCACCGAAAGAGACCGCGTGATTTTGCTGCGCGCCGTTTTCCGGCAACGCCTTCAAGAGGATGTTTTTATTTTCCGCTGTCACCGTAGTTTGCGAGAACGCGGGCGGAGGGGTCGTTGACGTCACAGCCCTTCCAGCTCTTGTTCGGCATCCAGAAGCCGGTGACCATCTGTGCCTGACCGGGATAATACTTTTCGAAGATCTCCCGGTAGAGCAGCGATTCCTTGGTGAACGGCTGCGCGAAGGAATACATCCTGCGCTTCTGTTCAAAGGCGATATCGGTGTAGTGTTCTTCGGCGTAAGCCTTGAGATCGTCCGCCATCGAATGACCGACGGCGTCGGAGAACGCGGCTTTTTCGCGCCAGAGGATGGTATCGGGCAGCCAGTTTCCGCCTTCGAACGCGTGGCGCAGCAGGTACTTGCCCTTGCCGTAGGTGTTGATCTTCAGCGCCGGGTCGACGGAAAGCACGTATTCGACGAAATCCAGGTCGCCGAAGGGAACGCGCGCTTCCAGCGAGTTCGCGGAGATGCAGCGGTCGGCACGCAGCACGTCGTACATGTGCAGCTCGCGGATGCGCTTCTCGCTCTCAAGCTGGAAGGCGTTCGCGCTCGGCGCGAAATCGGTGTACTTGTAGCCGAACAGCTCATCGGAGATCTCACCGGTCAGCAACACGCGGATATCCGTGTTCTCGTGGATCCATTTGCAAACGAGGTACATGCCGATGCTTGCGCGGATCGTCGTGATATCGTAGGTGCCGAGCGTGCGGATGACTTCCTCGAGGACATCCAGCACCTGCTCGCGGGTCATGAAGACCTCGGTGTGCTCGCTGCCGATGAAGTCCGCCACCTGGCGCGCGTACTTCAGGTCGATCGCATCCTCGTCCATGCCGATGGCAAAGGTGCGGATGGGCTTGTCGCTCTTCCGCGCGGCGATGGCGCACACAAGGGAGCTGTCCAAACCGCCGGAAAGCAGGTAACCGACCTTGGCGTCGGCGTCGAGGCGCTTTTCCACACCGGCGATCAGCTTCTCGCGGATGTTCGTGCAAACGGTCTCGAGGTCGTCCTTGACCGGGTGGGATACGCGGTCGATCTGACGGTAAGCGATGAACTTGCCGCCCTTGTAGTAGTGACCGGGCGGGAAGGGGAGAATGGTCACGCAGAGCTTCACGAGGTTGCGGGGCTCGGACGCGAAAACGATGGTCCCCTCCGGCGTGTAGCCGTAGTACAGCGGGCGGATGCCGATCGGGTCGCGGGCGGCGATGAATTCACCGGTCGCCGCGTCGAACAGCACCATCGCGTATTCCGCATCGAGCATGCCGAACATCTTCGTGCCGTACTCGCGGTACATCGGCAGCAGGATCTCGCAATCCGAACCGGATACGAAGGTGTACCCCTTGCGGATGAGTTCCTCCTTCATCGGGCGGAACCCGTAGATCTCGCCGTTGCAGATGCAATGGCTGCCGTCGAGCTCGAAGGGCTGCATGCCTGCCTCGCTCAGACCCATGATGGAAAGACGGTGGAATCCCAACAGACCCTTGCCGGTGTCGATGATGCGGCTCATGTCGGGTCCGCGGGATACCGTCTGGTCGAAACTCTCTTCAAATTCTTCGCGTGTGCGGCAAACACCGCAGTATGCCATGATCGAACACATATGCTTCTCCGAAATCCTTTCCGCACACGCGCCTTGTCACTCCACGCCGAACTGGCAGGGAGTGCGCCGTTTGTGGGCTGTGGCGCTGTGCCTCGCTTCGATTTTGACCTTGACGGCGGGCTCCGCTTCCTTTGTCAGGATATAGCGGTCGAGCTCGGCGTAGGTCAAACCCATTTCTTTTTCGTCCGTCTGACCGTCGAACAGTCCGGCGGAGGGTGCCTTTTCGATGATCCGTGCGGGGCAGCCGAGGTAGCGGAGAAATTCGTAGATCTCCGTGACCGTCAAGTCGGCGATGGGGTTCAGATCGTAGGCGCCATCGCCCCATTTGGTGAAATAGCCCGCATAGTATTCCGAGTAGTTTCCGGTGCCCGCTACCAGCCGGTTCTCGCTCTGCGCCACGGCGTAAAGCGAGGTCATCCGGAGGCGCGGGCTGATATTCGCCTTGGCTGCATCCGTGACCGCCGCAGCGGGGGAGACGGCCGCGAGCATCGCTTCTTTCACGGCGGTGAGGTCGATCTCACGCACGTCGATGCCGAAATGCTTCGCAACGAGCAACGCGTCGTCGCGGTCGCTTCCGTAGTTTTGCTTGGAACCGCACGGCAGGATGATGCCGACGGTGTTGGGACAAGCGGCTTTGCAAAGCGCGCCCACGAGGGCACTGTCCTTACCGCCGCTGTTCCCGTAGACGATGCCGGCCGCACCGGCGTCCTCCAGAATGCTCCGGATGAACGCCGTGCGGATGGCCAGTTCTTTTTCGTAGTTCCGCATGGGGAAATGCCTCCGAGTCTTCCGCCGGGGCGGGATCAGACGGAGAAGAGCAGCGCACCGTAGGTCGGGAACGGCGTCTTGCTTTCGGGCATGAACGCTTCGGCTTCGTCGCACTTCGCGCGGAGCGCATCCATCGCGGGGATGATGACATCGCGGTAACGGAAGGCTTCCTCTTCTTCGGAAAGACCCTCGGCGGAAGCGACGGCGGATTCGAGTGCATCCGCTGCCTCGTCGATGGCGTCGAGCAGGGCGCTCATCTTGCCGGCGAATTTGCGCTCATATCCGCAAGTGATCTCCGGGAAGACCGCCTGCTTCGTCTTTGCCTCCTTGACGGTGGCGGCGATGGCGCTCTCGATCGCGGGGAGGATCTCGGTGCGGGCCATCGACAGCATGGTGCGTGCTTCGATGCGTACGGTCTTGGTGTAGATCTCGAGCTTCGCGCGGTAGCGGGAAACGAGTTCCGTCTCGCTGAAGACCTTCATGCGGTTGAACATCGCGATGTTCTTTTCCGCAACCAGCAGCGGCAGGCAGTCCGGCGTGGTCTTGAGTTCGAGCAGACCGCGCTTTTCGGTCGCTTCCTTGACCCAGGCGTCGTCGTAGCCGTTGCCGTTGAAGGCGATGCGGCGGTGCGCCTTGACCTCGCGCATGATCAGCGCGGTGATCGCACCGTCGAGATCTTCTGCGGCTTCGAGTTCATCTGCGAAGATGCGGAGCGTATCCGCGACGATGCTGTTGAGCACGGTGTTCGGACCCGCGATGGACAGGGAGGAACCCGGCATGCGGAACTCGAACTTGTTGCCCGTGAATGCGAAGGGCGAGGTGCGGTTGCGGTCCGTCGCGTCGCGCTTGAAGGCAGGCAGCGCTTCAACGCCGAGCTGCATGACGGACTTTTTGCTCGCGTGGGTGGAAAGACCCTTCTCCGCGTCGTCGAGCATCGCTTCGAGCTCGTCGCCGAGGAAGATCGACAGAACCGCCGGCGGTGCTTCGTTGCCGCCGAGACGATGGTCGTTGCCCGCGGTCGCGACCGAGATGCGGAGCAGATCCTGATAATCGTCCACGGCCTTCAAGACCGCGGTGAGGAAGAGCATGAAGCGGCGTGCCGTTTCGGGCGTTTTGCCGGGCTTCAGAAGGTTGACGCCCGTATCGGTGCCGATCGACCAGTTGTTGTGCTTGCCGCTGCCGTTCACGTTCGCGAAGGGCTTTTCATGCAGCAGGCAGACCAGACCGTGCTTTTCGGCGATCGTCCGCATCAGTTCCATCGTCAGCTGGTTGTGGTCCGCCGCGACGTTGCAGTTCTCGTAGATGGGCGCCAGCTCGTGCTGTGCGGGAGCGACCTCGTTGTGCTCGGTCTTCGCGGGGATGCCGAGGCGCCACAGGCACTCGTTCAGCTCTTCCATGAAGGCGCGGACGCGCGGGCGGATCGCACCGAAGTAGTGGTCGTCCAGCTCCTGTCCCTTCGGGGCGGGGTTACCGAACAGCGTGCGGCCGGTGTAGATCAGGTCCGGACGCTTCTCATACAGCGTCTTGTCGACGAGGAAGTACTCCTGCTCGGCACCTGCCATCGAGCGGACCCGCTTGGATTCGGTGTCGCCCAGCAGGCGGAGCACACGCAGCGCCTGCGTGTTCAGCGCGTCCATCGAGCGGAGCAACGGGGTCTTCTGGTCGAGCGCCTCACCGCTGTATGCACAGAACGCGGTGGGGATGCAAAGGGTCTTGCCCTTGATGAATGCGTAAGAGGTCGGGTCCCATGCGGTGTAGCCGCGGGCTTCGAAGGTCGAGCGGAGACCGCCGGACGGGAAGCTCGAAGCATCGGGCTCGCCCTTGATCAGCTCCTTGCCGGAGAAGTCCATGATCGCGCTGCCGTCCTCACAGGGAGCGAGGAAGCCGTCGTGCTTTTCCGCAGTGACGCCGGTCATAGGCTGGAACCAGTGGGTATAATTCGTGGCGCCCTTGGAGACCGCCCAATTCTTCATTGCCGATGCAACCTGATCTGCGATGGTTGCGTCGAGTTCGCGTCCCTCGCTGATGGTTGCGATGAGTTTGGTGTACACGTCCTTGGGAAGGACTGCCTTCATGGCACGATCGTTGAATACATCCGATCCGAAGCGTTCTGCTGCACTGTTCATGCGTTCGCTCCTCCTTTGTGAATTTGTATGCATGCATTTTATGATATAGAATATATAAAAATCAAATACATATAATGTTGCAATTACGATATCAATGGGATATAATAGCAAAATCGAAATATATGATATACGGAGAGACGACCATGGAATTGAGGACACTGTACTACTTTGTGACCATCGCGGAAGAGCTCAACATCACGCGTGCGGCAGAGAAGCTGTGCATGAGCCAGCCGCCTCTTTCGAACCAGATCCATGCGCTCGAAAGCGAACTCGACACCGTGCTGTTCATCCGCGGCAAGCGGCACCTGCAGCTGACGGATTCCGGAAAATTGTTGTACCGCCACGCGAAAGAGATCCTGCACCTTGCGGATAAGGCCGCAAACGAGATCCGCTCGATGGGCAAAGGGATGAACGGCACCGTTTCCATCGGTCTGGTGGAAGGCTCCGCGCCGAACATCGCTGCGGAATGGATCTCGTCGTTCTCTGCGAAGTACCCGGAGATCACCTTCCGCATCACGGACGGCAACAGCGACGAGCTCATCGAAAAGATGCGCAGCGGGCTCATCAGCCTCGCCGTCATCACGGCGCCGTGCGACCAGACGCTGCTCAACAGCTTCCGCGTTGGGCAGGAGAAAATGACCGCGTTCATGAGCGCCGAGAACCCGCTCTCCGCATTGCCCGGCAACACCATCCGCCTGTCGGATATCAAGGATCAGCCGCTCATCGTGCCGAGCCGCGACGCCATTACGGATATGATCTACAAGTGGTTCCGCGAGATCGGCGCCGAACCGAAGATCCTCTGCAAAATGGACAACTACCTCGACGTCGCCGCGCTTGCCGGCCGCAACATCGGCGTCAGCCTCTTCCCCAAAACCTCCTACGTGCTCAACCCGCAGATCGTCGCCAAGGAGGTCGTGGAACCCGCGCGCAACATCGAATATCTCTTCGTCTGGCTCAAGGGTAAGCCCCTGCCCGCCGCGGAGGAAGCGTTCATCGACCACGTCAAAGACCACCTTTGATCGCACCCCAAAACGAACAGCGCCCGCCTTTTCAGGTGCACTTGTCAAGAAAAAGTAGACAGTAAAAAAGCTCAATCGATAAAGCCCAA
>JAUNCT010000038.1 GCA_030526425.1 Clostridia bacterium
CTCCTCCGGCGTTGCCTCCGGAGAAGACTTCGTCTCCAAGGGGAGCCTGCGGTCCAAGTCGTTTGAGTTGCCGTGCGAGCAAACCGCTGTTCGTTTATGCGACGAATCCCCTCAGTCACCTGCGGTGACACGCTTTCGATATTGGCTTCGCCAACATCTGTCGCGCCCCGCATGCCTTCGGCACGCTCGGGCATCCCCTTGCTCTGCTCCTCCGGCGTTGCCTCCGGAGAAGACTTCGTCTCCAAGGGGAGCCTGCGGTCCGTGTATGTCGAGCGCCGATCCCGTACAAACGATCAGCCGATCGTGTACGGATTTTCTCACCGTCTTCGGCACGCCGGGCTCCCCTGCAGTCCGTGTTGCGGGGAGCCCGGGCCCGTGTCATTCGGAATGATTCCTCCGTGCGGTCCGCCCGTCAGAGGATCGGGAAGACCTCGAGTTCGACATCCGTGAGGGCGTAGGTCGCGCAGGGGTGGATCCAGCCGTACTGCTTATCCGCCATGCGGCGCCCGTCGGCTTCTTCGGGGACGAAGACATCGCCCGCGATGAGGCGCGAATGACACCAGCCGCACTGACCGCTGCGGCAGTCGGACGGGACGCGGATGCCCGCCTGCTCCATGGCGCGGAGGAGGCTCTGTTCCGCCTTACAGGGAACGACGCGCTTTTCCCCGCGGATCCACACCGTGATGCTGTGGGTCTTGCCCGCGGCTTCCGCCGGGTAGCCCGCTGCGCGCGAAGGATCGCCGAATTCGCCCGAAAGCTCGAAGCGGATGCGCCGTTCGGGGATGGGCAGCTTTTTGAGCTCCGCCTTGACGAAGCCGTACATCGCGCGCGGACCGCAGACGAACACGGAGGTGTCGCCCTCGGCGTACTTCCGGATGAGCTCCGCGGTGATGAAACCGTGCTCGTACCCTTCAGCGGTCTCATCGGAGAGGACGTGCACGACGCGGACCTTGCCCTTGCTCTTCGCTTCGAGCGCATCGAGTTCCTCCTTCAGGAGGATGCCGTCCTTCGTGCGGCTGCCGTACAGGACCGTGAGGCGGAAATCCTCGGTGCCGTCCGCAACGGCGGCCGCCATGGAGAGAAACGGCGTGATGCCGCTGCCGCCCGCCAAGGCGAGCACGTGCCGCGCGTCGCGCATTTCCTGATAGTAAAACTCACCCTTCGGACCGCTGAGGGTGACCTCCGTCCCCTCCTGCCAGTGTCCGAGGATGTGGGTCGCGCCGTCGGACCCGGGCGCCTGCTTGACGGTGAGCGTGTAGCTCGTGTGTTCGCTGCCGAGCGCCGCCTTCGGCGCGGAGGAAAGCGTGTAGGGCTTATCTGCGGTGACGCCGTCCATGTCGAGCGAAACGGAAACGTACTGCCCCGCGCGGAAATACGCGAGCGCCTTGGTGCCCTTTGCCGCATCGGGCACGAGCACGTAGCTCTTCGCATCGCCGTGATCGACGACCTCGGCGACCTTGGCGTACTGCACGACGGGGTGCAGGGCATCCGCCAGCCGGTTCGGGTTGAAGACGGACTGCGGAAGCGCGGTGTCCGCGGCTTCGATGTGCTTGTTGCGCGTTTTCACTTCCCCGAGGAACGGGAACGGCGTGAGCCCCTTGAGCTTCGATCTGTCATATCCGTACTTTGCCATGTCACTTGCCCTCCTTCATATCCAGGAGCATGTAGCGCGCCTGTTCCGCGCCGCTGAGGTACGCCTGGCTGTAGCCGTCCATCTGCGTGCCGTGCCCGCCGACGAAGCGCAGCCCCTTGACGGTGTAATCGTCGTGATGACCGCACTGCACGCGCGGAAACATCCCGTCCCACGTGCGGGGGTAATAGCCGTAAACATCGCCCTTCGGGGTGCCGAGGTACCGCGCCCAGGTCATGGGCGAGGCGACGACGATCTCCCGGATGTGATTTCGGATATCGCAGCCGGTGACCTCTTCGAAGCGCTCCACGCACTCCCGCGCGATGCGGTCCTTGACCTTGAAGTATTCTTCCTCGGTGACGTTCTCGAAGGCGTCGCCGTCGTAGAACTTGGAGAACTGCAGAAACGCGCGCCCGGGTCCCGCCGCATCCGGCAGGGCGGCATTGAGGCAGGTGCAGGTGATGTCCTTGTGGGTCTCGATCTTATCCGAGGAGAGCCACTGCCTGCGGTTGTCGGGGTCGTAGCGCATGAAGGTATCGTAATCCTTCAGACCGATCTCTTCGGCGGAGGCGTCGAGCCCGAGGTACACGGTGAACGCCGCCTGCGCGAGCTTGCGCGCGTTCATCGCCTTGAGGTCGCGCACGGGGATCTCGGCGTGGTCGACCATGCGGTCGAACACCACGTGCGGCATGAGGTTCGAGATGACGCGGTCACACGCAAGATACGTGCCGTCCGCCAGCTCCACGCCGTGCACGGCGGCACCGCGCACATCGATCTTTTTGACGGGGGTGTTGTACCAGATGTCACCGCCGAGGTCGCGGATGCGCTTATCGAACGCGAGGGCGATCTCGTGGCTGCGGTGCCTGGCGATCCACGGGAGTTGCGTGAGGTACACATAGGTCATGAAGGTGTAGACCGCAAAGCTCATTTCCGTGGAATCGGCGGCGACGAAGGTCCAGTAGGACTGGAAGATGTTCTTCGCCTTTTCGGGCACGCCGATGCGGTCGAGCATTTCACTGCAGGGCACGGGTACGACGCGCATGAGGTCGTAATACTTCAGGAGCATCTCGACCTTTGCGGGCGGCGAGGGCTCGTTGTCGTGCGCCGCAAGCCAGCCGACGCCGTCGACCAGCATGCGCCCGAGCTCCATGACCGTGGTCATGGATTCGCGGGAACCCGGGACCGCGCGCTCCATCTCGTCGATGAAGGCTTCGACACCGACGGGCATCGATACTTTGAACCCGTCCCCCTCGGTCGCGACGGACGCGAAGCTTTCGTACACGGGCACCCAGTCAACGCCGAGCTTGTAATCGTCCTCGAGGAGCTTGCGGACCGCTCCCTTCGGGCGTCCCTCCAAGCCATCGCCCATCTGGCACATTTCGTGCAGGGTCGCTTCGAATTCGTAGTCGCCGCGGCGGAAGCTCGTCGCGCAGCCGCCGGGCAGGTTGTGCTTTTCGAGCACGAGCACCTTCTTCCCCGCATTCGCGAGATAACAGGCGGCGGACAGACCGCCGTTGCCCGCGCCGACGACGATGACGTCATAGCGCTTGTTCGTATCCACAGGCATCGTTTCCTCCTTCCGTTTTTGTGGTATAACCACCAATCAGAATGGTAGCACGAAGCGGAAACAAAAAGCAAGCGTCCCCGTGCGGGAACGCCTGCTGCAACGGAATATATTCTGTTTTCCGGGTCTCAGCTGCCGCGCAGCGCGGAAACACCGCGTTCGAGGATCTCGCCGATGAGGCGTTCCGCAAGGGGCGCGTCGTGCGCGGAAATGGCGGCGAGCAGGGCGCGGTACCGTTCGGCAAGTTCGCCGGTATCGGCGGAGCGCAGCATGTAATGGCGGGCGATGAGCGTGCGGATCAACGGTTCGAAGCCCGAGAAGATCATGCTGTACATGAGGTTGCCCGACGCCTGCGTGAGCCGGTAATGGAAGCCGTAGAGGTTTTCGGCGAGGTCGCCCTCCCCCGCGGCGAAGCGCTCGACGAGTTCCGCCATTTCGTTGTAGGTCGTTTCGTAGATGTTTTCGCAGGCGAGGCGCGCGCACTCCGTTTCGACGAGCCTGCGGAAGGACATGAGGTCGTTGAACAGCTCCGCATCGAGTTCGAAGGAGCCGTAGCTCATGACCGCCGCGAGGGACTGCGGCGTGGGATGCTTGCGGTAATCGCGCACGACGGTGCCGCGCCGCGGGACGATCTCCACAAAGCCGAGGGTCGCAAGCTCCATGACGGCGTGGTTGACGCTCGAGCGGCTGACGCCCAGCTGTTCGGACAGCTCGCGCTCGGCGGGCAGACGGTCGCCCGGCTTGAGGTGCCCGGAAAGGATCTTTCCGAGCAGGGCCTGCATGCACATATCCTTCAGCGAGGGCTGTTTGAGACGGTTGAAAAGCTTTTCCATGGGATACTCCGTTCCGCTGTGTTCCCTTCCATCATATATTTCCCGAACGCGGATTGCAACAATAAGAAAATATTGATTTTTCACACACTTCGGTGTAGAATCCATTTACTGGACTAACCACCAATCAATCGAAAAGGGGTGTCACATGAAAAAATACGATGTAGTCATTGCCGGCGCCGGAAACGCGGGTCTGTCGGCTGCGATCCAAATGGCGCTTGCGGGCAAGAAGACCCTGCTCATCGAGCAGCACAACCTCCCCGGCGGCTGTGCGAGCAGCTTCCGCAGGGGGCGTTTCGAGATCGAACCCTCGCTGCACGAGCTGTGCGACCTCGGTCCCGCGGACAACCCGGGCGACGTGCGCACGATCTTCGACGCGTACGGCGTGAAGGTCGACTGGATCAAGGTGCCCGATTGCTTCCGCGTGATCAGCACCTATTCGGACGGCACCCCCATGGATGTGACCATGCCCTCGGGCGTGCAGCCGTTCATCGACCAAATGGAAGTCTACGTACCGGGCAGCCGCGCGAAGATGACGGAGCTGTTCGACCTGTTCGAAGAGGTGCTCGACGGCATCTCCTACATCACGGCGAGCGCGGGGCACGCGGACTCGAACGTTTTGAAGGCGAAGTACCCGAACATGCTGCGCACGGGCGCCTACCCGACGCAGAAGGTGTTCGACGCGCTGAAGCTGCCGAAGAAGTGTCAGGACATCCTCGCGGTGTACTGGTCCTACCTCGGCGTGGACATGGAGCACCTCGCGTTCATCCACTACGCGGCGATGGTGCACAAGTACGTGAGCCGCAGCGCCTACATCCCGAAGCACACCTCGCATGAGATCAGCACGGCGATGACCGAACGCTTCCGCGAGCTCGGCGGCGAGATTTGGTTCAACTGCCGCGCGGAACAGTTTTTGTTCGACGGCGACCGCCTGTGCGGCGTGAAGACCTCGATGGGCGACGTTGCCTGCGACTACGCGCTCGCGAACATCAACCCCGACATCCTGTACGGCAAGATGATCCCGAAGGAGCTGATCCCCGAGCGGGAGAAGAAGCTTTCCGCGGCACGCGACGGGCGCTTCGGCGCGCGCATGTTCACCGCCTACTTCTGCCTCGACTGCCCGGCGGAGGCGCTCGGCATCAAGGATTACAGCATCTTCCTGCCGAAGAGCTCGGACTCCGCGAAGGAGTACCGGGACATCATGGGCGGCATGGCGACAAACGATTACAGCATCTTTTTGTGCTACAACATCGCCAACCCCGACATCTCGCCCGAAGGCACCTGCATCTGCTCGTTCACGACCTTCGGTTCGCCGGTGGACTGGAACGGTCTTTCCGACAAGGACTATGTGAAGTTCAAAAACGACGTCGCGCGGAAGTTCCTCAAGAGCCTGAAGGACAAGGCGGGCATCGACCTTGCGGGGCACATCGAGGAGGTCGCCGTGGCGACGCCGTGGACCTTCGCACGGTACCTCGGCACGCCGGAAGGCGCGGTCTACGGACATGAGACCGCCGACTGGGACGGCATGATGGCGCGCATGATGATGCTTTCGACCGATTACCCCGTGAAGGGACTGCGCCCCATCGGCGCGGCGGGTCCCCGCGGCGACGGTTACAGCGCCGCCTACATCTGCGGTCAGCTGGTCGCAAAGCTCGCACTGAAGGACCTCGCGGAAGGAGGGAAACAATAATGGCACTGAACGTCAAAGTCGGTTTGATCGGCGTATTCGACATGCTCAAGTTCAAGGGCATGAGCAAGGTGCGCGAAAAGGCGATCCAGGCGGCGCCCGCAAAGGACATCCGTGCGGAGTTCGCCATCAACAACAACGCCAAGCGCCTCCACCCCGATTACCAAGAGCTGGTCGTTTCGCGCATCGAAGCGCACCCCGGCGCGCACGCGAAGACCTTCGTGTTCCGCCGTGCGGACGGCAAGCCCGCGGCGTGGTTCCGCGCGGGGCAGTACATTTCTTTGAAACTGAAGATCGGCGATTCGTTCGTGACGCGCCCCTACTCCATCTGCTCCTCGCCGAAGGATACGCTCGATGGCACCGTTTCCGTCACCGTGCAGTCGAACCCCAAGGGCTTCGTTGCGGACTACCTGCTGGAGAACCTCAAGGCCGGTGACCGCGTGCTCGCTTCGGACGGGCAGGGTCAGTTCTATTACGAAGACCTGCGCGACGCGAAGCATGTCGTGGCGCTGGCGGGCGGCAGCGGCATCACGCCGTTCCTTTCGATGGCGCGCGCCATCCGCGACGGGATCGAGGATTTCGAGCTGACGATCCTCTACGGCTGCCGCACGGAGGAGGCAATCCTCTTCCGCGACGAGCTGAACGCGATCGCCGCCGCTTGCGGCAAGGTCAAGGTCGCCTATGTGCTTTCCGACGAGGAGAAGGAAGGCTACGCGCACGGCTTTTTGACCGCGGAGCTCATTCAAAAATACCTTACGCCCGACTGCAGCGTGTTCATTTGCGGGCCCGAAGCGATGTACCGCTTCCTCTGCGGTGAGATCGAAAAGCTCGGTCTGCCCCGCCGCCTTGTCCGCCGCGAGATGATGGGCGTGACCAAGAAGGTTTGGGAACAGCCCGGTTACCCGCAGGACGCGAAGGGCAAGACCTTCCGCGTGACGGTGCGCCGGTGCGGCGAGGAGCGGGTCATCGACGCTTCGGCGGACGAGCCCATCCTCGTGGCGATCGAGCGTGCGGGCATCGCGGCGCCTTCCCGCTGCCGCAGCGGCGAGTGCGGCTGGTGCCGTTCGAAGCTCGTGAGCGGTGAGATCTTCGCCCCCGAAGAGAACGAAGGGCGCCGCTATTCGGACATCGTGCACGGGTACATCCACCCCTGTTCGACCTTTGCCCTGAGCGACCTCACGATCGAGGTGCCGGGCGAATACCTCGGCTGAGAACAGAACGCAATACACAAAAAAAGGAAGACGAAGCCGTCTTCCTTTTTTGTTTTCCCTTACATCAGTTCGAGCTGCGCGACCCAGAACGCCGCGAAATCCTTGCGGTTATCCGTCCCCGCGAGGCGGTAAAGCTTTGCCGTATAGCGTTTGAGCTGATACATCGAAAGCCCGAGCATTTCGCAGATCTCTTCGCGGGTGTGGTCGCCGACGATCAAAAAGGAGATGCGGAGCAACAGATACGGATCGTACCCGTCTTCGCAGCGGACCCTGCCCGGCTCCGCCTTGGCGACCGCATGCTCGGACAGATGCTCCGCAAGGGTGCGGACGGCGTCCTGTGTTTGCTTATCCGCGCGCTGCCCGAGCTTCCAGTCCACGAAAAAGCTGTGCTCTGCGATGATGAGATACCACTTGCGCGGCAGACAGATCGCAAGCGCCTTTTCGGCGTGCAGGTCGTGCAGCGCGTCGTTGCCGTTGCAGGCGTAATAGGCGGCGAGCTGCGCGTGCATATAGGCGGTGACCTCGGTGTTGTTCATGCTTTCGACGACCTTGCTGTACAGCTCGAGGTCGGCGACCGCGGGGCGCTCCTCCGTTTGCGAGAGGCGGATCAGCCGGATGCGCCGGTGACGGTACAGGAACACCGGGAGCGCCGCCACCGGGATATCCATCGTCGCGAACGACGGGTCGTCGGTGCCGCGGAGCAGATCGAGATACAGACAGGTCAGAGGATACTCCCCGGTTCCGATCCGTTCCGCCAAGCGGCGGTAGCATTCCACGGCGTCGTCCGTTTCCCCGAGATAGCCCGCGATATCGAAGCGGAGAAAGAGCGCCGGCAGCAAATATTCCGCCTCGCACCGGTCGCTGAACGCGACGATCTTGCGGAACGCGCCGTTCAGATCGCCCGTCAGCAGGGTATTGTGAACATCGCAGAGGATGCGGTCGCTTTCCGTGAGGCAGCTTTCCGCCGTGTGCAGGCAGTATTCCGCATTCATGTACGGCTCGAGGTGCTCGTTGCGGCGCAGCGCCGCCTTGCCGGAGCGCGTCCTGCGGTCGGCGGGCTTTTTCGTCCCCGCCGGGATCTGCCAGCTTTTGCCCAAAAGGACGCAGCCGGGGATGGAGGCATCCGCGCACCATTTGCGCACCTGCCGCGATGAGACGCCCCACAGCGCCGCCGCTTCGTTCGTACCGATGTATTCCATTTCCGATCCCTCCCCTGTTCTTTTATGATGCACAAAAGCGCGGAAAAACGCAAGTGCGAAGTTCCGTTTGCGGTACCTTCCCATCGGTTACGGCAAACCCCGTTGCAAAGAAAAAGCGCCCCGGGAAAGGGGCGCGGATGCCGTACCGCCGCCTTATGCGAGGCAGAGATACGCGAAATACACGGCGTAGGACAGCAGCATGAGGATGCCGCAGGGGCGGCGGAGCTCCTTGTGCTTTGCGGTGCCCGCCCACAGCAGCACGCCCGCAAAGACCGCCACGGCGGTGTCGACCGCGAACTTGCGCTCGAACGGGATGGGGCAGATCAGCGCCGTCGTGCCGACGACGAAGAGGATGTTGAAGATGTTGCTGCCGACGATGTTGCCGATGGCGATATCGACATTGCCCTTTTTCGCGGCGGTGACCGCGGTGACGAGCTCGGGCAGCGAGGTGCCGAAGGCGACGATCGTCAGCCCGATGAAGCGCTCGCTCATACCGAAGGCGCGGGCGATGCCCGTTGCGCCGGAGACCACGAAGTCGGAGCCCTTGACGACCATCACGCCGCCGAGGAGCATCGCGAGGATGCACTGCCAGACGGGCATGTCCTTGGCTTCGCCCTCCTCCTGCGGACCGCCGTGCTTGGCGATGAACCAAAGGTAGACGAAGAAGGCGATGAACAGCGCCCAGAACACGAGACCCGCAGCACGGCCGAGCGCGCCGCCCGTGAGACCGAGCACCATGAGCAGCACCGTGATGCCGACCATGAAGGGGATCTCATAGCGGAAGGTCGAGCGTTGGATCTTCACGTTGACGATCGCCGCGGTGATGCCGAGGATGAGCAGGATGTTCATGATGTTGCTGCCGACCGCGTTGCCGATGGAGATGCCCGCGTTGCCCCCCAGCGCCGAGGTGATGCTGACCGCCGCCTCGGGGAGGCTCGTGCCCATCGCCACGATCGTGAGACCGATGATGAGCTGCGAAACGCCCAGCTTCTTCGCGATGCTCGCCGCACCGTCCACAAACCAATCCGCACCCTTGACCAAGAGCACGAAACCAACCAACAACAAAACCAACTGCATCAACATCGACTTCCATGTCCTTTCTTGTATGTTCGGTTTGCAAATAAAAAGACCCCTACTGCAGTGTACAGTAAAAGTCTCGCTGTTTCATCACTTTCCGGGTCGCGTGCGCGACCGACCTGACGAAGAAGTGAACCCTCAAAGGCCGCTACTCCCTTTTGACCCGACTATTGTACTCCGATTCTTGCGCGGTTGCAAGCGGCGGGCGCTTATTTCCGTTGCGGATGTGCCTTCAGCAGAGTTTACCCGACAGCACGACGCAGAAAGCGAGCAGCAGTTCGTTGACCGTGGTGAACCAACCCGCAAGGTCTCCCGTGACGCCGCCGAACGCGCCGAGCGCCATGCGGCGGTAATACCAAGTGCTCAGCGTTGCCGCGAGGACGCAGCAGAGCAGGCAGACGGGACCGGTTTGCCAAAACAAGACCGCCGCGAGCACCGAGAAAACCACCGCCGCGCCGAGCACGGCACGCTGCCCCGCGGGGCGTGTGAAGCCCGAAAGCATGCCGTTCGCCCTTGCGCCGGGGAGCGTGACGGCGGTCGCCGCGCTGAGCGCCCGCGAGAGAACGAACACGCCCGCAAGCGGCAAAGCGTCGCGTGCGCCGGCTTCGGCGTACAGCGCCGCGGAGACGAGCAGATACGCCGCAGCGGACATGACGGCGAAGGCGCCGGTGTGGCTGTCCTTGAGGATCTCGAGGCGGCGTTCCCGCGGTTGGTGCGAAGCAAGCGCGTCCGCCGTGTCCATGAACCCGTCCATGTGGATGCCGCCCGTTATCAGCAGCGGGATCGTTGCCGCGACCGCGCCGCGCAGAAAAGCCCCGAAACCGAGGGCGAGCGAAAGCCGCAGCCAAAGGGCGACCGCCGCCCCCACGACCGCCCCGACGAGCGGAAAGAAGCACATGGCGTGGCGCCGGTTCGCATCCGTCCATTCCACCTGCGGCATGGGGATGCGCGAATAGGTCGAAAACGCGATGATGAGCGCGGAAAACATGCGGCGCACGGCAAAGCCCTCCTTGCATTCGTTCGGATAAAGAAAGAACCGGGTCGTTGTTTCGACCCGGTTTGATTGGTGGAGCATAGGAGATTCGAACTCCTGACCTCAACATTGCGAACGTTGCGCGCTACCAACTGTGCTAATGCCCCGCAGATAGATATATTACGCTGTTCGAACGGAAATTGCAAGTGTTTTTTTCGAAAAACGCAAAATATTTTTCACCGGACCGAAAACGGGCGGTTTTGCGGCGGTTCGCCCCTCCCCCGCGCCGATGCGAAGGCGGAACGGATATGGTTTTGCTGTTTGCGAAGCCCTCCGCCCGCGGGTGCGCGGCGCCCGTTCAGGCACCGCGGCGCTTTGCCGTTTTCACCGGAGGGATGGTGCACACCGCGACGCCGTTGCGCCGCGCGTAGTCGATGGTCTTGCGCGTGCCGCCTTCAAGCCCGTCGTAACAGGCGAGCAGCAGGTCCGCCTGCGTCACGAGGTAGCGGTTGCGGGCGTACATGCACCCGCGGTGGTATTCGTGCGAAAGCACGGTGATCATATCCGCACCGTCGATGCAGCGCTGCCAGCGGGCGCGGTAGTCCGCATCCCACTTCTCTGCCTGCGCTTCGAAGGGGACCGCCATTTCGAGCGTGACGTGCGGGTAGCGTTCCCGAAGGTCCAGCACGGTTTCCGCCGCCATGAGGTCCATGCCCTGCGCACCGCCGGAGATCATGTGCGTGTAGCCCTGAAGGATCAGCACCTCGAGGGTCTCGCGCAGGCGCTTTTTGAAATCGAGCGCGAGGTCGCACTGCTCATCGTACTCGAAGGGCATCTTCAGCGGGCGGTACCCCGTGAACGCGCAGCGCCGCGCCTTTTCGGCGATGGGTCTGCGAACGGTGTTTTCCATGCCTTGTCCTCCTTTCAACCGCCCGTCGCGACGGACAGCAGTTCCACCCGGTCCGCCGGGACCGGCACGAGCTTCGCCTCCGTCCCGTCCTTGACCATGGCGATCACGCTTTCGGGCACCATGCCCTGCGGGATGGCGAAGCTGCACCGCAGCACGGCGCAGGGACGCTCCCTTTGTTCTTCCGCGGCGGGTTCCGCCACGCGGACGCTGCGGTGCTTGCCGGGGATGGTCGTCACGAGACCGTCGCGTTCCATCCGCGCGAGCTTGTTGAACACGGTCGCCTGCGAGCGCATGCCCACCGCGGCGCCGATCTCCCGCATGGTGGGACCGTAGCCGTTCTCCTCGCGGTAGGTGCGGATGAAGCGGAGGATCTCCCCCGTTTTGTCGTTCGTTGTTTTCCGTTCTGTCAAATCGATCTCTCCCGTCAAAGCTTGCATTGCAAAAACCAGCGGCCCACGGACACCGCGCCGAATTCCGGGTTGTGCTCGAAAAAAAGCTCCCGGTCGTGCCCGTGCACCTTGATGCGGTAGCGGTCGCCCTGACCGCCGGACTTTTCCGCATGGGCGGGGCGCACATCCGTCACGCGGTCGATCTCGTAGCGGTTGCCGTCCGTCCAGAGGATCGCGCGCGGGCGCATCCTGCCCGCTGCGTCGAAGGTCACTTCCACATCCACATACCGCCGGACATAGCGGTCTTCCGTCGGTTTCATCCGTTCTCCCTCCGTGCGGACGCTCATTCCGCCGCAAGGGCTTCGAGCTCGCGCACCTCTTCTTCGGTCGCGAGGTCGTGTTCGCCGACGGGACCGAGCACCCGCCCGATGAGGCGCATGTCGTCGTGCTCGGACACGCGGATGACCGGGAACAGCGGGTTCACGGAATGCAGCCCGTCGCGCTCGTAGCGTTTGACCAGCGGCGTGCCCGCCACCACGCAGGCGATGACCTCGCCGTAAGCGACGGCGCCCGCTTCCGCCCGCGCGACGTAGACCTTCGACCCGTCGGGGAACATGGGTTCCATGCTCTGCCCGTTGACGGGAAAGATATCGTCTGCCCGGTCGGCAAGACCGCCGCGGCGCACATATGCGCGGTAGGTGTTCGGTTCGGATTCGAGCGGCACATCGAAGCCCGCCGCCAAGGTGCCCTCGTGCCCGGTGAGGGCGCGGAACGTGCTGCGCAGCGACGCGGCGCGCGCTTCGGTTTGCAGCAACACGCACGCGGCGACCTGCGCCTTGGCGTGGCTGCGGTATGCGGGCGTGAGCAGGCGGAAATCCGCCAGCAGTTCCTGCTCCGCCTTCGAGAGGCGTTCCGGTTCCGGCATGCCGAAAAAGGCGTGCAGCGGCATCGACAAAACGCGCGCGAGCGTCGGGATGTAGGAGACATCGGGACGGGCGACGTCGCGTTCCCAATTGGAAACGGTGTGCTTGCTGACGCCGAGCGTGCGGCCGACCTCTTCCTGTTCGAGCCCGGCCTTTTGCCGGTATGCGCGCAGTATGCCGCCGAACTGCAGCCGGGGCTTGGCGTGGGTGGTTCCGTTGTTTTCCATGTTGCACCGCCTTTCGGTTTCCATGCCGTCATGATAGCACGCCCCGTTCCAAAAGTAAAGCCCGGAATCGCATTTTCTGCTACTGCATTTTGCAAAACGAACAATTATTTCCTTTTTCGCCCCTATGTTCGCTTGTGCAGTCGCATAATTTGGTGTTACGCTGTTTGCACGAAAACAGGCGGCGCGCTTTCACGGCACCCGCGGGGAGGCGGTAACGATGCAGAAGATCCTGCATATCGACATGAACAAATTTTACGCGACGGTAGAGCAGATGCTGGACCCGTCGTTGCGGGGGAAGGCGATCGCCGTGTGCGGTTCGACCGAGGAGCGGCACGGCATCGTGCTGACGGCGAGCGCGGAAGCGAAGGCGATGGGCGTGCGCACCGGCATGGCGAACTGGGAAGCGCGGCGCGAATGCCCGGGGCTCATCATGGTGCCGCCGCAGTACGACCAGTACTGCAAGTATTCGAAGCTGGCGCGCGGCATCTACGCCCGCTACGCGAACGACATCGAGCCCTTCGGCATGGACGAGTGCTGGGTGGATATCTCCCCCATCTGCCGCGATTTCAACGAGGCGGAAGAGACCGCGCACGAGATCCGCCGCGCGGTCAAGGCGGAGTTGGGGCTCACGGTGTCCATCGGGGTGTCGTTTTCGAAGGTGCTCGCCAAGCTCGGCAGCGACATGAAAAAGCCCGACGCCGTGACCCTGCTCGCGCCCGAAAACTGGAAGGAGCGCGTTTTCCCCCTGCCGGTCTCCGACCTGCTGTACTGCGGACCCGCGACGACGCGCAAGCTGAACGCACGGGCGGTGTTCACCATCGGCGACCTGGCGGAAAGCCCCGTGGAGTGGGTGCGGATGGTGCTGGGCAAGAACGGCGTGGCGCTGTGGCAGAGCGCGAACGGGCTCGACCGCGCGCCCGTGCAGCCCGCGGACTACCGGCGCGAGGTGAAGAGCGTGAGCCACGGCATCACCTGCAGCCGGGACCTGATGACCGAGGAGCGCGTGTGGAAGGTGCTGCTCGAGCTTTCGCAGGAGGTCGGGCACCAATTGCGCGGGCACGGGCTGGCGGCGCGGGGCGTGCGCATCTATATCCGCGAGAGCGACATCGGCTACGGGCTGATGAAGCAGACGCGCGTGCAGTACCCGACGCAGAGCCCCGCGGAGATCGCGCAGGCGGCGCGCAGCCTGTTCATCGAAAACTACGCCTGGCGGAACCCCGTGCGCGCGGTGTGCGTGGCGACCTTCGACCTTGTGCCCGAGAACACCGCCCTGCAGACGACGCTGTTCGACGACGGAACGAAGCACGTGCGCCAACGCCTGCTGGACGATTGCGTCGACGGCATCCGCGGGAGGTTCGGCAAGCACGCGATCGTGCCCGCGCAGCTTTTGGGCGACCTGTACATGCCCGACGACGGGCGGCATTCCGTAAAGATGCCGGGGCTGATGCACCGCTGAATTTCCCCGCGCGGGAACATGCGGAACAACGAAACGACACGCCCGCTTGGGGAGCGGGCGACCGGCAAGGGAAAACGGCGGGACCGGGAACGGATGCGCGGGGGCGTTTTCCGCCCGGTCCTTCGCATCCCCGACGAACGAACAAGGAGGACACCATATGGATGGATACGAAGCGCTCGCGAACGCGATCGTTCTGCAGGCGGCGGAGGATTACCGGCTTCTTGCCCGGCTCCGCGCGCGGAACCCGCACAGCGAACGCATCGCGGCGCTGCTGGAGCAGACCGGGGAGTTCTTCCTCTCCCGTTGGTACGGCGCGCTGACCGCGGTGGACGGGGCGATGCTGCTCCGCCGCCTCGAAAACGAATGCAAATACCGCAAAAAGGGGGTGCGGCATTGACCGCAAAGGAATACCTCGAACAGGTGCAAGCGGCGGAACACGCCGTGCGCACGAAGATGCGGCGGTTCGAACGGGTGCGCAACCTGAGCATGCAGCTCAGCAGCGCCTGCCCGGGACCCGTCCCCGGCGGCAGCGGGAACGACCACGCCCTCGAGACCGCCATCACGGCGCTGATGGACGCGGAAAACGAACTGAACGCGGAGATCCGCCGCCTGAACGAAGCGCTGCGCGCGGTGCGCGAGGCGATCGCCGCGGTGCCCGTCGCCGCGGAACGGGACGTGCTCGAAAAGCGCTACCTGTGCTTTCTCCCGTGGGACGACATCGCCGAGGACCTGCGCTGCACGCGGCGCACCGTGATGAACAAGCACCGCAGCGCGCTGACGCGCGTGGACCGTTGGCTCGCCCTGCGCGGCGAAGAGAAAACACAGGCGTGAAACGAACGAGGAAGAATGCATGAGAAAAGCCGGCACCGCGTGGTGTCGGCTTGGTTGTTTTCGGAATGACGAGGCATCGGAAAAACCACCGTCTTCGGTGGTTTCAGTGGTTATGCCTCCCCGCTCTTCACTTTTGACAACAGCGTCCATATTTCGTCCGCCGTTTTCGGTCGTACTTTGTACAGTTGTCTGTGCATTTCCTCCGTGATGTTGAACTGATAAGCGAAGTCCAGGAACGCTTCGATCTGTTCCGCCGATCCTTCCATTTCCGTCGTGTCCAGATAATCGATGATCTCCATTTGTTCCTCGGTGAGAACGACGGCGTTTTCTTCCCGCTCTTGCATGTTTTCCATCGGCGACCCCCGCTTTCTTTTTCGGTTTTGCAGCGGCACACCGTGCGGAAACCCTATGTCCGGGCGCGCCCTTCGTTCCGATTTTATCACAGCACGGCACGGCGAACAACCGCCCTTTCCGCGTGCGGTCTGCCCCGCTTTCTCTTCCGAAACGCCCAAGCGGAAAGACATTTCCCAAAGAAAAAGCCCGCACCGCGCAGGTTTTTGCCGTATGTAAAAAAAGTTTCTTTGTGCGTAAAAAAATTATTGAAATCCCGTATCATGCGATTTTATAATGAACTCATGAAACCACTTCATTGACGGAAGGACCGGGCGGAGCCCCCTTCCGGTCCGCCGTTCCTGCAAGCATTTCAAAACCGCACAAAGGAGAACCAAAGGGACAAGACATTCATCTTACGATATCCGGCACACCTTCATGTTTCTCGGTAACCGAACGACAAACCCCAAGTCATTCAACGAAAAAGGAGAAAACTCATGAACGCACATGTCGCCAATACCATCGAATACGTCAAGAAAACACACGCAGGTCAGCCTGTATTTGTCCAAGCCGTAGATGAAATGTTGTCCTCGATCTCCCCCGTGCTCGACGCCCACCCCGAATACGAGAAGGCCGACCTGCTCAAGCGCATGGTCGAACCCGAGCGCATGTTCACCTTCCGCGTTTGCTGGCTGGACGACCACGGCAACTGGCAGACCAACCGCGGCTGGCGCGTGCAGTTCAACGGCGCGATCGGCCCCTACAAGGGCGGTCTCCGTTTCCAAAAGAACGTCAACGAAGACATCATCAAGTTTCTCGGCTTCGAGCAGACCTACAAAAACTGCCTGACGGGTCTGCCGATGGGCGGCGGCAAGGGCGGCTCGGACTTCGACCCCGCCGGCAAATCCGACGGTGAAGTGATGCGCTTCTGCCAAAGCTACATGACGGCGCTGTACCGCTACATCGGGCCCGACATCGATGTACCCGCGGGCGACATGGGCGTGGGCGGACGCGAGATCGGCTACCTGTTCGGTCAGTACCGCCGCCTGAAGGGCGTGTGGGAGAACGGCGTGCTCACGGGCAAGGGTCTTGCCTCCGGCGGCAGCCTCATCCGCCCCGAAGCGACGGGTTACGGCGCGGTGTACTACCTGCAGGAAGTCCTCGCGCATGAGAACGACACCATCGAGGGCAAGCGCCTCGCGATCTCCGGCTACGGCAACGTGGCGTGGGGCATCATGAAGAAGGCGTCGCAGCTGGGCGCGAAGGTCACCTATTTCGCGGGACCCGACGGTTACATCCACGACCCGGACGGCGTGACCGGCGAGAAGCTCGACTACATCCTCGAGATGCGCGCGAAGGATCCCCTCCACTGCAAACCGTACGCCGAGAAATACGGCGTGGAATTCGTGCCCGGCGCGAAGTGCTGGGGCGTCAAGGACGTCGACGTGTACATGCCCGCCGCAACGCAGAACGACGTTGCGATGGAATCCGCCGAGAAGATCGCGGCGAGCGGCGTGAAGTATTACATCGAGGTCGCCAACATGCCGACCACGAACGACGCGCTGAACTACCTCCGCAGTCAGAAGCACATGGTCGTTGCGCCGTCGAAGGCGGTCAACGCGGGCGGCGTCGGCGTTTCCGGTCTCGAAATGAGCCAGAACTCCGAGCGCCTCGTCTGGACGGCCGAAGAGGTCGACGCGCAGCTGCACCGCATGATGAAGAACATCCACCGCATCAGCATGGAAGCCGCCGAAGAGTACGGGCTCGGTTACGACCTCGTTTCCGGCGCGAACATCGCCTCCTTCAAGAAGGTCGCGGAGGCCATGTACGAGCAGGGCATCTTCTGAGTTTCGGGTAAAACACGCCTCTTCTTGAGTGAAACCGACCGGCACCTTCGGGTGCCGGTTTTTCCGTTGCCGGGAAACGAACAGCCGCCCCGCGGATGCGGGACGGCTGTTGTTG
>JAUNCT010000039.1 GCA_030526425.1 Clostridia bacterium
AACTCTGGGATTTTGAACTCCTGTCTGCGTTGCACTTGGTTTGACAATTCACTATGGCAGCGTTCCCTTCACCGCCCGCCGCCACCCCGCTATGAAAGCCCTTCATTGGACAATCCCGTCGCGGGGTCCGTATAATGGAATACGGAACGAAACCGAGCGAGCACCCGTGTGCGCGCGGCGCACCGAAGGAGGTTTATCAGATATGCGTATCCTCGTCGTCAACGGCAGCCCGAAGGGCGAAACGAGCATCACCCTGCAAACGCTGCTGTATTTGAAAAAACGGTTCCCCGAACATCAGTGGAGCTGCCTGCACGCCGGGCGCTTTATCGCGAAGATCGAAAAGGACCCTGCCGAAGCGGAGGCGAAGCTCGCCGCGGCGGATTGCGTGCTGTTCGCGTACCCCGTGTATACCTTTTTCGCGCCGTCGCAGCTGCACCGCTTCATCCGCCTGATGAAGGAACGCGGCGTTTCCCTCGCGGGGAAGACCGTTTCGCAGGTCACGACCTCGAAGCATTTTTACGACACCACCGCCCAGCAGTACGTGAAGGAGAACGCCTTCGACCTCGGCGCGAACGTGGTGAACGGGCTGTTCGCCGACATGGACGACCTCACGAAGGAAGAGGGGCGCAAACAGGCGGAGCAGTGGTTCCGCCAGCTCGTGTTCTTGCATGAGAACGGGCTGTTCGAGCGTGCGCCGCGCCCGCACCCGGCGTTCACACCCGTGCCCTGCCCCGCGGCGGAGCTTTCGGAGGAAGAGAAGCCGGGCGACATCGTCGTCGTCGCCGACATGGGGGAGGAGGATGCGAACCTTCGCGCCATGGTCGAACGCTTCCGCGCCGTGTGCCCGAAGAAGACGCGGCTCATCAACATCCGCGAGTTCCCCTTCAAGGGCGGCTGCATGGGCTGCTTCCGCTGCGCGGCGGACGGCAAGTGCTTCTACACCGACAACTTCGCCGACATGCTCCGCAACGAGATCCATACCGCCGAGGCGGTCGTGCTCGCGTTCACCGTGTGCGACCATTCGATGGGCACGCGCTTCAAGACCTACGACGACCGCCAGTTCTGCAACGGGCACCGCACCGTGACGATGGGCACGCCCTTTGCCTACCTCGTTTCGGGTCCGCTCGCAAGGGAAAAGAACCTGATGGAGGTCATCACCGCGCGGGCGGAGGTCGGCGGAAACTTCCTTGCGGGCATCGCGACCGACGAGCGCGACCCCGCGGGCGAGATCGCCGCGCTGGCGAAAAAGCTGTGCTACGCGGTGGATGAAAAGGTCGTGCTGCCCAAGAACTTTTACGGCGTGGGCGGCATGCGCATCTTCCGCGACCTCATCTGGCTCATGCGCGGCATGATGCGCGAGGATCACCGCTTCTTCAAGGCGCACGGTCAGTACGACTTCCCGCAGAAGCAGCGCGGCACGGTGCTGAAGATGTACCTCGTCGGCATGCTGCTGAACAACAAAACGCTGATGAAAAAGGCGGGCGGCAAAATGACCGAGGGCATGCTCGGTCCCTACAAAAAGTTCGTCGGCGACGAGCGGTTCGAATGAGTTTTCCCCAACCCCGGGCGCACAACGCGTCCGGGGCTTTCTGTTATTTGGGTGCTTACCGGAACGGAAGCGTTTCGAATGTCGTTTTTCGCCGCATTTTTTGCGAATTTTGCATATCAAACATGTGACATATGTGATACAATGAGTTTACAACTGTGAAACCACGGCACCCGTGCGCCCGTTCCGGTCCTCCGCGCGCACGGCACCGAACCGACCGGTCCCCTTGCGACCCCCGGGAGAAAAGCATGAAACACCGCATTTTGAAACGTACCCTGTTCGCCGCCGCGTTGACGGCGGGCGCGCTCGCCCTGACTTGCCTTGCGGGCTGCAAACAAAAGGAAGCGCCGAAGGCCGCGCTGCCGAAGGGCGCTTACGAGAATGAGATCCTCACGCTCAAGCCCGTTGCCGGGGAGAAGGAGCTCGTCACCATCCACTACGAATACGGCATGGAGTTCGCAGGGGAGATCGAGAGCGCGATCGAACAGCGCTTCCCGAACGTGGACATCGTGATGGTGCACGACGGCGCGTCGGATTCGAACTCCGCGCTTCTGGGCAACCTCAAGGCGGGCACCGCCTGCGACATCGTGTTCGACCGCTACGTCCACAACCACCCCGAGGTGGCGGGCGAATACTTCCTCGAGATCTCGGCGGAAGATTTCATCAACAACTTCTACCTCACGGCGCTCGACCAGTGCATCCGCCCCGACGGTAAGCTGTACTACCTGCCCGGTCCCACGAATCTGCACGGCATCCTCTGCGACAAGACCGTGCTCGATGAGAACGGCTGGGCGCTGCCGACGAACTATTCGGAATTCGCGGCGCTCATCCGCACCATCGACGCATCCGGGCTCACCGTCACCGAAACGCTCGACGGAGAAACGAAGGAGGTGCCCGTGCGCGGGTTCCGCCCCTCGCTGAAGTATTCGGACGCGTTCCGCACGCTGTTCTATCCCTTTGCGTATCAAAGTATCTTCGCGGGGCACGACAACCTCGAATGGCTTTCCGCCTACAAGCGCGGGGAAGCCGGCGCCGCAGGGCACCTCGAGCCGCTCGTGACCCTGATGCAGAAGCTCACGGAGGACGGCGTCGTCCGCCCCGGCGATTGGGATTACCTGCCGCGCTACCGCGTGCCGATGCTCGCGGTGAGCCACTCCGCCGTCATGATCTCGGGACCGATGAACACCCTGTCGCAGAAGTCGCTGACCGACAGCGGGCACGAGTACGTGTTTTTGCCCGTGTTCACCGGCGACGGGGAAGACGACGATTATCTGTATTCCATCCCGAATTACTTCATGGGCATCACCCGCCGCAACGCGGAACAAAGCCCCGAACGCAAACGCCTGCTGCTGGATATCATGGCGTACCTGTGCGACCCCGGTGCGCAGAGCCTGCTGTTCGGCGCGGAAAGCACCGTGATGACGAACATCAAGGGCGGCGGCTTCGCGATCAACGAAGCGACCGAGACCATCCGCAGGACCCTCGCCGAGGGGCGCATCATCACCGACATCACCACCGGCGCGGAGGGCACGCTGAACGGCGAGGCCCGCGCGGCGATCGCGGGCGAGCTGCCCGTTGCGGAATACCTCGCGCATGCCGACGCGGCGCGCGACGCATCCCTTTCCCGTGAAGCGCAGACCGCCGACGAGGTCGTCGGCACGGTGGAAAGCGACCTCACGCGGCTCGAGACCGCGCTGCTCGTCGCGAACGTCATGAAGGACGTGACCGGGGCGGACATCGCCCTCGTGCTTGTCGACCAAACCGAACAGGGCGCGAACTGCCGCCTGTTCGCGGGCGAACTCATTTTGCCGATGCTGCGCAACATCGTGCCCGACCGCGTGACCCCCGAGGGACAGGGCATCGCGACCGCGACGCTCAAGGGGCAACGCATCCTCGACTGCCTTGCGGGCATGCAGGGCGAACACGAAACCATGCGCACGAAGTTTTACGTTGCCGCGGGGCTCAAGACCGAGCTGGCACCGTGGATGCCCGCGGGCGAACGGCTCGTTTCCGCGACCCTGCCCGACGGCAAGGCGCTCGACCCCGACGGCGACTACAAGGTCGCGTATCTCAGCGACCGCCTGCTCGGCACGGAAAACGGCGATGTCGCGTTCATCCGCGGGGCAAACGAACAGATCCGCACCGAGCGGTTCGAAGAGCTTTTCCGCACGTGGCTCGCGGAGCGCGGCGGTGTCGTGAAGGCGCCCGAACGCACCGTGACCCTGAACTGGAAGACGAAGTGAGAACGGGAAGCTCCCGCCGCAACGACACTTGAGCGTCATCGGTCGAATCCCCTCACCGCCTGCGGCGGAGCTCCCCTTGCAGTCCTCAAGGGGAGCCTTACGGTACGCGTTGCCTCGGTTGCAATGAAGTCACACGACTTGACTGTCACTCGGTACCGCTCAAATGCAAGCCCATCAGGCTCCCCTTGGAGACAAAGTCTTCTCCGAAGCGGAGCGAAGGAGTCGATGCAGAGACGCAGTCTTCCCCGAAGCAGGGAACCGCTTGCGGTCTGCGAAGGGGTTGGGATGCCCGGGCGTGCCGAAGGCATGCGGGGCGCTGTCGATGTTCGCTTGCGAACATCGACAGCGTGTCACCGAAGGTGACTGAGGGGATTCGCAGTACGCAAGTGTCGAACGACCCGAATGACCTCGGGATTCACCACCGCAACGACACTTGAGCGTCATCGGTCGAATCCCTTCCGTCATTTCGCCTTCGGCTCAACGACACCTCCCCTTGCATCCTCAAGTGGAGGCTCCGGTATTAGTATCTTTCGATGCGGAATGCTGCTTTTCCGGTCTGTCACTCGGTACTGCTCAAAAAGCAAAGCGGTCAGGCTCCCATTGAAGTGCAAGGGGAGCTGTCACCGAAGGTGACTGAGGGGATCCGTCTCCGAAGAAACCGGGCAAGGGGATGCCCGGGCGTGCACAGGCACGCAAAATACCAACACACCACAATAAACGAGAAACACACGCCCCGCGGGGCACGACATTGTTCGGAAACGGAGAGAACGAATGGAACGAAGGATGCGGAACAACAAGTGGCTGATGCTCGCATTGCTGCTCATCTCGCTGGTTTCTTCCTGGCTGCTGGTCAACTATTTGGTGGGCGTGGTCTCCGAGACCGCCGACCGCGAAGGTCTCGACCACATTTCCGAAAACACGGAGCAGCTGCGCTTCAGCCTCATGAACCGCATCGACGAGACGTGGACGATCATGGAGATCGAGGGGCTGAGCCTTTCGGAATGGCGCGCAAGCGAACGCAGCGCCGTGCAGGACCTGATCGCCGACGAGCTGACGAAGCTGCTCGAAAAATCCGGCGCGGACAAGACCTACATCATTTCGAAGGACGGGTTCTTCCTTGCGGCGAACGGCACGCGCGGACGCTGGCAGCTCGATGAGGAGATGCTGCCCGTGCTGCGCGGCGAGAGCAACCTCGTCCGCCGCCGTCAGGACGAAACGGACGGCGGGGCGGATTACCTCGATTTCGCCATCCCGCTGCCGACGCCCGTCACCGACGAGGGCTACTGCGTGCTCCTCATGGAATACCGCCTCGACACCTTCCTCGAGGTGCTGAAGCTTTCGACCTACGGCGGGCGCGGCGTCGCCTTCGTGGTCGACGAAAAGGGCAGAACGCTCTTCCGCTCGGTGGGGCAGCTCGCCGAAACGCGCAAGCTCAGCCTCATGTTCTACTCGGTGTTCGAGGGCTCGCGCTTCCGCGGCAACCCCGATATCACCGACACCGAAAGCCTGAAGGCGGTCGTCAACGCGGGCAAGTCCGGCGCGGTCTACGCCGAGGGCTCGAACAACGGCAGGGATTACGCCTACGCCGTGAGCTTCCGCCCGCTCGGCATCATGGACTGGCACCTCTTCCTCACGGTGGAAGAATCCGCCATCTCGGGCGACCGCATCGCCTACATCGAACAGGTGCGGTGGATCGCCTTCGGCGCGAACGTGTTCATCATGATCCTGTGCCTCGGCTTTTACGAGATCAACACCCGCTGGCAGGACCGCCGCGCCGGCGTGCAGCTTTCCGGGCGCGAACGCATCATCAACACCCTGTCCGACAACGCGCAGGGCGTGTACGTGCTCGTCAACGCGGTGACGTGGAACTGCAGCTTCGTTTCGCAATCCGCCGAAGAGATGCTGGATATCCGCCCCGAGGAGCTCACGGGGAACCCCGTCGCCAAGCTCGTGCACGCGCTCGGCTGCCCCGAACTCGTCGCCGCCCTGCGCGGGTGGGATGAGAAGTCCGTCTTCGAATACGAGCGTTTCGCACTCGCCGCGGGCAAGAACAAAACGGAGCGCGTGCTGCGCGTGCGCGCCTACCCCCCGCAGGCGGGAGACACGCTGTTCGTCATCCTCGACGAAACGGCGGACGCGCGGCGTGAGAGCGCCCTCGAAGACGCCATGCACATGGCGCACAGCGCGAGCATGGCCAAGAGCGCCTTCCTTTCGAACATGTCGCACGATATCCGCACGCCCATGAACGCCATCCTCGGCTTCACGACGCTGGCGCTCGGCGATGTGAAGAACACCGACAAGGTCGAGGATTACCTCGGCAAGATCCTCTCCTCGGGCAACCACCTGCTCGGGCTCATCAACGACGTGCTGGATATGAGCCGCATCGAGTCGGGCAAGCTCCGCCTCGAGGAGGAGCCCGTGAACCTCCCCGCGATGATGGAGGAGATCCAAACCATCATCGGCGAGGAAGCGCGCAAAAAGCAGCTTTCGTTCGGGATGGATGTGCGCGGCATCGCCGACGGCAACGTGCTGTGCGACAAAACGCGCCTGAACCGCGTGCTCATGAACCTGTTGTCGAACGCGGTCAAGTTCACCCCCGCGGGCGGCACTGTGACCGTGACCGTGCGCGAGACCGGGAGCGTGCCCGGTGAGATCGGCACCTATGAGTTCCGCGTGAAGGACACCGGCATCGGCATGAGCGCCGCATTCGCGGAGAAGATCTTCGAGCCCTTCGAGCGCGAGCGCAGCTCGACCGTGAGCCGCATCGAGGGCACGGGGCTCGGCATGGCGATCGCCAAGAACATCGTCGACATGATGGGCGGCACCATCTCGCTCACGACCGAACAGGGCAAGGGCACGGAGTTCGTCATCTCCCTCGCGCTGCACCTTGCGGATGCGGAAGCGCCTGCGGCGCGCACGCTGCCCGCCGCCGAAACGGAAGAAGCCGCGGAAGCGAACGACTTTACGGGCAAGCGCGTGCTGCTCGTGGAGGACAACGAGCTCAACCGCGAGATCGCGCTGGAGATCCTTTCCGGCTGCGGCATCGAAGCCGACAGCGCGGAGGACGGCTCCGTCGCGGTGGAACTTGCGGCAAAGGAACGCTACGATCTCATCCTCATGGATATCCAGATGCCCGTGATGGACGGTTACGAGGCGACCCGCCGCATCCGCGCGTTCGGCGACCCCGAAAAAGCCTCCGTGCCGATCGTCGCCATGACTGCGAACGCCTTCGACGAGGACCGCAAGGCCGCCGCCGACAGCGGCATGAACGGCTTCGTTTCCAAGCCCATCGACATGAACGAACTCTTCGCCGCGCTGAAGGACGCGCTGGCGTAAGGAAAACGACGACACCCGAAACACGGTTTCCGCAAGGAGCCGTGTTTTTGTTTGCAAGAAGCGGTTTCGGGATGCGAAGCATGCTGTTTTTTGCTATACTGAAGTCAACGAAAAAAGAACCCACGGAGGCATTCCCATGACCGATATCCAACATCGCATCCCCGTGCTCATCGACACCGACCCCGGCGTGGACGACGCGTTCTGCCTCGGCTTCGGCGCGGCGTACGCCGACGAGCTCGACCTGAAGGGCGTCACCGCGATGGGCGGCAACAACTACACGTCCGTCACGACGCGAAACGCTTTGGCGCTGCTGCAGTTCTACCACCGCACCGACGTGCCCGTCGCCCCGGGCGCGACCGCCTACCTCACCGAAGAGTTCGGCACCCCGGTGGCGAAGTTCCACGGCGCGAACGGACTCGGCAATCAGGAGATCCCCGACCCGGTGCGCAAGCCCGAGCCCATGGAAGGGTGCGATTTCATTTACAAGGTCGCGAAGGAATGCGGCGGCAAGCTCGTGATCGTGACCGTGTGCCCCGAAACGAACCTCGCCAAGGCGTTCCGCAAGTACCCCGACCTGCCGGGCATGATCGAGAAGATCGTCGTCATGGGCGGCAGCACGACCACGGGCAACATCACCCCCTACGCCGAGGCGAACATCCGCCACGATGTGCCCGCGGCGGACGTGGTGTTCAACGCAGGCGTCCCCATCGACATGATCGGGCTGAACCTCACGCGGCAGTGCGTCGTGCCGGATACGCGCCTCCGCGAGCTTGCGACCGAGTGCCGCCCGGAGCTGCTCGATTTTCTGTGCGCGCTCATCCGCTTCCGCAACGGCGAGACCATGCACGACGCCGTCGCCATCGCGACGCTCATCGACGAGACCGTCACCACGTGGGAGCGCGGCACGGTGAAGATCAACACCGACCCCGCGGACGAGCGCTACGGCGAGACCGTGTTCACGCCCGACCCCAACGGCACCGTGCGCGTGGGCATGCAGGCGGATTACGCCAAGTACGAAGCCATGTTCGCCGGCATGGCGAACCGCATGAACGCCGCCCGGTGAGGGAGAGGGGGAGACCGCAAGGCGGAAACATCGCTGCGGCGCTTTGTGCACTGATGTCATTCGGTGAGTCCGATACTTCCGTGCCACTCCTTCCGTCATGTCGTGCAAGCACGCCATGCCACGCTCTCGCTATTGCAAGCTGCGCATGCAACAGCTGACGCGCCCCGCATGCCTTCGGCACGCTCGGCCGTCCCTCAGAGAAGGAGGCTTTTGGCACCGCAAGTTCGTTGCATTGTCCTTTGATGCAAACGCAGGCCGACGAATCCCCTCAGTCATCTTCGATGACAGCTCCCCTTGCACTTCAAGTGGAGCCTATCGGAACGTGATTGTTTCCGTGCCGCAAGTGACAAGCGGTGCAAAAGACTTTAGGCATCGCGAATGACTGAGAGTACAGCCTCCACTTGGAGACGAAGTCTTCCCCGAAGCCAGTGGCGTTGGAGTACACTCAAGTGAAGGCTGAGAAGCTCGCTTATCGATTGGAACCGAGTTGCATTCGGTCAATTGCGACTTGATACAACGACAGTGCCGCAGTACGCAGCCTCCACTTGAGGATGCAAGGGGAGGTGGCGGCGAAGCCGACGGAGGGGATTCGAACCGACGAAGCGCGAATGTGCTTTGGGGATTCGCCGACACAGCACAGAAAGGAGCACCGCCATGCTGCTCAAGCGCAACCCGGCATTGGTGAAACAAGCGAAGGCGATGCGGAAAGCTCCGACACCCGAAGAGCGTCGCCTGTGGTACGATTTTCTGCGGACCCATACGCCGAAGTTCACGCGGCAGAAGGTGCTCGGCAGATACATCGCCGACTTTTACTGCGCGGAGGCGAAGCTTGTCGTCGAACTCGACGGCTCCGGACACGATACGGAGGAAGCCCTTCGGCACGATGCGGAGCGTACGGAATTCCTCGCCGGCTACGGTATCCGTGTGTTGCGCATCTCCAATACCGAGGTGCGCCGCGACTTCAATGCCGTTTGCGCGTACATCATCGGTGCAGTCGTGCGCGGAGACAACGGAGACTGACGGGACCGCGATCCGCCCACCGTTCTCCCAACCCAAACTCGTCGGACCTTTCTTGACAAGTTTACAATTTTTTCATATAATCGTTTGCAGTAACGGCGCACGGGGCACCGGGAACACCGCCCTTTGCGTCCACTGACCCTTCCCACCGGGAAGTAAGGCCGAACGGACAGCCGGGTCAATAGCCGATGCGGGGTATAAACTCGCATGCAGCTTTCGCTGTATCTTCATTGATTGAGTTCAAAGCTCAATTTCCCAAGTGGTTCCGAAGGAACCGGTGTTGAAAGCACAGACTTGCGAAACGGTCAATAAGAGTAGTAAAAGTACGTTTGCTATATAGACTCTCGAATCCGTTCCCCGAACAAACAGGAAGCCCGCAGGATGCCGTGAAAGGCGTTTGCGGCGTTTCGCGTGATTGTTTTGAATGCAGGCTGTGCAAGTTGCACGGCCTGTTTTTTTGTTGGAATGAGGAAAGGAAAGAAATGAGAAAAACGAAACCGGATCAGCGGCGCGCGCCCATCTTCGAGGCGCTCGAACGCTTCCGACAAATGCGCGTCGTTCCGTTCGACGTGCCCGGTCACAAACGCGGCAGGGGCAACCCCGAGCTGACGGACTTCCTCGGCGAACGCTGCGTCGAGCTCGACGTCAACAGCATGAAGCCGCTCGACAACCTGTGCCACCCCGTTTCCGTCATCCGCGAAGCGGAGGAGCTCGCGGCGGACGCGTTCGGCGCCGCGCACGCGTTCCTCATGGTCGGCGGCACGACGAGCTCCGTGCAGAGCATGGTGCTCACCGCCTGCAAGCGCGGGGATGAGATCATTTTGCCCCGCAACGTCCACCGCAGCGTCATCAACGCGCTGGTGCTGTGCGGCGCCGTGCCCGTTTACGTCGACCCCGATGTCGACCCCGAGCTCGGCATCTCGCTCGGCATGACGCGCGAGAGTTTGCAAAAAGCCATCAAGGAGCATCCGTCCGCGGTGGCGGTGCTCGTCAACAACCCGACCTATTACGGCATCTGCTCCGACCTCCGCGCGATCGTGCGCATGGCGCATGAGGCGGGCATGCTCTGCCTTGCCGATGAGGCGCACGGCACGCACTTCTACTTCGGCACCTCCATGCCGGTCTCCGCGATGGAGGCGGGCGCGGACATGGCGTCGGTCTCGATGCACAAAAGCGGCGGCAGCCTCACCCAGTCGAGCCTGCTGCTGTGCGGACCGAAGGTGCACGCGGGCTACGTGCGGCAGATCATCAACCTCACGCAGACGACCTCGGGCAGCTACCTTCTGATGTCGAGCCTCGACATCTCGCGCCGCAACCTCGCCCTCCGCGGGCGGCAGATGTTCCACCGCGTCGAAGACATGGCGGAATACGCGCGTGAAGAGGTCAACGCCATCGGCGGCTACTACGCCTTCGGCAAGGAGCTGTGCAACGGCAACTCCGTGTTCGATTTCGACCCGACGAAGCTTTCGATCAACACCCGCCGCATCGGTCTTGCGGGCATCGAGGTGTACGATATCCTCCGCGACGAGTACGATATCCAGATCGAGTTCGGCGACATCGGCAACATCCTCGCTTACCTTTCGATGGGCGACCGCATCCAGGAGCTCGAGCGCCTCGTTTCCGCGCTCGCCGAGATCCGCCGCCGCTACCGCAGGGACGGTTCGGAGCTCTTCCGTCAGGAGTACATCGACCCCACGGTCGTGACCTCCCCGCAGGAGGCGTTCTACGCCGAAAAGGTCAGCCTGCCGCTCCGCGAGACCGTCGGGCGCGTGTGCAGCGAGTTCGTCATGTGCTACCCGCCGGGCATCCCGATCCTCGCGCCGGGCGAACGCATCACCAAGGAGATCCTCGATTACATCGAGTTCGCAAAGGAAAAGGGCTGCTCCATGACCGGCCCCGAAGACCCGGATATCCTCCGGCTGAACGTATTGAAGTAAAGGAGGGACCACGATGGGAATGGAAATGTGGTTCAGTGAATTCCACACCAAGGACGTCAAGCACTCGCTGCGCGTCACGCGGCACCTGTACGCGAAAAGGAGCAACTACCAGCAGATCGACATCTTCGAAACGCCCGAATACGGTAAGGTCCTGGCGCTCGACGGCAACGTGCAGCTGACCGAACGCGACGAGTTCATTTACGATGAAATGATCACCCATGTGCCCATGGCGGTGCATCAGGGCGTGAAGGACATCCTCGTCATCGGCGCGGGCGACGGCGGCGTCGTGCGCGAGCTCACAAGGTACGACCGCGTGCAGCGCATCGACCTCGTCGAGATGGACCCGCAGGTCGTCGAGGCGTGCCGCGAATTCTTGCCCGGCAACGCCTGCCGTATGGACGACCGCCGCGTGCACATCCACTTCGAAAACGCGCTGCGCTTCATCCGCCGGTGCGAGGCGGAGTACGACCTCATCATCGTCGACTCCACCGACCCCTTCGGTCCTTCCGAAGGTCTGTTCACCAAGGAGTTCTACGGCAACTGCTACAACGCCCTCAAGGAGGACGGCATCATGGTGAACCAGCAGGGCAGCCCCTTCTACGCCCACGACGCCGAGGCGATGAAGCGCTCGCATAAGCGCATCGTCGACACCTTCCCGATCTCGAAGGTGTATCAGGCGCACATCCCGACCTATGCGGCGGGCTACTGGCTGTTCGGCTTCGCGAGCAAGAAATACCACCCGATCAACGACATGAACATCGAAGATTGGATGAAGCTCAACCTGCGCACGCGCTACTACACGCCGCGCCTGCACATCGGCGCGTTCGCGCTGCCGGCCTTCCTCGAGGAGATGCTGCGGGAGGTGGAGGAACAATGAGTTTGGAACGCAACGTCGAAACCTTCATCGGCTGCGACGCGCCTTATGAAGAGGCGGAGATCGTTCTCTTCGGCGCGCCGTTCGACTCCACGACCTCCTTCCGCCCGGGCGCGCGCTTCGGCTCCGCCGCGATGCGCCACGAGAGCTTCGGTCTCGAGACCTACAGCCCCTATCAGGACCTCGACCTCACGGATTACAGTGTGTTCGACAGCGGCGACCTCGAGCTCTGCTTCGGCAGCGCGGAACAGGCGCTCGCCGATATCGAGGAACGCGCGGAGACCGTCCTTTCCGACGGCAAGTTCCCGCTGCTCATCGGCGGCGAACACCTCGTGACCCTCGGCGCCTTCCGCGCCATCGCGAAGAAGTACCCCGGCGTGCACATCATCCACTTCGACGCGCACGCGGACCTCAGAGACGATTACCTCGGCGCGAAACTCAGCCACGCCTGCGTGCTGCGCCGCTGCCACGACATCATCGGCGACGGGCGCATCCACCAGTTCTGCATCCGCAGCGGCGAGCGGGAGGAGTTCCGCTTCGCCAAGGAGCACACCGACATGCACCCGCTGTCGCTCGACGGGCTCGAAGCGTGCGTTGCGGCGCTGAAGGCAGCGGGCACGCCCGTGTATTTCACCATCGACCTCGACTGCATCGACCCCTCGGCCTTCCCGGGGACGGGCACGCCCGAAGCCGGCGGCATCACCTTCCTTCAACTCGAAAAGGCGATGGAGACCGTGGCGCAGTGCAACCTCGTCGGCGCGGACGTGAACGAGCTCGCGCCCATGCTCGACCAGAGCGGCGTTTCCACCGCGCTCGCGTGCAAGGTCCTCCGCGAACTGCTGCTCGCGATCTTGAAGAACAAGCGGTAAGGCGCGGAAGCAACGGACTTTCCGAATGACAACGGGAAGCGAAACGTTCCATTGCCGGTTTGACTTATCAGTTGCTTTCTGAGGAACTCCCTCAGTCAACTCGCTGCGCTCGTTGCCAGCTCCCTCTACGAGGGCGCCTTTTGGTGTCACAGCTTGTTACAGCATAAGGTGTCACTCGACCCATCCGCAGCAAAGGATACCGCAACCGACATAACAAGCCTTGAAGCCTCCTTCGAAGAGGGAGGTGGCTGTGAGGTTGCCGAAGGCGTTCTCACAGACGGAGGGAGTGTCACGGAAGCAACGGAATCGCCGAATGACATCGGGGGAACGAACCGACGCAGTGACATGTCCACCGCAAACCTCAGTAAACCGTTCTCGCAAAACCGTGTTCACCCACACCCAACAACCATTCAAAGGAGATAACCACCATGAGCAAAGTATTGGTCATCGGCTGCGGCGGCGTTGCGTCCGTCGCGATCCACAAGTGCTGCCAGCTGAGCGAGGTCTTCACCGAGCTCTGCATCGCCAGCCGCACCAAGTCCAAGTGCGACGCGCTCGCCGCGGAACTCGCACCCAAAACGAAGACCGTCATCACCACCGCGCAGGTGGATGCGGACGATGTCGAGCAGGTCGTCGCCCTCATCAACGACTACAAGCCCGAGCTCGTCATGAACATCGCCCTGCCGTATCAGGACCTCACCATCATGGAGGCCTGCCTGCGCTGCAAGGTGAACTACATGGACACCGCGAACTACGAGCCCGAGAACACCGACGACCCCGAGTGGCGCGCCATCTACGAGAAGCGCTGCGAGGAGGCGGGCTTCTCCGCGTATTTCGATTACTCCTGGCAGTGGGCGTACGCCAAGCGCTTCGAAGAGGCGGGTCTCACCGCGCTCCTCGGCTGCGGCTTCGACCCCGGCGTCACCCAGGCTTACTGCGCCTACGCCAAGAAGCATGAGTTCGACACCATCGACACCATCGACATCCTCGACTGCAACGGCGGCGACCACGGCTACGCCTTCGCCACCAACTTCAACCCCGAGATCAACCTGCGCGAGGTCTCCGCGCCCGGCAGCTACTGGGAGAACGGTCACTGGGTCGAGATCCCCGCGATGACCATCAAGCGCGAGTACGACTTCGATCAGGTGGGCATGAAGGACATGTACCTGCTGCACCACGAGGAGATCGAGTCCATTGCCAAGAACATCCCCGAGGCGAAGCGCATCCGCTTCTTCATGACCTTCGGTCAGAGCTACCTCACCCACATGAACTGCCTCGAGAACGTCGGCATGCTGTCCACCACGCCCATCGAGTTCGAAGGGCATCAGATCGTCCCGATCCAGTTCCTCAAGGCGCTCCTGCCCGACCCGGCGAGCCTCGGTCCCCGCACGCACGGCAAGACCAACATCGGCTGCATCTTCACCGGCAAGAAGGACGGCAAGGACAAGACCTACTACATCTACAACGTCTGCGACCATCAGGAGTGCTACCGTGAGGTCGGCAGCCAGGCCATCAGCTACACCACCGGCGTCCCCGCGATGTGCGGCGCGCTCATGCTGCTGACCGGCAAGTGGACGACCAAGGGCGTGCACACCGTGGAGGAGTTCGATCCCGATCCGTTCCTCGACGCGCTCGACAAGTACGGTCTGCCGCGCTCCGAATCCCACGACCCCAAGCTGGTGGACTGACATGGCAACGGACAACCGTCCGCCCTTTGCCCGCCTGAACGGCAGGGAGGCGCTTCTCGGTGCCCTCCCGACGCCGTGCTACGTGCTCGATGCCGCGAAGCTCCGCCAAAACGGAGAGATCCTCCGCGGCGTTGCCGACCGGACGGGCGCGAAGATCCTGCTCGCGCAGAAGGCGTTTTCGAATTACGACCTGTACCCCGTGCTCGCACCCTACCTTGCGGGCACGGAGGCGAGCGGGCTGTACGAGGCGCGCCTCGGCAAGGAGGAGATGCCGCAGGGTGAAACGCACGTGTTCTGCGCCGCCTACCGCGACGATGAGTTCGAAGAGCTCCTCCGCTACGCCGACCACATCGTGTTCAACTCCCCGCACCAGCTCGAAAAGTTCGGCAAGCGCGCGAAGGAGGCGGGCAAGAGCGTGGGGCTGCGCATCAACCCCGAATGCTCTACGCAGGAGGGGCACGCGATTTACGACCCCTGCGCCCCGGGCGGCAGACTCGGCACGACCCGCGCGCAGTTCGACGCCCGCATGACGCCCGAGCTCATCGCCTTGCTCGACGGGCTGCACTTCCACACCCTGTGCGAACAGGATTCGGACGACCTCGAAACCACGCTCAACACCGTGGCGGAGCGCTTCGGCGATATCCTCAAGGGCATGCGCTGGCTGAACTTCGGCGGCGGGCACCACATCACCCGCCCGGGTTACGATATCCCGCGGCTCGAACGGTGCATCCGCTTCGCGCAAGAGCAATGGGGGGTCACCGTCTACCTCGAGCCCGGCGAGGCCTGCGCCCTGAACGCGGGCTGGCTTGCGACCCGCGTGCTCGATGTGACCGAAAACGGCGGCACGGCGAACGCCATCCTCGACATGAGCGCCGCCTGCCACACGCCCGATGTCATCGAAATGCCCTACCGCCCGCCGCTCTTCCACGCGGGGGAAGCGGGGGAGAAGGCGCACACCTTCCGCCTCGGCGGACCGACCTGCCTTTCGGGCGACATCATCGGCGATTACAGCTTCGACGCACCGCTGAACGAGGGCGACACGCTCTTTTTCGGCGACATGGCGATCTACACCACCTGCAAGAACAACACCTTCAACGGCATGCCCCTGCCCGCCATTTGCGTGCTCGGCGAGGACGACACCGTGGAGACCATCCGCACCTTCGGGTATGCGGATTTCAAGCAGAGACTGGGAAAATGACAAGACCTTGCGAACACCCTTCCGCACGACGGAGGGGTGTTTTTCGTTTGCCCGCCGGGGGAAAGCGCGGCGCTTTTCATGTATTTCTTTCATACATCCGAAAAGAACACGCAAAAATAGCGCAAACGGTTGAAACAAACCGAAAATGAGGCTATAATCGATAATGACAGAACTATACCCTTTTTTCTGTTGCGTATTTTTACGATTTAGTTTTCGGAGGTCACAATGAAACGGATCATCAGCCTGATGCTCGCCGTGATGATGGTGCTGAGCCTCGTGCCCGCACCCGCGTTCGCGGACGAGGAGACTGCGGAAACGCCCGTCGTGGCGGCGGAGCCGGAACAGAAGCCGGACCCCACGCCGAAGCCGACCGAGGCACCGACGCCCAAGCCGACCGAGGCGCCCGCGCCCGAG
>JAUNCT010000040.1 GCA_030526425.1 Clostridia bacterium
GCATTGCAGGAAGGAAAATTTAGATGATTAAGATACTTTTTATCTGCCACGGCAACATCTGCCGTTCCCCGATGGCGGAGGTCATTTTCACGCATCTGGTCCGGGAGGCGGGGCTGGAAAAAGAGTTTGAGATCGCTTCGGCAGCGGTCAGCAGGGAGGAGATCGGCAACCCGGTCTATCCGCCGGCGCGGCGTGCCCTTGCGGAGATCGGTCTTTCCTGCCCGCAGCGGGGCGCGCGGCAGATGACGCGCGAGGACTATGCGCATTACGACCTGCTCCTCGGCATGGACCGCTCGAACCTCCGCGGCATGCAGCGCATCGCGGGGGGCGACCCGGAGGGCAAGCTGCACCTGCTCATGGAATACGCGGGCAGCACCGCCGAGGTGGACGATCCGTGGTATTCGGGCGATTTCACCAAGGCGCGCAGCGATATCCTCGCGGGCTGCAAGGGTCTGCTCGCGGCGATCCTGCGGGAGGGCTGACGGGGCGCCATGCAAAAAACACCTGTGACTCCCGCAACGGCGGTTTCGCGCTTCCCCTTCTGGGAGCATCTCACCGAAAGCGAGCAAACGCTCGTCCGCAGCACTGCCGTGGTGCGTCCCTGCGCGAAAAACGAGGTCATCGCCCAAACGGATAAGGTCTGCACGGGCGTGGTCTTCCTGCTTTGCGGCAGCATCCGCGTGTCGATCGTTTCCGAAGAGGGGCGGGAGATCACGCTCTACCGTCTGCGGGAGGGGGACACCTGCGTCACCACGGCCTCGTGCGTCATCCGGCAGATCGACTTCGAAACGCTCGTTACCGCCACGGAGGAGACCGACCTGCTCGTCATCCCGGCATCGGTGTGCGACAAACTCATGCGATCGAGCGTGTGGTTCCGCGCCTGCGTGTTCGAAACCGAGACGATGCGCTTTTCCGAGGCGATCCGCGTCGTGCAGGACCTTGTCTTCAAAAGCTTCGACCGCCGCCTTGCGGCGCACCTGCTTGCCTTGGCGGAAGAGCGGGGTACGAACGACCTCACCCTCACCCAGGAGGAGCTGGCGGTCGGCGTCAATTCCGCCCGCGAGGTCGTCGCGCGCATGCTCAAGCGCTTCTCCGGGGAGGGGCTCGTTGCGGTCAAACGCGGGCACATCCTCCTCACCGATCCCAAAGGGCTGAAAGATCTCCTTTGATGTGACCCGGTCACAGAACTCCCTCTCCGTGGTGTGGTAAGCTTTGTGCAACAAAGAAACCACAAGGAGGCAATGACCATGAAGGAACTCACGAAGGAAACATTCGCAAACGAGGTGCTTGCCGCCGAAACGCCCGTGCTCGTCGACTTCTTCGCCACCTGGTGCGGTCCCTGCAAAATGCTTTCGCCCGTGCTTTCGGAGTTTGCCGAAGAACACGAGGGCAAGGTCAAGGTCGTCAAGGTCGATGTAGACAACCAGCCGGAGCTTGCCGCCGCCTACCGCGTCGCGAGCATCCCGACGCTTCTCCTGTTCCGCAACGGCAAGGTCGAGGGGCGCAGCGTCGGCTTCCGCCGCAAAGCCCAACTCGAACAGATGCTCGGGTGAATACCGTCACATCCCCACCGGGTGCCCCTTCTCGGGTGCCCGGTTTTCTTTCGCCCCGCCGCCGCAAGGCGGTTCGGTTGCAAAGGTTGCAAAAGTTGCACCGTTTCCCAAAAGTGTTTTGGGTTTATCCGGCTCTTTTCCCAACAGTTTACGGAATTTCGTCATTTTGCAACCTCATTTTGCAACCGTTTTGCAACCTGAGAAAAGATCGTTCGCTCTTTTTGCGGCAGGTCGTTCGTTTGATGCGAAAAAGCGGAGAGCGGGGGAGCGCGCTGCTGTCAAACGCAAAGCCGACCCGAAAAAATGCTCGGGTGAATACCGTCACATCCCTACCGGGTGCCCCTTCGCGGGTGCCCGGTTTTCTTTCGCCCCGCCTCCGGTGCAAGACCGCGCGGCAGCAAAGGCGGCAACGGTAGCAAAAGTAGCAAAAGTAGCAGAATTTCCGAAAAGTGTTTTGGAGCTATCGGTCCTTTTTCCCAACAGTTTAGGGATTTTGCTCATTTTGCTACCCGGTTTGCTACCGGTTTTGCTTCCGCAGAGAAGAATGTTCGCTCTTTTGGCGGTATGCCTTGCGTTTTCGGCGAAAATACGGAAGTTGAGAGAAACCGAAAGTCCGCGAGCCGGGGGAGAAGCACCGCTGCCGGATCCACCGACCCCGCAACCATACCGCGCATCGGAAACGGTCTGCAGAGGCAAGCGGCGTGTTCGCAACAGCAAATCCGCCGCATGAAAAAAGAGCCGCCGCGTGGGTGGCTCTTTTCGGTTCCGTTGTTCTTATTTCATCACCAGGGTCGTACACCAGTTCGAGAAGGCGGGCATAACCGTGTTGTTCACGAACGCCAGCAAGAACATCGCCGCCACGGAGATCACCAGATAGAGTGCGAAGCGCTTGAGCTCCTCCGCGGGCTTTCTTTGGAAAAGCTTCAACACCAGCAGAAAGGCGAGCACCGCGGTGGAAACCAAACTCGCGATACACAGACCCGCCACGACGATCCACAGCAGCACCGAAAAGAACGTTGGCACCAAAGACAACAGTGCCAACGAAACGACGATGGGCGCAACCGCGCCGACAATAACCCACATCATTGAATTTTCCTCTTTTTCCGCAACATTGCAAAATTTTATCAACATTATTTTACCGCCGAAACCGGCGGGATTCAATAGCGTGAACCGCTCGGTTGACGGGATTTCACCATGAAATTCAAACATGGGGACAGCGAAGGATTCGATGGAACCGGAAGATGTACCCGTGAGAATTGTTTCTCAAAACAAAAAAGCACCGCGGGACGGAGAACCGCAACTGCGCACCCGCCCCAAGGAAACGGAGTGCCGCACCCGCACCGCCCCACACGGCAAACGAAAAAAGAGCCCCCGCACGGAGGCTCTTTTCCAATGGGGTCCCGCTCAGCGGTTCCCGTACATTTTCGCGTAATAGTTTTGGTATTCGCCCGAGATGATGGTGCGCCACCAGTCCTCATGGTCGAGATACCAGCGGATGGTCTTGCGGATGCCCTCGTCGAAGCCCGTTTCGGGCTGCCAGCCGAGCTCGGTGCCGATCTTCGTCGCGTCGATGGCATAGCGCAGGTCGTGCCCCTTGCGGTCCGCAACGAAGGTGATGAGCGATTCGGGCTTTCCAAGCTCGCGGACGATCGTCTTCACGATGTCGATGTTGCGCTTTTCGTTGTTCCCGCCGATGTTGTATACCTCGCCCGGGCGCCCCTTGTGCAGAATCAGGTCGATCGCACGGCAGTGATCTTCGACATACAGCCAGTCGCGCACGTTCAGCCCTTGCCCGTACACCGGGAGCGGCTTGTCCGCCAGCGCGTTGATGATCATCAGCGGGATCAGCTTCTCGGGGAAGTGGAAGGGACCGTAGTTGTTCGAGCAACGGCTGATCGTCGCGGGGAGCCCGAAGGTGCGGTGATACGCCATCACCAGCAGGTCCGCCGAGGCCTTGGAGGCGGAATAGGGCGAACTCGTGCGGATCGGCGTCTCCTCGGTGAACAGCAGGTCGGGGCGGTCGAGCGGAAGGTCGCCGTACACCTCATCGGTCGAAACCTGGTGGTACCGCGCCACGCCGTATTCGCGGCAGGCGTCCATCAGCACCTGCGTGCCGAGGATGTTCGTTTTGAGAAAGATGCCCGGGTCTTCGATGGAACGGTCCACGTGGCTTTCGGCGGCGAAGTTCACCACCATGTCCGGGCGCTCCTCGGCAAACAGGGCGAAAACGCTTTCGCGGTCGCAGATATCCGCCTTGACGAAGCGGAACCCGGGTTTGTCCATCACTTCCGCAAGGGTCGAAAGGTTCCCCGCGTAGGTCAGCTTGTCGAGGCAAACGATGCGGTATTCCGGGTGGGCGTTCCGCATGTGGAAAATGAAGTTGCTGCCGATGAACCCGGCGCCGCCGGTCACGATGATGGTCATGCTTCTTCCTTTCTCGGGACGACCCGGGTCGTGGGCTTCTTCTGCTCGTAAATGATCCTGCCCTCGAGCACGGCCTTGAGGTGCGCGCCGTAGGGGCTCTTGCCGTAACGGGCGATGGCGGTGCCGAGGTCTTCGCGGGTGATCCACTTGTTCTTGAAGGCGATCTCCTCCGGGGCTGAAATGGTGATGCCCTGACGCTTTTCCAGCATCTGCACGAAGTTCGAAGCTTCGACGAGGCTGTCCATCGTGCCGGTGTCGAGCCACGCGAACCCGCGCCCCAAAAGCTCCACGTTCAAAAGACCCCGTTCGAGGTACAGCTCGTTCAGTGTCGTGATCTCAAGCTCGCCGCGCGCGGAGGGCTTCACCAGCTCCGCCATGTCCGCAACGCCCTTGGGGTAGAAGTAAAGCCCCGTGACCGCATAGTTGCTCTTGGGCTTGGCGGGCTTTTCCTCCACGGAAATGACCTTGCCGTTCTCGTCGAACTCCACGACGCCGAAGCGCTCGGGGTCGTTCACGTAATAGCCGAATACGGTCGCCTGACCGGTCTGTTCCGCCATCGCGACCGAAGCTCTCAGGATGCGGCTGAACTCGTTGCCGTAAAAGATGTTGTCGCCCAGAATCATCGCGCAGGCGTCGTCGCCGATGAATTCCCGCCCGAGCAGGAAGGCCTGCGCCAAGCCGTCGGGGCTGGGCTGCACCACATAGCTCAGACGGATGCCGAACTGGCTCCCGTCGCCCAGCAGGTCGCGGAAGCGCGGCGTATCCGAAGGCGTCGAGATCACCAGAATATCGCGGATCCCCGCCAGCATCAGCGTGGACAGGGGGTAGAAGATCATCGGTTTGTCGTAAATGGGCAGCAGCTGCTTGGATGTGACCATGGTCAGCGGGTACAGCCGCGTGCCCGCGCCGCCCGCGAGGATGATGCCTTTCACGGAATGTGTCTCCTTCCTTTCGGTGAGGGATGGATGCCCGGTGCCCCGGCGGAGCCGCACCGCATCGGGCGCGAACGCAGAACGCAACGGGGGAGTATCCTGACTTTATTCTATTACATTTCCGCCGGGGAAAGCAATCTTCGGATGAAAGCGCGGTCACCCGTCCGCACGCGGTTTTCGTTTCCGCCGCGTTGTGCTATAATGAAGGGTATCATGGGCCAAAGCCGGAAAAGAGGCAAACCACCGCATGGAAAGCATCAGCGCATTCAAGCAGCGCGTGAAGCGCGCGCTGTCGAAGATCGATCCCGAGATCCTCGCCTATAACGAGGGCGAGTTCTGGATGATCCGCATGCAGTACGAATATCTGGAGTATTACGCCGAAAAGAAGCGCCTGTACAACACCGCCATCGCGCTGCCGCTGGCGCGCGGCATGCACAACGGCAGCTACCGCAAGCTCCCCGTGATGCGCGGCGGCGTCGCGCACAAGCCGCCGTATGTTATCCACTGCCTCACCGTGTGCAAGATGCTGGCGGATATCCCGCTGCCCCTGTCCGCCGAAGAGGAGGACATCCTTTTGGCGTCCGCCCTCTGCCACGATATGATCGAGGATATGCCCTTCGAACACGGCGGGCGCGAGCTCACCGAGGTGTTCGGCATGGACCCCGGCGTATACGAAACCGTCAAGTGCGTTTCGAAGCGCTACGACTTCACGCCCGAGCAGGAGCAGGAGTTCTTCCAAAGCATCATGGAAAACCGCCTCGCGGTGCTCATCAAGCTGTCCGACCGCGGGCACAACGTGACCGACCTGTTCAACATGTCCGAATGGAAGATCCACGAGTACATCGGCGAAACGCGCACGTTCTTCCTGCCCATGTGCGAATACGCGCGCACGCATTACCCCGAACTCGAGGACGCCACGGAGATCCTCCAAAACCAGATCATCTGCCTCACCAAAGCCGTCGAGTGCACCGCCGAAAAGCACGCCGCCATCCGGCAGCAGCTGAGTGCCGAACTCGAAACCGCAAAGCGCGAAAACGAGATATTGCACGGCATGCTCAAAAAACTCCGGGAGGAACGCACGCATGAATGACCGCGACACCCTGTTGGAACTGTATGAGATCGTTTCCGGGCAGGCGAACAAGCTCGGGCTCGTGCGGACGATCCCCGCGCTGCGCTACATCCGTTCGATGTTCGGTCTCGGGTACGATGTGTATTTCCGCCGCCGCCTCGCAGTGTGCCGCATGCTCATCGACCTCGACGTCACCGTGTTTTCGACCCCGCTCGATATCCTCACCGCGGTGACGCTCAGCCACTATCTGCCGGTCGACCACGTGCCCTCGGGCTACGCCGAGACCCTCGCCGAGCTGTTTGCCGACGAGCCGAAGGTCGGGGAGATCCTCTCCGTCTTGCGGCAGACCGATTACAACGACAAGGATTATTACGAGCACCTCATCAAAAAGCGCTGCGCGCTGCTCATCCGCATCTGCGAGCGCGGCGTTCTCGTCGAGACCCTGTACGAATGGCCCACCCCGGTGGCGCGCCGCTTCATCCGCGAAACGCGCGAGGACTTCGTGCCCATCTGTCTCTACGCCATGGAGCACTACCGCGAGATGCGCGGTCCGCTGGCGATCCTGCTCGAAAAGATCAAAAACCTCCTCGCCTGCTACGAGGCGCTCATCGCGCATTACGATGTGCAGGAGGTCGCCCTCCTCAACGAGACGCTCGCCCTCCGGGAAGAGAACGCATCCCTCCGCGCGATGATCCTCGACCTCCGCGCCGAAGCGGGGGAGGATATCGACGAAGAAACCGACCCCTGCGTGTGCGAGTGAACCGCAAACCTTCTCCGAACCCCTCCGTTCCCGCGGAGGGTGTTTTCTTTTTCGCACTGCGTTCACTTTTCCGCCGTTGCCCGGGCGCGCGCGGTATGCTACGATATCATCGGCGGAGCTGTCCTTCGGGAACGCCCCGCCCAAAAGAAAAGAACAACGCGAACAGCGAACGGAGGTCACATATGACGGAAGCTTCCCGCATCCTTTCCGAAGCCACGGCCCAACAGGAGCGCATCTCCGGGGACCGTCGGTTTCTGCACGCGCACGCCGAAACGCGCTTCGACCTGAACGACACCCTGCCGTATGTGCGCAGTGCGCTCGAAGAACTGGGCATCGAACCGAAGCCCTGCGGCAAAGCCGGTCTGACCGCGACCGTCGGCGGCAAGCGCCCCGGCAAGGTCTTTCTGCTCCGCGCGGATATGGACGCCCTGCCCATCGGCGAACAGGCGGAGGTCCCCTTCCGCTGCGATTCGGGCAACATGCACGCCTGCGGGCACGACATGCACACCGCCATGCTCCTCGGCGCGGCGCGCATCCTCAAAGCGCATGAGGAGGAGATCCCCGGCACGGTCAAGCTCATGTTCCAGCCCGCGGAGGAGACCTTCGAAGGCTCGCTCGACATGCTGAACGACGGGCTTTTGGAAAACCCCGCGCCCGACGCCGCACTGATGATCCACGTCATGGCGGGCATGCCCTTTGCGGCGGGCACCGTCGTCGTTTCCGCACCCGGCGTCAGCGCACCCGCGGCGGATTATTTCGAGATCCGCGTGCAGGGCAAGGGCTGCCACGGCTCCGCGCCGAACCTCGGCGTCGATCCGCTCAACGCGGCGGCACACCTCGTCATCGCCCTGCAGGAGATCCACGCGCGCGAGCTCGCCATGACGGAATCCGCCGCGCTCACCATCGGCACGTTCCGGGCGGGTACGGCAGCCAACGCGATCCCCGACGAGGCGGTCCTCGGCGGCACGCTCCGCACCTACGATGAGGAGACCCGCGCGTTCATCAAGCAGCGCATCGGAGAGATCGCCGAAGGCACGGCAAAGACCTTCCGCTGCACCGCGACCGTGACCTACACGAGCGGCGCGCCCACGCTCAAAAACGACGCCGCGCTTTCCGAAGCGGCGTTCCGCTACGCGACGGAGCTGCTCGGTCCCAAGCAGGCGTTCTCCGTGCAGCAGCTCAGCGCGATGGGCGGCGGCGGTTCGAAATCCGCCGGTTCCGAAGACTTCGCCTATGTGTCCCAACGCATCCCCGCCATCATGCTGGCACTTGCGGCGGGCAACCCCGCACAGGGCTACGCCTACCCCGGGCACCATCCGATGGTCCGCTTCGACGAGGCGGCGCTTGCCCCCGGCAGTGCGGTGTATGCCTACTGTGCCCTCCGCTGGCTCGAAGAACACGCATAAACCCATCAAACAAAGTTCCCAAAACAACGGCGACCCGATACCGTTCGGTACCGGGTCGTTTTTCCGTGTGCCGGTTGAAATCGGCGGCGCTCAGCCGAGCAGCTCGGTCAGCGTTTTGCGCAGCACGTCCACGTCGATGGGCTTTGCGATGTGCGCGTTCATGCCGGCGGCAAAGGCATCGCGGCGGTCCTCATCGAAGGTGTTCGCCGTCATCGCGACGATCGGGATGTGCGCCTTGCGGGCGTCTCCCAGCGCGCGGATCGCCCTCGTGGCTTCGTATCCGTTCATGTTCGGCATGCGGATATCCATCAAGATCAGGTCGTAATGCCCGGCTTCGTGCCGTTCCAGCATCGCAACGCAGGCCGCGCCGTCGGCGGCGCGCTCGGCGTCCAAGCCCATCTCGGAAAGGATCGCCACCGCGATCTCGGCGTTCAGGTCGTTGTCCTCCGCAAGCAATATCCGCTTGCCCGAAAGGTCGGCTTCGTGCGCTTCGCTCCCGCGGTCGGGCTCCGCTTCGGGCGCCTCCGCGATGCGGTGCTCCATCGTCACGGCGATCGTCGTGCCTTTGCCCGGCGCGCTGTCGATCTCGATCGTTCCGTTCAGCATATCCACCAGCTTCTTGACGATCGCCATGCCGAGCCCCGTCCCCGCGACCTTGCTCTCCGTCGTGTCGCGTTCGCGCGTGAACATGTCGAAGATATGCGCGAGGTATTCGGCGCTCATGCCCCTGCCGGTGTCGCTTACCACGCAGGTGTAGGTCGCGTATCCTTCCTTGTCCGAAGGGCTCTCCGTGAAGCGCATGGCGACCGAGCCGCCCTCCGGCGTGTACTTGATCGCGTTCGAAAGCAGGTTCATGGTGATCTCTTTCGTCTTCGGCATGTCGACGTAAACGTAGCGGTGGGTGATGTCCATCTCCGCCGAGAATTTCAGCCCCTTCTTGCGGATGTCCTCCTCGAAGTAGGGGAGCACCGTGTTTTCGCCGTCCAGCAGGTCGGTCAGGGATTCGTTCACCGTCACGCGCCCGCTGTCGATGCGCGCGAATTCGAGCACGTTGTTCATCAGCGCCAGCAGGTAGTCGCCCGAGGTGCGCACCTTTTCGAGGTGGTCCGAAAGCTTGGCGGGGTCGTCCAGTTCCTTTTCCATCAGCCGCGTGAATCCGAGGATCGCGTTCATCGGCGTGCGGATGTCGTGGCTCATGCTGTTGAGGAACACCGTCTTCGCCTTGTTTGCCTCCTGCGCGGCAACGAGCGCCGCCTTCAGCTCCTTCAGGCGTTCGCGCTCCGCTTCGACGATGTCGTCCGTCTGAATGAACGCGAGGATGATCGCGCGCTCGTTCCCTTCGCCGACGGTCAGGTACCGCATGCGGTAGTTGTGGTGCTCACCGCCGACCACGCTCTCGAAGTCGTAGGTGAATTCCCCCGCGAGGTCGAGCTGTTCGAGCACATGGTCGATCTCCACCGCGGCGAGCATCGGCGCACGGTCGGCGGGCGCCAGCACGTGCTGTACGAAGGTCTCCCAGGTCTTGCGGTAAGGTCTTGCGACGCGCTCCTCCTTTTTCAGCAGCTGTCCGTGCTGCTTCAGCACCGTGGACAGGTCGTTCACCGGGTCGATGAGGTAAACGTCCATGTAGTCGACGCTCAGCACCTCGAGGATCTCGTAATGCTCCGCCATCTCCGCATTCGCGTCCTCTTCCATGCGGCGCGTGCGGCGCAGCATGCGGATGTAGATGAACGCACCGAGGAGGATGAGAAGCAAGATCAGCGCGCACACGCCGAACACCACGTCGGGGCGCTCGTGCAGCATGCGTTCCACGCTGAAGGCGTTCGTTTCCTGTACGTAGTAGTAGAGGGATTTCGCCGTGCGCGTCTTGTCCATCTGCGCGATGCCGCGGTTGAGCAGCAGGCGCAGCGCCGTGTTGCCGCGTTTCACGCCGAAGCAGCAGAACGCGGGCGATTCGAGGGGCAGGTGCTTGACGTGGTAGCTTTCGGTGTTCGTCAAAAAGGAGGAGAGCCGCGCATCCGAAAGGATGAACGTGTCGGCGCGCCCCTCGGTCAGTGCGCGCAGGCATTCGGTGTCGCTGCCGACGGTCACGATGCGTGCGTTCGGGTAGTGCTCGCGCACATATTGTTGCATCACCGGGCGGGAACCCGCCACGGCGATGTCCGTAAACAGCGCGTCCGCATAGTCGCCGCGGTACACGGCGGACATGGGCATGTCGAACACCGATGCGGTCGGCATCACCCCGGCGGATTCGGTGAACCACGGGTTCCCGACGACGGGGAAGATCAGGTCCGTCTCACCCGCGGCAAGCCCCGCGAGCATCGCATCGTAGTCGGCGTAGGGCACGTAGCGGATCTTCAGTCGGTCCTCCAGGCGCAGCACAGGGAGCAGCTCTTCCATGACGTCCTTCAACAGCCCGGTGAAGTGTCCGTTCGTCGTCACCGAGTACGGCGCGTATCCGTCGATGAAGCCGACGTTGAGCACGGGGTGCTTTCCGACCCAGTCGTTCTCGGCCTCCGTCAGGGCGGCGTCCATGGTGACCGTGTCGAAATACTTTGCCTTCACGGTCGAGAAGAAGTATGGGTTCTCGGTCTCGATCTCGGTGAGCGCGCGGTTCACTTCCGAAAGGATCTCCGATGCGCCCTTCCGCACGCCGAGGTAGGCCTTCGTTTCGGCGTACCGCGTGTGCAGCTTCACGGTGTTCACCGGGTCGACTTCGTTTTCCACCGCGGCGAACCCGTCGAGGTATCCGTTTTCGAGCTCATCGGTGAGCATCTCCGCGTCGCCGCCGTAATAATAGATGAGTACGGGGTGCAGCTTCCGCTCGGCGACCCATTCGACAAAGCGGTCCGTCGCCGTAGTCCCCGGCACGAGACCGATGCGCTTCCCGTTCAGCGATGCCTCGCCCGTGATGCTCGTGTCGGTCCGGAGGAGGAACAAAGCGCAGTAATCCGTGTCCATCGCAACGGAGGACAGGTCGACCCGGCGTGCGCGGTCTTCGCGGTAGGTCAGCCCGGGGAACAGGTCGATCTCCCCTGCGAGAAAGCGCGCGTAGAGCGCGTCCGGCGCGCCGTAGATGTAATCGTACTGCCAGCCCGTGTGGTTCGCGATCTCCTGTAGGATCTCGTAGGAGTAGCCGCTTTTCGGCGTGCCGTCGGCGTTGCCGGTTTGGAATTTTTCGGTTTCGAAGTACGCGACGGAGACCCGTCCGGGGGCTTCCGCACGCGCGGTCGCAGTGCCAAAAGACAGCAACAGTGCTGCGGCTGCGATCAGACAGCCGAGCACTGTGCGGATGATGTTGTTCTGTTGTTTCGTTCGGGTCATGTTGCCCCCGTCGGCGCCCGCGTTCCGGGCGCGGTTTCGTTCTGGTGCGTCGTTGCCGCACGGCGGCGGGTCGGGGAGGGGAGACACGGGACCTTTGCGGAAAACTCAGTCTTCCTCCCAAACGAGGCTGTGTCCCTTGTTGTCGCGCTTGGCGTTGAACAGCGCGCGGTCCGCGCGGATGACCATTTCGGAATACGGCTTTTCTTCGCGGGCGCAGATGGCGATGCCGGCGGAGCAGGTCAGGTCGCATCCGTCTTCGGCGATCTGTTCGGCAAACATGGAGCAGATGCGTTCGGCTTTTTTCGTGGCATCCTCGGGACGACCGGAGTGCCGCATCACGACGACGAACTCATCGTCCCCGAAACGGCATTTGACGTCTTCGTTGCGGGTCTGCGAGCGCAGCACGGAGGCGAACACCGCCAACGCCTGGTCGCCCATGTCGTAACCGTTTTCTTCGTTGATGCGCTTCAGCCCGTCGAGGTCGAACAGGCAGATCGCCAGCGGCATGTCGCTCTCATTCAGGGTCGACATCGCGTTGTGGAAACCGCGGCGGTTCAGCAGCCCCGTCAGCGCGTCGCAGTTCGCGGCGTCCTGCAGCAAGATGTCCTTTTTGTGGAAGGACGAGAACGTGATCATGTTCTGGATGCGGCGCAGCATATCCTGCGCGGGGTGTCTCCTGCAGAGGAAGTCGTCCGCCTCGGTGAACAGCGGCACCTTCGTGGTGCAGCCGCCGTCGTCGATCAAAGCGAGCACCGGCACTTCCCAACGGTAGGATTTCTGGCGCAGCTCCTTCACCACGAGGTCCGTCCCGCCGTCCGGCAGGGTGGTGCTCAGCACCAGCGCGGAGATCGTCCGCGCACGGTCGGTACGGAGGAGAGAGATCGCGCTTTCGGTGTCCGCCGCCTCGAGGATCTCGAAACGGTCCGCAAACGCGGTGCGGACGGTCGCGCGGTATTCGTCGTTTTCGTCGATGATCATCAGCGTCGTCGGCACGTTGTCCTTGCGCTGGGATTCGGGCAGCAGCGGGGCGAGGTTCTTCGCCTGCTCCGCAACGAGCAGCTGCTCGTAATCGTTCACGGGCATCGGCCGCGCGAAGAAGTAACCCTGCACATAGTCGCAGTCCGCGGTGCGCAGGCGGTTCATCTGTTCGCGGGTCTCCACGCCCTCCGCGACAACGCGGAGGCCGGACTGGTGCGCCATGCCGATGACGTTGCTCATCAGGCTCTGCATCACGGGCTTTGCAAGCTCGTTGCGCACGAATTCCATGTCGAGCTTCACGATGTCGAGCGACATGCGGCTGAGCATGTTCAGCGAGCTGTAACCGCTGCCGAAGTCGTCCATCTCTACGATGAAGCCCGCGGCGCGCAGCTTGTCGACCGCGTTCACGACCTGCTCCGGGTTTTCGGTGTAGGCGCTTTCCGTGATCTCGAGGTGGATGAACGCCGGGCTGACGCCGTATTTCTTCGTCAGCGCGGTGATGGTTTCGGCAAGGTCGATGTGGAACACGTCCGCACGGCTGATGTTCACCGAGATCGGCAGCATCGGCAGACCCTTGTCCATGCAGTTGCGCTGGAAGATGCAGATCTGCTCCCACACGAACTGGTCGAGGCGGGAGATGAAGCCGTTCCGCTCGAACAGCGGGATGAATTCACCGGGGGAGATGAAGCCCTTTTCGGGGTGGATCCAGCGCATCAGGGCTTCCGCACCGCACATGCGGCGGCGCTTCAGGTCGTATTTCGGCTGGAGGTAGATGGAGAACTGGTGCCCTTCGAGCGCGGTCTCCATGTCGGCGGTCAGCTCCTGCTCGCGCAAAAGCTTCGTGCGGAGCGAATCGTCGTAAACCGCAAAGTGCTTGCGGTACTGGTTTTTGATGCTGTTCGCGGCAAGCAGGGCGCGGTCGCACATCTGCTCGATGTTGAGCTCCTTGTCGTGGACCTCGTAAATGCCGAAGCGGATGTTCACGCTCTTCAGCAGCGAAGCGGGGTCGTCCACATTGTCGGTGTCGATGTAAAGCCCCTTGCGGTGCTCCTGCTCGATATCGCGCCGCTGGAAGGCGAGGAACCGGTCCGCGCTGAGGCGGCCCGCAAAGCCCGTCGTCCCAACGACTTCCTTGACCTTTTCCGCGACCTCGCGGAGCAGGCGGTTGCCCGCTTCGACACCGAAGATGTCGTTCACCAGCTTGAAGTTCTCGATGTTCGAGCAAACGATGTTGTACTCGCCCATGGGGTCGTCGTTCAGCCGCCGGCGCGCCTGCTGGTAGAAGTATTCCTTCGTGTACAGACCGGTCAGACCGTCGTACTGCAGGTGCGAGACCATGCTGCTCGCTTCATGCAGCTGGATGAGCGCCGCGATTCGGTGCAGAATGATCTGGGGGCGGTAGGGCTTGGGAACGAAGTCCGTCGCGCCGTGGTTCAGCGCTTCGAGCTCGTCCTGCTCGCTGGTGCCCTGCGTCGTGACGATGACGGGGATGTGCGAAAGCGCCGGCTCCGCCTTCATGTGGTCGAGGAAGGTGTAGCCGTCCATCACGGGCATCATCACATCCAGCAGGATCAAAGAGACCTGCTGTGCATGCGCGCGCAGCAAATCGAGGGCGACCTTTCCGTTCTCGGCTTCGAGAACGTTGTAGTGCTCCTCCAGTATCCCCACGAGGATCGCGCGGTTCAGTTCGTTGTCTTCGGCGACGAGTATCGTCTTGTGAAACGCCATGGCGTTTTCCTTTCTGTCCTGCGGGTCACGGCGGCGCCCCCATATCGGCCGGCCGTGCCGGGAATTGAAAACTCGGTTTGGTTTGCCGCACGTTCGGCGGCAGGTTCGTTACGCCTTCGTTGCCTTGAAGGTCGCGATCGCGTCGTTCGTCAGCGCGTAGGCTTCCTTGACGCGGGCGTAAAGCTCTTCCGCCTCGGCGGGGATGGCGTCGCCCGCATTGCGCAGCACTTCGGTCAGCGCGGCGACAGGCGTCAGCAGCATCGTCAGCGAGAGGTTACCGCATACGCCCTTGAGCGTGTGCGCGCCGCGGAAGGCTTCTTCGCGGTTGCCGGCTTCCATCGCGGCGACGAGCGTGTTGTAGGTCGCGTCGTCGGGGAACTTCAGCAAAAAACGTTCGATCAGCGATGCGCTGGGCAAGCGGGTCGCCACCTGATCGTAATCGCCGATGAGATCGTAGCATTCACGGAGTGTCATTGGTTGTACCCTTTCCCGGTCCGTTGGGACCGATCCGTCGTTGCGAAAAATTTGTTTCAATAATTATGTTGAATTACTGTATTGAATCGTTTGTTTGATGCTTTGCGAGACCTCGGGGTAACGTTCGGCACCATAGAGTTATCTATGTATTATCATAGTATATAAACCGATGGTTTGCAAGCATTATTTTTGTTTG
>JAUNCT010000012.1 GCA_030526425.1 Clostridia bacterium
CAGTATACAAAAAAAGCAGACACTTTTTTGTGTCTACTTTTAGTGTACAGGTGCAAATGCGCGAAGCACTCTGCTGTTTTGTTCATGCAAAACGGAACGGATGCGTTTGGGGGAAAACGAAAGGGGAAAAGAGGGAGAAAGGGGAGAAAGCAGCGCATCCGTTCCGCAGGGGATATCGGGTTCAGCGCATCCGGCCGTTGCGTGCGCCGCGGCCGTTCATACCGTTCATGCCGTTCTGCATGGAACCGGTCATCGGGCAACTGCCGTTCTGCATCGCGCAACCGGAATTCGCGCGATTGCCGCGGTTCGCTTTGCGGGCTTGACGGTTGCCGCTGCAGGTGCAGGCGGAATTGCCGATCTGCTGCCCGCATGCGGAGCAGACGGTGTTCGCTGCGTTCATGCGGTCGGTGCGGTCCTTCAGAAGAAGGTCCGCCTGTTCACGCGTCAGCGTACCGGCTTCGACCATTGCGTTCAATTCGGTTTCAAACGCTTCGAGACGCTCCTTTTGACGGTTGTTACGCCTTGCGGTACGGTATGCGTTCAGCGCGTCGGTCAGCGCGGCGTCGGAAGACGCGGCATCGACCGTGGTGGTCTGCTCGGCAACGGGTGCGACCGCATCGGACGCGGCGTCCTCGGCGAAAGCGAAGCCGCTCATCAGAAACGTTGCAGCCAGCATCATCGTTCCGAGCGTGGTGATCGTGGTTCTCTTCATCGGTTGTTTACCTCCTGGTTTACTCGTCCTTTCGGACAAGGGTATCTTAAGTGCAACTCTTAAAACGGATTTAAAAGCATACTGCAATTTTTTTTAGCTTCGGTTGAAGTCGCTTGTTATAATATTCGGTATCGGAATAGGATAATATCTGAAGGGGATTATGATATGAGATTGTTGTTTGCCGAAGACGATCCGGATCTTCGCAAAGCCGTTACCACGTTGTTGGAACGCAGCGGCTACAGCGTCGACGCCGTTGCGAACGGTGAAGACGCGCTCGCGTATGCCATGGGCGGCGGTTACGATGGGATCGTTCTCGATTGGATGATGCCGAAAAAGGACGGCATCGCCGTTCTGTGTTCCCTGCGTGAGGGCGGGGACGCGACACCGTGCATGCTTTTGACCGCGCGCGAAGCCGTCGAAGACCGGGTCAAGGGGCTCGACGCGGGCGCGGACGATTACCTTGCAAAGCCGTTCTCGGCACCCGAATTGCTTGCGCGCATCCGCGCAATGCTGCGCCGCGGGAATTCTTGGCAGCCGGATCTTCTGACATTCGGTGACGCGGAACTCGACAGAGACGGCATGCTGCTGAAATGCGGAGGGAACAGCGTTCGCCTGAACACCAAGGCTTTCCGCACCATGGAACTGCTGATGAGCAGACCGGGCATGGTCTTTTCGGCGGAGCGGATCATGGAGCGCGTGTGGGGGTGGGATTCCGACGCAGAGATCAATGTCGTGTGGGTCAACATCTCCTTTTTGCGCAAGAAGCTTGCCGAAATCGGCTCGCGGGTCACGATCACCGCGGTGCGCGGCTCCGGTTACGTGATGGAGGAAAAAATATGATGCGGGCATTGCAGCGCCGCTTCATCCGAATCGCGCTCATTGTGTTTTCCGTTGCAGTGCTGTTCGTGACGGTCGTGTTGAATGTGGCGAATCTGTTCTTTGTGCGCATCGATATCGAAGCGGAAGCGTTGAACCTTTCGCAAAGGCTTCCCGTTCCGCAACCGCGAACCAAACAGAACGGCGAATGGTCGCGCACGAGACGCAAGGGCTCTTTCGAAAACAAATACTTCACCGTGTTGGTCGCACCGGATAAACGGACCGCGGATGTTTCGCACATTTCGGGCTACAGCGAAGAGGAAGCTTTCGAACTCGCGGACAGGATCCTCGCAACCGGGAAAGAATCCGGTTACATCGAGGATTGCTATTATCTGATCACCCCGAAAAACGACACGCTCCGGGAGATCCTGTTTCTCGACTGCGCGATGAAGCTCGATGCCGTTCGGTTCTTCCGCGAAATATCGGCGTTTGTCGCACTGTTTGCCATCATCGTTTCGGGCCTGCTCGTATGGGTGTTTTCCAAACGGGCGATCCGTCCCTTCATCGAAAACGACGAGAAGCAGAAAAGGTTCATCACCGATGCGAGTCACGAACTGAAAACGCCGCTTGCGGTCATCTCGGCAAATATGGAACTGCTCTCCATGGAGAACGGGGAAAACGAGTGGATCCGCGGCACGCAAAAGCAAGTCGGTCAAATGCGGAGACTTGTCAACGATCTCGTGTTCTTGGCACGGTCCAACGAAACGCCGCAACCGGAGCTTCTGACCGATTGCGATCTGAGCGGGCTTGTTACCGAAACGGCGGAACCGTTCGTTTTTGCCGCGGAAGCCAAAGGACAGTCCGTAAGCGTCGATGTGAGCCCGGACATCCGGCTCAAGGCGGATATGAAGGAGTTGACCCGCGTTGTGTCCGTGCTGTGCGACAATGCACTGAAATACGCGCCGGAAGGAGACCGGATCGATATCCGTTTGTTCCGAAGCCGCCGCTGCGCCGTGTTGGAAACCGAAAACAGCGTCACCGAGCCGATTCCGGCGGAGACGTTGTCGCATCTGTTCGACCGCTTCTCGCGTGCGGATGAATCGCGCACCCGGGACGGGGAACAGGGCGGTTTCGGTATCGGTCTTGCGATCGTGCGTGCCGTTGCGGAAAAGCTCGGCGGCAGTGTGACGGCGCGGATGGAAAACGAGCGCCTCGTCATCTCCGTGCGGGTGAAAACCGAACAATGAAAAAAACAGCAGAGCGCAGGGCTCTGCTGTTTTTGCGTGCGGGTCAGTTTCCTGGGCGTTTGCAAGCTTTGAGAACGAGCGCGATCGCTTCGTGGAGAACGAACGCAAGGAGGAAGGAGACAAGGAGCGCCGCCTTTTGTCCCCATTGCGGGAAGAGCTGCATCATGCTTCCGTGCAGCAGATAGATTTCCAAACTGTACTTGCCGAAAAACGCAAACGGTGCCGTTACGATCTTGCCGAACCGCCCCCAATGTTTGTCGATCCTATCGAACCCGGCACCGAGCAGCAGTGCCATTGCGGGCATGCAGATCAGGGCGGGGTATGCGTTCAATCCCGCTTGCACGACGTTCCCGAAACGTTCGCGGTTCGCGATGAACGCAGCGGCAAGCCCGGCGATGATTGCGAGACAAATCTTCCAACCGCCGATCTTCCGGGGTTCGTCTTTGTCACTTTGCGCGCCGAACCAAAAGCCGAGGACGAATACGGGGATACGCACGAAGCTGCCGTACAAACCGAGCAGGTTCGCAAAGTACCCGATCACGCACAACACGGCGGACAGAACGAACGCCACGGCCACGGGCAGCAAGCTGTCTCCGGAACGGCGGACGGCGCGGTAAACCAACGGAGCAAACAGATAATACACGATCAGCGTGGGGATGAACCAGTCGAAATGTTCAAGCTGCAGCCAGTAACCGACGGTCGAAAGAGAAAGCGCAAAAGCTCCCGGGGAAACGCGGCGGAAAGCGTACCAAACGCACAGCACGATCGCATACGCCGGGAAAATGCGCAAAGCACGCCGCCCGTAAAACGGCAGGACAGCATCGTTTTTCGACAAACTGCGCCAAAGCCCCATGCCTGAAACGAGCAGAAACAGGTCCACGCCGTAGTAGCCGATCCTGTGGATGAAATACACCAAGGCGCCGGGATTTTGGCGGATGGTCATGTGGAAATAAACGACCCACAGCATGGCAAAGCCCATGAGCCGGGTGCGTTGCCGTGAAACGGAACGGAAATCCATGGAATTCTCCTTTATCGACGATCGTGTGATTTTTGTATTATACCATGAAAGCATCGTATCCGGCACCGAAGAAGACTGGAAGGAAACCGAAGATAATATATTTTATATTGACGAAGAACGTACCGGAGGAGTATGATAATAATACAAAAAGCGTGAGGTTATCCGTATGCGTACCGATTCGTACCGAGTCCTTAAGATTATGCACGGCCGTTTGCAGCATTGACAAAACGTCGATCCATGGCAAACGGTCTTTCGGTGTTGTACCGAAGACCGTTTTTTCTTAAAGGTTACCGCGGGTCGGTGAGCACATTGACAAGATACGCAATAATATTTACTATTACTGCATATTGAGTCTGTTTATGCCCCGTCACGCGGGGCACGGAAACGGCAAAGCGCCCTCAAGCTGCAGGGCGGAAACGGAGGAAAGGTACCCGATGGTCATTACCGAATTGTTGGAACGAAACGCGCGCCTGTACCCCGATGAAAATGCGCTGACGGAACTGAACCCGAACGAGGAACGGGACAGAAGCGCCACCTGGCGCGAAGCGAGCCTGATAGAGGGCTCGAACAAATACGTCCCTTACCGCAGAACGCTGACCTGGCGTGAATTCGATTGCAAGGCGAACCGTTTTGCGAACCTGTTGCTTTCGCGCGGCTACGAGCGCGGCACCAAAGTCGCGATCCTGCTGATGAACTCGCTGGAATGGCTGCCGATCTATTTCGGTATTCTGAAAGCCGGTCTCGTGGCGGTTCCGCTGAATTTCCGCTACGCCGCAGACGAGATCGACTACTGCCTCGATCTTGCGGATGCCGAGGTTCTGTTCTTCGGCTATGAGTTCATCTCCCGCATGGATGCGATCCATGAAAATCTGAAGAAAACACGTTTGCTGTTTTATGTCGGCACCGAAGACCGTCCGGATTACGCGGAGGACGCGCTCCGCGTCATGAAATTCTGCTCGGATGGGATCCCGCCCGTCGCGCTCGATGAGGACGACGACGCTGCGATCTATTTCTCTTCGGGTACGACCGGATTTCCGAAGGCGATCCTGCACGAGCATCGTTCGCTCATGCACGCCGCCCGCTGCGAACAAGCGCACCACGGTCAGCAACGCGACGATGTCTTCCTCTGCATTCCGCCGCTCTATCACACGGGCGCGAAAATGCATTGGTTCGGCAGCCTGATCTCCGGCAGCCGCGCGGTCTTGCTCCGCGGCATCAAACCCGAGTGGATCCTGCGCGCCGTGACCGAAGAACGCTGTACCATCGTCTGGCTTCTGGTGCCTTGGGCACAGGACATCCTCGATGCGATCGAATCCGGCAGGATCGATACCTCGAAGTACCTGCTCGATCAGTGGCGTTTGATGCATATCGGCGCGCAGCCCGTGCCGCCGAGCCTCATCCAGCGTTGGCTCAGCCATTTCCCAAACCACGATTACGATACCAACTACGGCTTGTCCGAGTCCATCGGTCCCGGTTGCGTCCACCTCGGCGTGGGCAATGTCGACAAAGTCGGCGCCATCGGCAAAGCCGGTTTCGGCTGGGAGACCAAGATCGTCGACGAAAACGGAAACGAAGTCACTCCGGGTGATGTCGGCGAACTCATCGTCAAGGGCCCCGGCGTGATGGTCTGTTATTATCACAACGAAGAGGCGACCGCCGAAACCATCAAAGACGGCTGGCTGCTCACAGGCGATATGGCGCGAACCGATGAGGATGGGTTCATCTACCTCGTCGACCGCAAAAAGGACGTCATCATTTCCGGCGGTGAAAACATTTATCCCGTGCAGATCGAGGACTTCCTGCGCCGCAACGACAAGATCAAGGATGTCGGCGTGATCGGTTTGCCCGATGCCCGTCAGGGTGAGATCGCCGCGGCGATCATCGAACTCAAAGAGGGGGAGACCTCGACCGTCGAAGAGATGGATGCATTCTGCATGGAGCTTCCGCGGTATAAACGACCGCGGAAGATCATCTTCGACAAGATTCCGCGCAATCCGACCGGAAAGATCGAAAAGCCGGTCCTTCGCGAGCGCTACGGCGCCGTGAAGCTGGTCGAAGCGCAGTACAACGGCTGAGGAGGAACGAGCATGAAACGATTGATGTTGGGCAATGAAGCCGCGGCGCGCGGCTTGTATGAAGCGGGTTGCTCCTTCGTATCGAGTTATCCCGGTACGCCGAGCACCGAAATCACCGAAGAAGCCGCAAAGTACGCGGAGATCTATGCGGAATGGGCGCCGAACGAAAAGGTGGCCATGGAGTCCGCTTTCGGAGCCGCCCTTGCGGGAAAGCGCAGCTTCTGCGGCATGAAGCACGTCGGTCTGAACGTTGCGGCGGACCCGCTGTTCACGCTTTCGTATACCGGCGTCAACGGCGGCATGGTCATCGCCGTTGCGGACGATCCCGGAATGCATTCTTCGCAGAACGAACAAGACAGCCGGCATTACGCCATCGCGGCAAAACTGCCGATGCTCGAGCCAGCCGATTCCGCGGAAGCTCTTGCGTTCACGAAGCTCGCCTTCGATCTTTCCGAAACATACGATACGCCCGTCATGCTCAAGCTGTGCACGCGCATCGCGCACAGCCAGTCCGTCGTCGAAACGAGCGACCGCGTGGAAAAAGCAACCGTCGCATATGAGAAAAAGGCGCAGAAGTATGTCATGATGCCGGGCAACGCCATCCGTCGTCACCCCGTCGTGGAACAGCGTACCGCAGACCTTGCCGCCTGGGCGGAGACTGCGGAAATCAACCGTGTCGAAGCGGGCAGCTCCGACGAGATCGGCATCATCACCTCTTCGACCTCTTATCAGTATGTCAAAGAAGCGCTTGGCGATACCTATCCCGTGTTGAAGCTCGGCATGGTCCACCCCCTGCCCGATGAAAAGATCCGCACGTTTGCGGCGTCCGTCAAAAACGTCGTCGTTGTCGAGGAACTCGATCCCATCATCGAGACCCATGTGAAAGCGCTTGGGATCCCGGCGAAGGGGAAAGAGCTGTTCTCCATCCTCGGCGAGTTCAGTCAGAATACCGTACGCAAGGCTTTCGGTCTTGAAACGCCCGCGTGCAAAAAGCTGGAAGAAAACATCCCCATGCGTCCTCCGGTCATGTGTGCCGGCTGCCCGCACCGCGGCATGTACTACGCCCTCAAAAAGAACAAATGCACCGTCATCGGTGACATCGGCTGCTATACGCTCGGCGCTGTGGCACCTCTCAGCACCATCGACACCACCGTGTGCATGGGCGCTTCGGTCTCGGGCATCCACGGCTTCACCAAGGCGCTCGGTCAGGAGGCTCCGAAAACCGTTGCCGTGATCGGCGATTCGACCTTCATGCATTCCGGTGTCACGGGTTTGATCAACATCGCGTACAACGAATCGGTTTCGACCGTCTGCATCCTCGACAATTCGATCACCGGCATGACGGGGCACCAGCAGAACCCGACGACGGGCATCAACCTCAAGGGCGACCCGTGTACGAAGATCGACCTCGAAGCGTTGGTCAAAGCCGTCGGCATCCGCCGCGTCCGCGTCGTCGATCCCTATGATATCGCAGCTTGCGATGCGGCGATCAAAGAGGAGACGGCGGCACCCGAGCCGTCCGTCATCATCTCAAGAAGACCGTGCGCTCTGCTCAAAACCGTGAAGCATCCCGGTCCGATCGTTGCGGAAGCGTCCAAATGCGTCGGCTGTAAGGCGTGTATGAAGATCGGCTGTCCCGCGCTCAGCATGAAAGAAGGCAAGGTCCGCGTGGATGCGACGCTGTGCGTCGGCTGCGGCGTGTGCGGTCAGCTGTGCCATACGGGCGCATTGCCCACCGGGAAGGAGGCTTGACCTATGGAAACGAAGAACATCATGATCGTCGGCGTCGGCGGACAGGGCACCCTGCTCGCGTCGAAACTTCTCGGGCGTCTGTTGCTGAAAAAAGGCTACGATGTCAAGGTCTCCGAAGTCCACGGAATGAGCCAGCGCGGCGGCAGTGTCGTGACCTATGTCCGTTACGGTGAGCATGTCTATTCGCCCGTGATCGACAAGGGCGAGGCAGACCTCATCCTGTCGTTCGAACTGCTGGAAGCGGCCCGTTGGTTGGAGTATCTCCGTCCCGACGGGGTGTTGCTCACCAATCTGCAGCAGACCGATCCGATGCCTGTGATCACGGGTGCCGCGGAATATCCCGAAGCGTTGGATGAAAAGCTCAGCGCCGCGGGAGCCAAGCTCGATGCCATCGATGCGCTGCGTCTTGCCGAACAGGCGGGCTCGGCGCGCTCGGTCAATGTCGTGCTCCTCGGAAGAAGCGCGCGTTATTTCGATTTTACCGAAGAAGAATGGACGGAAGCTCTGCACGAGAGCCTTCCCGAAAAGCTTTGGAAAATCAACGAAGAAGCGTTCCGTCTCGGACAGAACGCGTGAAACACAAAACGATTCACCCGGACGATCGGCAATATCCTTCCGGCCGCCCGTTTGAAATACCCAAACCCTATTGAAGGAGAATACCGATCCCATGCAGGAAATGTCCAGAAGAAACAAGCTGTTTACCGACTCCGTCATCCGCCGTATGACCAGGATCTCCCTGGATGTCGGCGCGATCAACCTCGCGCAGGGCTTCCCGGATTTCGATCCGCCGAAGGCCATGCTCGACCGTCTGAACGAAGTCTCTTATCAGGGACCGCACCAGTACCCGATCACCATGGGTGCGCCGAACTTCCGCCGTGCAGCGTGCGAGAAGGTCGGTCGCTTCATGGGCCGCAAGATCGACCCCGATAAGGAGATCGTCGTCACCATCGGTTCGACCGAGGCGATGGTAGACACCCTGTTCGCACTCACCAACCCCGGCGACAACGTCGTTCTGTTCTCGCCCTATTTCGAGAACTACCGCGCGCAGATCATCCTTTGCGACTGCAACCCGGTCTACATTCCGTTGGTACCGCCGGCGTTCAACTTCGACCTCAACGCTCTGGAAGATGCGTTCAAAAAGGGCGCGAAGGCGATCATCATCTGCAACCCCTCGAACCCCAGCGGTAAAGTCTTTACCAAAGAAGAACTCACCGCGATTGCTCAGCTGTGCGTGAAGTACGATGTGTACGCCATCATGGATGAGGTCTACGAACACATCATCTTCGATGACAATGTTCATACCTATATGGCGACCCTTCCCGGCATGTGGGAGCGTACGGTCTCCTGCTCGAGCTTGTCGAAGACCTATTCCGTCACCGGCTGGCGTCTCGGCTATGCGATCGCATGCGAGCCCATCATGGAGCGCATCAAGCAGTATCACGATTTCAACACTGTCGGCGCACCCGCACCGCTGATGGAAGCAGCCGTGACGGGTCTCGAATTCGGCGATGATTACTACCGTGATTTTCAGGCGCATTACGCACACATGAAGAAACTCTTCACGGATGGTCTCACCTCCATGAACATCCCCTATACCGATCCGCAGGGCACGTATTTCTGCCTCATCGACATCTCGCCCTACATGAAGAAGGGCGAGGCGGATACCGATTTCTGCGTCCGCATGGCGAAGGAGATCGGCGTCGGTTGCGTTCCGGGTTCTTCCTTCTTCGACGAGAATATCAACAACATCGTCCGCGTGCATTTCGCAAAGCTCGACAGCACGCTGAACGAAGCTCTGAACCGCCTGCAGAACCTCAAGAAACTTGCGGAGTAAAAGCTCCTGACCGCACTGAAACGAAAAGCCCGTCCGGAAACGGACGGGCTTTTCGTTTGCGATCGTATCGGGACGCTCCTTCCCGAGAAGGCGGGAGAATGTTCAAAACTTGTAGGAAAGAACACCATCGTCTTCGCCTGCGTGGCAAAGTCTGCCGCCTGGTAATGCGGTGATGACAGCGCTCAGTTCCTCGAATGTGGCGTCTACGCCGTTTTCGCTGAACAGAACGATGAGTTCATCTTCGGTCTTCGCGGCGTTCATATCGCGTACAAAAGCCGCATCGGAAAGCAATTTGACGATTTGTTCTTTCATATATCCTCCTTTACGGATTCGCCGGTTGGGGCGTTACGAATTGGATCAGTGAAGTGTTTGTATTGAGCGTGATGTTTTTCGGACGGGCGTTCTTCAACCCCTTGCCGACAAACAGCAAGCCAACGAGCAGTGCGGCAAGCACGCCGATGAGGATGAAATCCTTTTTTTTCATCGCATTCAGGCAACGGGGGCTTCGGATGCCACAGGCGCTTCGGTGACGGCAGGCGCCTCCGTAACAGCGGGCGCCTCGTTCGCGGCAGTTGCCTCGGTGGCGGCAGGTGCATCTTCGTTCGCGGTGGTTTCGCTTGCGGGGGCGGGTCCGAAATTCTCGACGATCAGCTCATACAGTTCCGCACGCGTGCAGAGCTCAAGCTGCAGCTGGTGAGGGAGACAAACGATCCAGGAATAGAGGATGCGCTCGTCGCGGTTCTCCATGGTGACTTCGCCCTGCGTCACACACAGCTGGTCGTCGCAGTCGGATTCCGCCATCAAAAATCCGCCCTCGGTGATCTCGATCACGTTCTTTCCGGATTCCTGCGTAATGGAAAGCTTTTCTCCGGTGAATTCGGGGAGGAGCGGAACGGGCTGGAAGCCGGTCGCAGTCCAAACCAAAAGGTATTTGTCCGCATTGGGGAGACCCCATGCAGTCAGGTCGTAAGCGTCGGCGCCGTCTTCGGTCGCCACAGGTGCTTCGGTTGCAGCGGGAACCTCGGTCGCCACAGGTGCCTCGGTCGCAACGGGTGTTTCGGTGGCGGCGGGCGCCTCGGTGGCTACGGGAGTTGCGGTCGTAGCCGGGGTTTCGTTTTTCTTCGTGCCGCATCCGGTCAGCGCAGCCGCGCCAAGTGCAAAAGATACGGCAAGTAACAGTGCAAGTGCTTTTTTCATTTCGCGGTTTTTCCTCAACTTTACAAATCGATACAGATTCATTGTATGACACATACCGTTTTTTCGCAAGTATCGCAAAGGGGATTTGCTTGAATAATGACGATTCATTTGATATTCTAATATAGTATGGCATTTTTGCCATACGGAAAGAAGGAAGGTATTCATGGCAAAAAAACGCATTCCGACGGCGAAAATCGCATTGTGCGGTCTGCTGACGGCTTTCATGCTGATTCTGGGGTACTTCGAAAGTTTGCTGCCTCCGGTGTCCAGTGCGGTCCCGGGCATCAAACTCGGGCTCAGCAACAGCGTTCTGTTATTCGCGTTGTACTTGCTCGACGCCCCGACGACGTTTCTGCTGATGGTTCTGAAAGTCGGTCTTTCGGCGGTGATGTTCGGTCGCTTCGATGCGATGATGTTCGCAAGCGCGGGCGGCTTGCTCAGCACCGTTGCGATGATCGTGCTCAAAAAAACGGGTTTTTCCATCATTGCGGTGAGCATGGTCGGCGCAGTGATGCACAATGTCGGGCAGGTGCTCATGGCAATGCTTGTAACGCAAATGCCGTATTTGGTGTATTACATGGCGGTTCTCGCGCTCATCGGTCTTGCAATGGGCTTTGTGACCGGCATCGTCGGCACGGCAACCGTCCGGCATATGCGCTCTGCGGGCATCATCCGAAAAAGCAAAAACGCAGACTGAAAAGCGAAAACAGACCCCCGGTCGTTCGTACGGCCGGGGGTCTGTTGTTATTTGGGGTCGATATCGACGATCACATACTCGGACTTGCTTCCCGTACGGAAAGGGATCGACCAGGCAGCGGCTCCGCTGGATACGATAAAGGTCGTATTTCCGCGCTTTTCCGTGCCGTATAAAAGGTCGTTCATGCCCGCGATCATACCGATCGGTCCGGCGGGGAAGATCTGACCGCCGTGCGTGTGACCGCAGAGGACGAGGTCCGCTCCCGCAGCGGCTTCGGCGTTGAAGTCGTTCGGCTGGTGATCGAGAACGATCGTGTAAGCTTCCGGAACAATGTCTTGCATCAACGCTTCGATGGGCAAACGCGTTTTCGCAGATTTGTCCGCGCGTCCGATCAAAACGAGCCCGTCACGAAGCTCGGTGGAAGAATCCTCCAAAATGCCGATACCGTTTTGTTCCAGCAACCGGGTCAGCTGTTCTTTGCGCTCCTGCCTATTTCGGAAGCTTCCGCCATCGTGGTTGCCGTAAACGAACCACACACCGTATGGAATATCGAGCTTACCGAGCGCCGTGCACGCGGCTTCCGTGTCCGGCCAAGGCGAACTCTCGTCGATGAAATCTCCGCCGATAAGCAGAACATCGGGTTTTTCGGCAACGATGCGCTCCAAGAGCTTCGGAAAGTTCTCCGCATTCAGCGTAACGCCGATGTGCGTGTCCGAAATCAAGGCGACGCGGAAGGGAGTGCCGATCGGCTTTTCCGTCTCCACGGTGTAATGTGTAGCGTGGATGTTCCGTGCGGTCAGGTTGCCCCAAACAAGAAGGACCGCTGTCAAAACCGTCGCAACGATCCATATCACATCCGGAGATACGGCTTTCTTCGTGCATTTGCGGAAGATCAGTGCGATAAGGTCGCAAAGCAACAGCAGTACGATCAGGTGGAACAGGATGATCGCCGCCGTCGTGATGTTCACAAACGCAAACAGCAGACATACGACGATGGGCAACAGGGAAGCCGCAATGGCGAGTTTTTTATGGTTTTGCTTCAGCCGTTGCAGCGGTTTCGTGCGGTAAAAGTGCTTAGCGATGTAGACTGCGCCGGGGATCGGCAACAGAAACACCAACGCAAACAGTACGTAGAACAATGGGGACATACGGTTCAGTGGATGCGGCGGATGGTCTCGAACAGGGTTTCGAAAACGTCGTTGCGGCGGCTTTCCATCACGGAAACGATGCGCTTGTCGCTGACCTCATCGGCCATGCCGGTCGCGCGGCTGGTGATCAACGCGAGCGCGCTGTACTTCAAACCGATCTCACGGGCGAGGGGCGCCTCGGGAGCAACGGTCTTGCAGATGACCTGCGCACCGAGTGCACGCAGCATACGGACTTCCGCGGCGGTTTCAAAACGCGGACCTTCGGTGCAGGCGGCGACGGCGCGTCCGGCATACGGGAGATTCTTTTCGAGGATCACCTTTTCGATGGCGTCGTTCATGCCGTTGTCGAATACCTCGTCCATGCTTGTGTGACGGGTCAGACGGTGCTCGATGTTGAACGAGGAGGGACGGCTCTTCGTAAAGTCGATGAAATCGGAGAAGAGGCAGATGTCGCCTGCGTGCGCGTTGTAGTCGCAGCTGGAGACCGCCGTCAGACCGATGACATGCGTTGCGCCGACGGATTTGAGTGCATAGATGTTTTTGCGGTAATTGACGTGTGCCGCATCGCAATCCTTCAGCACGCCGTGGCGGGAGAGGAACAGCACTTCGTGCGTGCCGTCGATGGTGCCGTGGTAAACGACCGCGTCACCGTAAGGGGTGGAGACGGCTTCTTCGGTATAGGGGATCGGCAAAGTGGCGATGTTGGTGCCGCCGATGATCGCGAGTTTCATGGAAATCATAACCTCCGGTTCAAAAATACGCTGATTGTTATCTTATCACAATTCCGGTTGGCGGGAAAGCTTCAACGGAAGCGCAAGCCTTTTGGAATGTGGTTTTTGAGCGTTCCGTTTGCGGCTTTGCCGAAGCCGACGGCGTGCCCGGAAACGGTGACGGGCATGTATCCCTTCCGGTCGTTTGCGCAAGGGATCGCCTCGCCGCGGAGAAACCGCAGCAAAAGCTCCGGGTCGGGTTCTTCGCTCCGGCGGAACATATCACTCGGGTATGCCATGAACAGCGCGTGCGCGGGTTCGACGCGGTTCTTTTTGAGTTCTCCGACAAGCACGCCTGCGGAAACGATCCTAAGACCCGAAAGCGCGGCGGGCAACGGCGCGTCGGTCAGCAATACGCGTCCGTCGGGCAAAACGCGCAGTTCACCTTGCGGGCGGGTACGGAAGGTATCACCCAAGAATGCTTCCGCCAACTGCAATGCGGCTTTGTCGGGCTTTGCCGGGCGTGTCTCTTTGTATCGGGGCAGTTCGTCGCAAGGGGTATGGTCCGTCTTTTCGAAAAGCGCCGCGTACTGTCCCTCTCCGGTCGAAGTATGCGGAAACAGCTTGTGTTCTTCGGTCAATCGGAATTCGGGGTGGGCTTTCAAAAAGAAGGCGACGGTCTCTTCATCCTCTTCGGGGGAGAAGGTGCAGGTGGAATAGCAAAGCTTTCCGCCGGGGCGGACGGCAAGTGCCGCGGACCCGAGAATGAGGCGTTGCCTGTCGGCACAGGCAGTCACATGCGCGGGCGACCAATAGCGCACGGCGTCGGGCTCCTTACGGAACATTCCTTCGCCGGAGCAAGGCGCGTCGGCAAGTACGCGGTCACAGCATTCGTACAACGCGGGGCAAAGCACATCGGGGGACAGGCTGGTGACAACGGTGTTCGTCATGCCGAGGCGCTCCTTCGTGCCGTTCAGAACCTGCGCACGGTTCGTCACGGGTTCGTTCGCGATCAGCAGACCCTCGTTTTTCATGTACATGGCGAGCTGTCCGGTCTTTCCGCCCGGTGCGGCACAAAGATCGAGTACGGTCTCGCCGGGTTCCGGTGCAAGCAACGCGGCGGGAAGCTGTGCGGAAGGCTCCTGCATGTAGAACAGACCGGCGGCATGCAGTGGGTTCGTCCCGACGGGGAATCCTTCCGGGATGAAATAACCCTCCGGGATCACACCGTTCGGTGTAAGTTGCGCACCCGCAACGGAAAGAAATTCGGACGGGGTCGTTTTCAGCGTATTGACACGCAGCGAACGGGGACGGGTTTCGTCCATCGCCGCCAGATATTCGGAAAGCCCGGCGTCGCCGAGCAGGGAACGCATGCGTTCGGTAAAGGCTTGGGGCAGTTGCAAAGCAGACCTCCTGAATGAAATCTTTCTCTATGGTAACAGCATCCGCGCCGTCTTTCAATCGAAAACGGTACACATCCGCGACAAAATCGTATATAATAGAAACAATTATTTTGCAATGGAGGAATCATCCCCAATGGTCAAAGCGATCGTCACCGTCGTCGGCATCGACCGCACCGGCATCATTGCCCGCGTGTCGACCCTGTTATACGAAAACAATGTCAACATCCTCGATATTTCGCAAACCGTCATGAGTGAGTATTTCACCATGGTCATGCTTTGCGATGTCGGTTCCTCGAGCGTCTCGTTCTCCGAACTCAAAAAGCAACTCGAACAGCTCGGTTCCGAAATGGCGCTCTCCATCCGCATCCAGCACGAGGAGATATTCGACGCGATGCACGCGGTGAACTGATATGCTGAACCAAAGTCAGATCCTCGAAACCGTCCGCATGATCGAGCAGCAGCATCTCGATATCCGTACCATCACCATGGGTATCTCGCTGTACGATTGCGCGAATGCAAACCCCAAAGCCGCCTGCCGGAAAATCTACGACAAGATCATGCGCTATGCCGGCAATCTTGTCCGTACCGGCGAAGAGATCGAAACCGATTTCGGTATCCCGATCGTCAACAAGCGCATCTCCGTTACGCCGATCTCGCTGATTGCCGCGGCATCGGATACGCCGGATTACGTCTGCTTTGCGGAAACGCTCGACCGCGCGGGCGCAGAGCTCGGCGTCAACTTCGTCGGCGGTTTTTCGGCACTCGTGCCGAAGGGCATGACCGAGTCGGATAAAAAACTCATCAAGTCCATCCCCGAAGCGCTCACCGTGACCGAGCGCGTTTGTTCAAGCGTTGCCGTCGGTTCCACCAAAGCCGGCATCAATATGGATGCCGTGCGCGAAATGGGGCGCATCGTCAAGGAGACGGCAGAGCGCACGAAGGACCGCGACGGGCTCGGCTGCGCAAAACTCGTCGTGTTCTGCAATGCGGTGGAAGACAACCCCTTCATGGCCGGTGCATTCCACGGACCGGGAGAATCCGAATGCTGCGTGAACGTCGGCGTTTCGGGTCCCGGCGTGGTGAAGAGCGCCCTGGAGAAGGTCCGCGGTGAAAGCTTCGACGTTGTTGCGGAAACCATCAAGAAGACCGCGTTCCGCATCACCCGTGTCGGTCAGCTCGTTGCGGAGGAAGCCGCGCGCAGACTCAACGTGCCCTTCGGCATCGTCGACCTGTCTCTTGCGCCCACACCGGCGATCGGCGATTCCGTCGCGTACATCCTCGAAGAAATGGGTCTCGAGCAGGCAGGCACACACGGTACGACCGCTGCGCTCGCCTTGCTGAACGATGCCGTCAAAAAGGGCGGCGTTATGGCGTCCGGTCACGTCGGCGGTCTTTCCGGCGCGTTCATTCCCGTCAGTGAAGACGCAGGGATGATCGACGCTGCTGCAAACGGCACGCTCACGCTCGACAAGCTCGAAGCCATGACCTGTGTCTGCTCGGTCGGTATCGATATGGTCGCCGTTCCGGGGGATACCTCTGCGGAAACCATCTCCGCGATCATCGCGGACGAGTCCGCCATCGGCATGATCAACCAGAAGACGACAGCCGTACGTATCATTCCCGTGCCCGGCAAAGGCGTCGGCGATATGGTCGAATTCGGCGGTCTCCTCGGTCATGCGCCCATCATGCGTGTCAACGAAAAGAGCGCTGCGGCGTTCATCGCCCGCGGCGGCAGGATCCCCGCGCCGATCCACAGCCTGAAGAACTGAGGCGCTTATGGAATATCCGAAACCCGGGAAATACCGCCATTTCAAAGGCAACGAATACGAACTCGTCGGCATCGTGAAACACAGCGAAACGCAGGAGGAGATGGTCCTGTACCGCGCGCTCTACGGGGAACACGGGCTTTGGGTCCGCCCGCTGTCCATGTGGTCCGAAACCGTCGAGCGGGATGGAAAGACCTATACCCGGTTCACCTACATCGGCGATATGAACGAATGAGAGAAAGACCGCCTTGCTTGTGCAGGACGGTCTTTTTTGTGCAACGGAAAACTCCCCGCCATAGGACGGGGAGTTTTCGTAATGTCAGGCGCGGATCGGCGCGTCGTTTTCCGCCAGTGCGGAGATCACGGCGTCGAACGCAGTGCGGATCTCTTCCTCGGTGAGAGTGTGATCCTCAGCGCGCAGGGTGAACGTGTAAGCAAGGCTCTTCTTGCCGGGTGCGATACCCGTGCCGGCGTAAGTGTCGAACAGCGTGACATCGCCGATGATCACGCCTGCGGGAACGGGGGCGTTCAGAATGATGCCGACGAGGTCCGCGTTCTCACGGCGCTCATCGACAACGACAGCAAGGTCGCGTGCCACGACGGGATACTTCGGCAGGGGGGAGAACTTCTTTGTGCCGCCGGAAAGCGCGAGCATCCGGTTCATGGAAAGCTCCGCCATGTATACGCGGCTGTCGATGCTCCAGGCCTTCGCGCAATCGGGATGCAGCTGACCGATCTCGCCGAGCTCAGTGCCGTCTGCCGCCACAAGGGTCGCGGCACGACCGGGCTGGAAGTAGCTGCGTTCGCAGACGCGGTAGGATACGCCGGTGATGCTGCAAGCATTGAACAGTTGTTCGAGCGAACCCTTCAGCGTGAAGAAGTCCTCATTGTCGCCGAAGAACACGACGCCGAGCTTCTTCTGCTCCTCGGGCAGGGTGTCATTGTTATCGAAGTGCACATTGCCGACTTCGAAGAAACGGTACTGACCGGTCTTGCGGTTGAGGTTGCGCGCCGCGGAGTCGAGCATGCCCATGTACAGCGTGGTGCGCATGAGGCTCTGGTCTTCGCCGAAGGGGTTGAGGATGCGCACAGCCTGGTTCAGCGTGTCGCCCTCTTTGATCCCGAGATCCGCAAGAGCCTTCGGTCCGGTGAAGTTGTAGTTGTACATCTCATACGCGCCCTGACACGCCATGGTGTCCTTGACAAGGTCTTCGAAACGGAACTCGGGTGCGAGACCACCGCGGAACGTATCGCCGACCATGAGGGTGGGCTTGATGTTGTAATAACCGTAGATACGGGCGATCTCTTCCGCGATATCCCAGTCGGCTTCAATGCCGCTTTCGATATCGGTGCGGAAGTGCGGCACGGTCACGGTGAGCCTGTCTTCACACGCAACGCTCGAGATGCCGATCGTCGCGAGCATATCGCGCATTTCGGCGGGCGTGAGATCGAGTGCGAGAAGCTTGTTCACGTGTGCGGTGTCGATATCGACCACACGCTCGTTCAGGTCGGCGGCGCAAACGTCGATCGTCTTGCCGATGACCTTACCCGCACCGAGCTCTTCGACAAGCTCGATCGCACGGTCGAGCGCGAGCTTGGCGTTGACGGCTTCCACGCCCTTGATGAAGCGGGCTGCGGCGTCCGTCGTGTGGCGGAGCGTACGTGCGGTGCGGCGGATGTTGCTCGCTTTGAAGACCGCTGCTTCGAACAGAACGGCCTTGGTGTTTTCGGTGATCTCGGAATTCAGTCCGCCCATGACCCCGGCGATGCCGACACCCTTTTCGGGGTCTGCGATCAGCAGCATCTCGGGGTCGACTGCACGTTCTTTGTCGTCGAGCGTGGTGACGATCTCGTTCTCACGGGCGTTCCGCACGATGATGTGACCGTCCTTCACACAGGCGAGATCGAATGCATGCATCGGGTGACCGTACTCGACCATGACGTAGTTCGTGATGTCGACGATGTTGTTGATCGGGCGGAGACCGACGGCACGGAGCTTTTTCTGCATCCAGGCGGGGGAGGGCTCGATCTTGATATCGGTCACGACGCGCGCGGTGTAACGCGGGCACAGCTCGGTGTTTTCGACCGTAACGGAGGCGTAATCGGCTTCGTTGCCTTCGCCGGCAACGGCTTTGATCTCGGGCTCTTTGAAGGTCTGCCCGAGCGCCGCAGCAGCTTCACGGCACATGCCGATCACGGAAGCGCAGTCGGGACGGTTCGGCGTCAGCTCGATATCGAAGACAACGTCGTTGAGACCGACGGCCTCGGCGATCGGCTGTCCGAGCGGATGGGGCTCCCGGAGGATCAGGATGCCGTGCACGGAGCTGCCCGGGTAGTCGGCTTCGGTGAGACCGAGCTCTTCACCGGAGCACAGCATACCGTAGCTGTCGACGCCGCGCATGTTCACGGGCTTCATTTCAACGCCGTTCAGCTTTGCGCCGACGACGGCGACCGGGACGTAATCGCCCGCATGCACATTCTGCGCACCGGTGACGATCGTCAGCACCTCCGTGCCGATATCGGTCTTGGTGATGTTCAGGTGGTCGGAATTCTGATGCTTCTCGATCTCGAGGACCTTGCCGACGACGACACCCTCGACACCCGGCAACTCGGGGTCGACGGAGCCCATCTCAAAGCCGCGCCACATCAGTTTCTCGACGAACTCATCGTTCGTCACATTGTAATCGACATATTCTTTCAGCCATTTCAGCGGAAGTTTCATGGTATTCTCCTCCTCAGAATTGCTTCAGGAAGCGCGCGTCGTTCTCATACTCCAGACGGATGTCGGAGATGGCGTGCTTCAGGCTTGCCACACGGTCCACACCGATGCCGAACGCAAGGGCGGTCCACTCCTTCGGATCGAAGCCGCAGTTTTCAAGCTCGTGCGGGTTCGTTACGCCGCAACCGAGGATCTCGATCCAACCGGTACCCTTGCAGACGCGGCAGCCTTTGCCACCGCAGATGGTGCAGCTCATGTCCATTTCCGCGGAAGGCTCCGTGAAGGGGAAGTAGGAGGGACGGAGACGGGTCTTCACGTCTTCTCCGAACACCGCGTGGATGAAGGTGTCCAGCGTGCCTTTGAGGTCGCCGAGGGTCAGACCCTTGTCGACGATGAAGCCTTCGATCTGCATGAATACGGGGCTGTGGCTCGCATCGACCTCGTCGACGCGGAAAACACGACCGGGCATGATGAGACGGAACGGAGGCTTGATGTTCTTCAGCGCGCGGATCTCACAGGGAGAGGTATGCGTGCGCAGGACAACGTTCTCGTTGATGTAGAAGGTATCCTGCATGTCGCGTGCAGGGTGATCCTTCGGCAGGTTCAACAGGGTGAAGTTGTTGTCATCCAGCTCGATTTCGGGACCGCCGTAGATTTGGAAGCCCATGCCGACGAGTGCGTCGCGGATCTCGCGGTAGGTCTGGGTCATGGGATGGATGCGTCCCGTGGGGAGCTTGTCGGTGCCGGGGGCGGTCACATCGATGCGTTCGGCATCGAAGCGCGCCTGCATTTCGGCCTGCTTCAGCACCTCGCGGCGTTCGGCGATCGCCGCTTCGAGCGCCTGCTTGACACGGTTCGCTTCCGCGCCGACGGCGGCGCGCTCTTCGGGGGCCATTTTGCCCATCGTGCGAAGGATCGCCGTCAGGCTGCCGCTCTTGCCGAGCAGGGATGCGCGCAACTGTTCCAGCTCATCGAGCGTGGAACGTTTCGCAAGTTCATTCAACGCGTCCTCGCGGATCGCGTTCAGAGAATCGATTGCGGACATTTCTCTTTTCCTCCATATCAGTTTGTTTTGAAAACAAAAGACGCCCGCCCCTCAAGGGACGAAGCGCCGTGGTACCACCCTTATTCATCCCGTCCGCCTGTGGCGGAATAGGACCTTTCGCTGTAACGGGCGTTCCCGCAACCGGCTACTGGAACTTTCACCGGAGAGCTCCGGGGCGAACTTTGCAAAACGGTCTTCGGGTCGGCGTTTTCAGCGGATACGCCGCTCTCTGTTGCGGGAATCCCGTTTCTTTTCCCCTTCAAAGCAATTGAAATCATTCTAACACCGTTGCCGTAACACCGTCAAGCACGATGTGCAAGGGCGCATCGGCGAAGGTTACGTTGAGACCGAGTTTTCCGCCGGTTTTCGTCAACCCGCCGGTGCCGGTTCCGGCAACATCGCGCAAAACGACCCGTTCCGGGGATACGGTTTGGAAAAACTTATCCAAATGCGTTTCCTGCGCGTCTGTTTCCGCGGCGATCAGCACATCCGCATGAAGCAGGCGGTTCGGCAGGGCTTTCAGCATCATGCGTTCCGCCAGTGCGCCCGCTTCCGAAAGGTACATCAGTTCGCTTGTCCCGTAGGCAAGCCGGAGTACGAGCGCGCTGTCGGGACCGGTGCCGTAATCCGCACGGTACGGAGAGAGCAGACGCAGTTCCGCATTGTTGACGGCTGAAAAGGTCGAAACGAAATCCGCACATACCGTGTCGACGGTCGTGCCGTGCCCGGAAAGCAGTTCGATCATTTCAGATGCCTCCGATCGTTCCGCATGCGTTTCGGAAAGGATGAACCGACCGATGGGAAAGTGTTCGGAGATCGCGGAAACGCCACCCGAGGCCCATTGGGCCGGCGTCGTCAAAAACAACAGGTCTATCTTTTCGACGCCCACCTCTTCGGCAAACGCGATCAGCCGCTCCGCGTCATCGGGGAAACCTGTGTCGATCAATACCGTTTCACCGCGGCTCGAGACGATGAGCAACGCGCTCCCGCGCAAGTCCGGATAATAGCAGTGCACGGGCATGGGGGAGCCGGACTCATCGGCGAACGGCGTTGCCGAGGGGGTAGAGGACGGTGATGTTTCCGTAGGGACGCCCCCGTTCAGGCGGTCAAATGCGAACAGACCGCAAGCCGCGAGAAGGATCAAACCCGCGATAACGGCGATCAGGGCTTCCGGTATGCCGCGTTTCTCGTTTCTTTCCATTGCATCTTCCTCCGTTCACCGCGCGTGTGCTGTGTGATTTCATTATACGTGCGCCAACACGTACGGTCAAACTGGATACTATGCACAGCAAGGTTGTTCTGTTATAATCATCGTTATTCAATGTCAAGTGTCTTAGGGAGATTACCATGTATCTGATCGGTGAAAAACTGAACGGCTTTGTGCCGAAAACGCGGAAAGCGATCGAAGCGCGCGACGCAGAGGCGATCCGCAATATCGCAAGGGAACAGGAAGCCGCGGGTGCGAACGCGCTGGATATCTGCACCGCCGTCAATGGCGATGAGATGCCGGTATTCGAATTCCTGATTTCCAATGTCCAGGAAGTATCCGGGCTTCCGATCTCGGTCGACAGCCCGGATCCGCACGTGTGCCTTGCGGCGGCGCGCCTCTGTGCCCGCCCCGGCATCATCAATTCGGTCTCGCCCGAGGGAGATAAGCTCGATGTCGTGTTCGGCGCTCTGGCGGAGTCCGGCTGGTCCTTCGTAGCCATGCTGACCGACAGCCGCGGTGGCGTCCCCGAAACCGTGGCGGAGCGTCTCGCGGCGTTGGATACGATCCTCGAAAAGGCGCGCGAGTACGGTGTTACGGAAGACCGTCTGTTCATCGACCCCATGGTCATGACGCTCGGTGCCCGTCCGGATGCCTTCAATGTGTTTGCCGAGTGCGTCCGCGCGATCCGAAAGGATCATCCCGAGATCCACATCGTCAGCGGTACTTCGAACATATCGCACGGCTTGCCGCGCCGCAAACAGATGAACGCGGCGTTCCTCAACCTGGCGGAACAGGACGGCATGGATGCCGGCATCTGCGACCCCGCATGCTACGGACTCGAAACCGATCCGCTGGCGGCGGAGACCCTCCGCACGGGGGATACCGCAAAATACATCGCGGCTTTCCGCGATAACGGCACGCCGGTTGCGACTGAAACCAAAACCACAACGGAAGCGCTTTGTGCCGCTGTGACCGCTGGAGAGCCCGAGCGGGCGGAAGCTTTGGCAAAGACCGCCCTGGAACAGGGCGTCACCGCCGGGGAACTCATCGCTGCGATGACCGATGCCATGACCGCGCTCGGCGAACGCTTTTCGGCAGGTGAGGTCTTCATTCCGGAACTCGTCATGGCAGCCAAAGCCATGAAAAAAGCAGGCGAGCTGCTGAAGAGCGGCAATGTCAAGGCGGTCGATTCACTCGGCACCGTGATCATCGGTACCGTCATGGGGGATATGCACGATATCGGCAAAAACATCGTTGCGATGCTGCTCGAAAGCGCCGGGTTCAACATCGTCGACCTCGGCGTCGATGTCCTGCCGGAAGATTTCATCGACGAAGCGCTCGCGCATGAAGACACGAAGATCATCGCGCTGTCCTGCCTCCTCACAACGACGATGCCCGCAATGCAGGAAACCGTCGAAATGATCAAGGAGGAACCGCGCTTGTCCGGCGTGCTCGTCATGGTCGGCGGCGCTCCGGTGACTCCGCAGTTTGCAGAACAGATCGGTGCCGACATCTATACGGAAGACGCAGTCGAGTGCGCGCGCACCGCAAAAGAACGCTGCAACGCGTAAGCAAGGTTTCATTTCCGACACCGCATCTTATGGTGCGGTGTTTCTCATTCCGTGAAAACTTTGTTCTCAAGAATCGTGTGGGTTGACAATATATAATAAACACCCTATAATTTTATATCATATGCGAAAGCATATCCCGATTTTACAGATTTCAACAAATCCGAATCGATCGAACACAATCGAAAAGAAAGGACAGCATATGGATTATCAGGCGATCGCCGAACAATTGGGTCCCCGTACGGGAGCCACGCAGGAGTGGGTCTGCAAGGTATTGCGGCAGGGTATCGTCCGCGGTGATATCCCCGGGGGAACACAGCTGAAGCAGGATGAGATCTCCGCTGCTTTGAATGTCAGCCATATTCCGGTACGCGAAGCACTTCGCCAGCTCGAAGCGCATGGGCTCGTCACCATCTATGCGAACCGCGGTGCGGTGGTATCCACGCTGACACGCAGCCAGTTGCTCGATATGATGGAAGTCCGCGCTACGCTTTCCGTGACGAAGCTGAGAAACAGCGCGCCGCATCTGACCGCGGAAGATTATGCAGAACTCGAAGATATCGTCCGCAAGCAGAAGGAAACGACCGAGACCTTCGAAACCGAGCGGCTCAATTACCGCTTCCACGAGATCCTCGGCAGTCACGACGACAACGCCGTTGCGAACACCTTCATGAATCTCATTCACGACAATATCGATCGCTATCTTCGTCATGATTTCTACGATTATGCCGAACACCGCGCCGTCAGCGTCGGTGAGCATGAAGCGATCCTCGAAGCGTGCAAAGCGGGAGATTACGACAAGGCGTGCAGTATCCTGCACGATCACATCATCGCCGCGAAAGATTATATCTCGAAGGATATCGTCTGAAGCAAAGCGCATACGAAAAGAGACCGGTTACGGACCGGTCTCTTTTTTTGAACATCGAAGCACGGGAAAACAAAAAAGCACCGCGGAATGCGGTGCTTGCCGTTCCTTTCGACTCAAATGTCGAGGATACCGAGGATCACGATGCCGACGAAAACCACGGCGATGCAGACGTAGTGTTTCTTCGAAAGGCGCTCCTTGAGGAACAGGTGACCCCACACAGCGGAAAGCATGCAGTAGCTCGACATGATGGGCGCGGAGAAGGCGACGTGCTTCGCGTCGGCAAGCGCGTAGATGTAGAAGAACTGACCGATGGTCTCGCAGACGGCGCCGATGTATTTCGGACCTTCTTCCTTGGGAAGGAAGTTTTGCTTCTTGATGAACTTGGTGTAAATGAACGCGAGCACACCGACGACGAGGAAGGTCAGCTCATACGCGCAGTTCGCGGCATCCTCATCGAGGACTTCGAGAACACGGCTGTCGGCGAAGGTTCCGAGCGCGTCGAGAATGCAGTAGACAACGGGGAGCAACAGGGCGATCCAGCTCTTGGAATATTTGTAGTTGCCTTTTTCCTGGCGCGCGGCGCGGAGCGCGTCATCCTCGCGGGATTCAACGAAACCGAGACCGATAACGCCCACACAAACACAGGCGACCGCGACGAGTGCGACCGGCGGGAGATCCTCGCCGATGCCGACCGTCAGGAAGGTCAGGATCGCAACGACAGCACCGGAGCTGTTGCAGATGGGGGAAGAAACGGAAAGCTCGATGTAACGGAGACCGAGGTAACCGAGCGCCATCGAACCGATGTACAGGAACGAAACGGGAAGATACGTGAGGATGGTCTTCGAATCGACCACAACGCCCCTGACAAAAATCATGAACAGCGCATGCAGACCCATCACAACGCCGACCGCGGTGACCATTTTGAGGGGCGAATACTTATCCCGCTTATCGGTGCAGCCGACTTTGCTGAAAATGTCGGAGCCGCTCCAGAACAGAAGCGTGAGGACAGAGAACAGGAACCACATAGAAACATTTTACCTCCGGGGTTGAAATACGGATCCCGCCAAAGCGAAATCATCGAAAATTATATAATATGATTTCGGGATTAGTCAATAGTATGGTTGTTTGAAGCACACTCTTCTGTTTCATATGCTTGAATCGGCGAGGTTTGAAACGCGAAACGGACCGCGATATTTCGCAAAACCTGCAGTTTCCGTTGCAAACGGAACGCCGCAACACATGTCCGGTGCCGTTTCATCAACCGAAAAAAGAAACATTTCCTGCATTTTCCGGATTTCATAAAAAATATATATCGAAAAATGCGGATTCCGATTAGCGATTTTGCAACAAATCCTGTATACTGTATGTTGGGTTTATGATGGACCCGATTTTTGAAAGGAGTGTGACAGATGCCCGGTCCCATACAGGAGAGGGAGCGTCTCCAGAAATACATCGCCGAATGCGGCGTATGTTCCCGCCGCGCAGCCGAAAAGCTGATCCAAGACGGACTGGTCTCCGTCAACGGCATGGTCGCACACATCGGCGACAGTGTCGATCCGCGCAAGGACAAGGTCCTCGTGGAGGGAAAACCCGTCCGCAAAGAAAAAGTGCGCAGGGTCATTTTGTTTTACAAACCCCGCGGTGTCGTTTCGACCTCGAACGATCCGGAAGGAAGAAAGACCGTGCAGTCCTACTTCAAAGAGATCCCGGAACGTTTGTACAATGTCGGGCGGCTCGACCTCAACAGCGAAGGTCTGTTGCTCATGACGAACGACGGCGCCCTCGCAAACCGATTGACGCATCCGCGTTACGGCGTGGAGAAAAAGTACTTCGCCGTTTGCGACGGCGATCTCACGCCCGAACAGGCGGACATGCTCAAAAAGGGCGTGATGCTCGACGACGGCATGACCGCACCTGCCAAGCTTTCGAACGTGAAACACAATGTCAAAGGCGATTCGACCTTTTACATCACCATCCACGAAGGCAGGAACCGTCAGATCCGCCGCATGCTCGAAGCGGTTGGTCACCGCACCTTGCGTTTGAAACGCGAACAATTCGGTCCGTTCATTCTTGGGCCGCTCCGTGCAGGGCAATGGCGCGAGCTCACCGAACGCGAATTGAAGGAACTCGATCAGATGCTCGCAAAGCCCGCGGATCGCAAGGGCACCGAGAGCGGGGAACGTGAATGAAACGGGCAACCGTTTTGATTTGAAATACAGGAATTGGAGGTATTGTATGAAAACCGGAGTAAAGCTTTTCGCAGAGACCGAAACCGCGGTCGCTGTGAACACGCAGGAAGCCGCCGCACAGGAACAGGCAGCTCTGGCCAACACCAACACCGAGACTGTTGCAGCTGATGCAAAGCCCGGTGTCGCCGATATCGCAAACGTTTTTGTACGCGGTCTCGGTACCGTGTTCGTCGGCTTGGTCGCGCTGATCGTGATCATCAAGATCATGGGTGCGTTGTGCGTGAAGTTCATCAAGGAAGCGCCCAAGGCCGCTCCTGCCGCAAAGAAGGCGGCACCCGCGCCCGCAGCGAACGACGCGATCGCCAACCGCGGTGAATTCATCGCTGCCGTTTCCGCCGCAATCGCGACGGTCATGGGCAAGGATGTCGGTGCGATCCGCATCGTGTCCGTCAAGAAAGTCGACTGATCCCCCGATCTATCCACTGAGAAACAAAATCAAAAGAAAGAGGAAACGAATATGCGTAATTTCATTGTCAACGTGAACGGTACTACCTATCAGGTCGGTGTTGAAGAGATCGATGCCGCAACCGCCGCAAAGAACGCGGCACAGGCTCCCAAGGCGGCTCCCGCACCCGCTGCGGCACCCGTTGCTTCCGCAGGCGCTCAGACCGTTGAGTCCCCGATGCCCGGCAACATCTGGAAGATCCAGTGCAAGAAGGGCGACTCCGTGAAGTCCGGTGATGTTCTGCTCATCCTCGAAGCCATGAAGATGGAAAACGAGATCTGCGCGCCCCGTGACGGCGTTGTCGATGAGATCTTCGTCAACGAAGGCCAGGCGGTCGATACCGGCGCTGCTCTCGTCGCCCTCAAATAAGGAGAACCCCGATGCTGGAATTCTTCGAATCCACGGGCTTCTTCCTCATCAAGGAGAACCCGCTTCAGCTCGTCATGATCGCGATCAGCTGCGTGTTGCTGTATCTGGCGATCGTGAAAAAGTTCGAGCCCTTGCTTCTCTTGCCGATCGCGTTCGGCATGCTGCTCACCAACCTGCCCGGTGCCGATCTTTACCATGAAGAATTCTTCGCCGGCGGCGTCATCAACTGGGCCGAGCTCGGCAACCCCAAGCATGCCGGTCTGCTCGACTATCTGTACATCGGCGTCAAGTGCGGTATCTATCCGTGCCTCATCTTCATGGGCGTCGGCGCGATGACGGACTTCGGTCCCTTGATCGCGAACCCGATCTCCCTGATCTTCGGTGCGGCTGCACAGCTCGGTATCTACATCGCGTTCATCATTGCGGCACTCATCGGCTTCAACATGGCAGAGTGCGCTTCCATCGGTATCATCGGCGGTGCGGACGGTCCTACGGCAATCCTCGTTACGAGTAAGCTCGCACCGCAGCTCCTCGGACCGATCGCGGTCGCGGCGTACAGCTACATGGCACTTGTTCCGGTCATCCAGCCCCCGATCATGAAGGCTCTGACCACCTCCAACGAACGCAAGATCAAGATGAGCCAGCTGCGTACCGTCACCAAGACCGAGAAGATCCTCTTCCCGATCGTGGTAACCATCTTCGTATCTCTCCTAGTTCCCAGCGCAACGCCCCTTGTCGGTGCGCTCATGCTCGGTAACCTCTGCCGCGAATCCGGCGTTGTCGACCGTATGCAGAAGACCATGCAGAACGAGCTGATGAACATCGTCACCATCTTCCTCGGTCTTTCCGTCGGTGCGACTGCGACTGCGAACTCCTTCCTCAACCCGAAGACCCTTTACATCATGTTCCTCGGTGTTGTCGCGTTCGGCTTCGGCAGCGCGGGCGGCGTGCTTCTCGTCAAGCTCGTCAACCTGTTCCGCAAGCAGAAGATCAACCCGCTCATCGGTTCCGCAGGTGTTTCCGCCGTTCCGATGGCAGCGCGTGTTTCTCAGGTCGTCGGTCAGAAGGAAGACCCGTCCAACTTCCTGCTCATGCACGCCATGGGTCCGAACGTTGCGGGCGTTATCGGTTCTGCGATCGCAGCCGGCGTGTTCCTTTCCATGTTCGCTCACTGAGCACAGAGCATCCCCGAAGGAGATTAGAAAATGGCAAAACTGCAAATCACCGAAACCGTTTTCCGCGATGGTCAGCAGTCTCAGGCTGCGACCCGTATGCGTCTCGAAGAGATGCTTCCCGCTTGCGAATACCTCGATGCCGCCGGCTTCTGGTCCATGGAAGTCTGGGGCGGTGCGACCTTTGATTCCTGCCTTCGCTTCCTGAACGAGGATCCGTGGGACAGACTCCGTGCCCTCAAGAAGGCGCTGCCGAACACCAAGCTTCAGATGCTGCTGCGCGGTCAGAACCTTCTCGGTTACAAGCACTATGCCGATGACGTCGTCGATGAATTCATCAACCGCGCGATCGGCAACGGCATCGAAGTCATCCGTGTCTTCGACGCGCTGAACGATACCCGCAACCTCGAGCAGGCGATGAAGTCCATCAAAAAGCACGGCGGTCTTTGCGAAGGTGCGATGAGCTACACCACCAGCCCCGTCCACAACGAGGATTACTTCGTCAACCTCGCGAAGGAACTCGTTCAGATGGGCGCGGACACCATCTGCATCAAGGATATGGCGAACCTGCTCCTCCCCGAGGCCGCGTTCTCGCTCGTTTCCCGTCTGAAGAAGGCGGTCGATGTGCCGATCCATCTCCACACGCACAACACCTCCGGTACCGGTGATATGACCTACCTGCGCGCGGCGCAGGCGGGCGTCGATATCGTCGACTGCGCGCTCTCCCCGTACGGCAACGGTACTTCCCAGCCCGCGACCGAACCGTTGATCGCGACCCTGCAGGGAACCGACCGCGACACCGGCATCTCCCTTGAGACTCTCTCCAAGGCGGCGGAACTCATCCGTCCCTCGGCAGATCGTCTGCAGGACGAAGGCTTCATCACTTCCAAGAGCCTCAAGGTCGATACCAATACTCTGCTGTATCAGGTTCCCGGCGGTATGCTGTCCAACCTCGTCGGTCAGCTCAAGGGCTTCAAGGCGGAGGACAAGTATTACGATGTTCTCAACGAGATCCCGCTCGTCCGCAAGGATTTCGGTTATCCGCCGCTCGTCACGCCCACCAGCCAGATCGTCGGTACGCAAGCGGTCATGAACGTCCTGTTCGGTCGTTACAAGAACTTCCCCAAGGAGTCCAAGGCTCTGCTCGCCGGTGAATACGGTCGTATCCCGGGTGAAGTCAACGAGGAAGTCCGCAAGCTCGCCATCGGCAACCGCGAGGTCATCACTTGCCGTCCCGCCGATAAGCTCGAGCCCGAACTTGCCGGTTATCGTGAGGAGATCAAGGACGACATGCGTCAGGAAGAGGATGTCCTCAGCTACGCTCTGTTCCCGCAGGTCGCCAAGAAGTTCTTCGAAGCACGGAACAATCCCGCTCCCGCGGAAGACGAAAACGCAGTTTGTACCCTCTACGTCGAGGACCTCGGCTGCTGAGCACAAACCAATAAGAAAAACGGAGTGCGATTTGTTCGCACTCTGTTTTTTATGAGCCGGAAAGTCAAGGAAAATCGGCACTTTTTTCTGAAATCGCTTGCATTCCCGCTGCCCGGTTGGTATAATTCAATTACAGTAACTAATGAACTTTTCAGGAGAGTGGGAAAAACCCGCTCTTTTGTTTTGAAAGGGAGAAATAACACACGTGAAAACAACGGAAATCGTTGAACAACTGACCAAGCCCGTTGTCGAGAACATGGGCTTCGAACTGTGCGACGTCGAGTTCATCAAAGAATACGGGAACTGGACGCTGACGCTGTATATCGACAAAGAGGGCGGCGTCGATCTGAACGACTGCGAAGCCGTTTCCCGCGCTGTCGACCCCGTTCTCGAAGAGGCCGATCCCATCGCACAGGCGTATTACCTGTCCGTTTCGAGCCTCGGTATCGACCGTCCGCTGAAGAAAGACCGCGATTTCGAACGAAATCTCGGGAAAGAGGTCACCGCGAAATTGTACGCTCCGGTCAACGGGAAAAAAGAATTCACCGGCGTGCTCGAAAGCTTCAACGAAGAAAGCTTTGTACTGACCCTGGAAAAGGGCACGATCGAACTCCGCAGGAAAGATTGCGGTCAGGTGCGACCCTATATCCGTTTCTGAAAATAATAAACTTCACCCATATCAATCCGATCGAAAGGAAGCGAATCCAATGAATTCCGAATTTATTCTTGCACTCAACGCGCTCGAAAAAGAACGCGGCATCTCCAAGGAGATCTTGCTGTCCGCTGTGGAAACCGCGCTGATCTCCGCTTACAGAAGAAACTACGGCAACAACGCGAATGTCCGCGCGGAAGTGGACGCGGAGACCGGCGATATCCGCATGTTCGTCTCCAAGACCGTCTCCGATCCCGTCGAGCATCCCGATCTCGAGATCTCGCTGGCGGACGCACGCCGCGTGAACGCGCTGTATGAAGTGGGCGATGTTCTCGAAGAAGAAGTCCACATGAAGAACTTCGGTCGTATCGCCGCACAGACCGCAAAGCAGGTCGTCGTGCAGCGCATCCGGGAAGCAGAGCGCGGCAACATCTACGACGAATACGTTGAAAAAGAGAATGAGGTCCTCACCGCCATCGTTCAGCGCGTCGAAAAGGGCAATGCTTTCATCGAGCTCGGCAAGACCGACGGTCTGCTCAACGCAAACGAAATGATCCCCGGTGAAACCGTCCAGATGAACGACCGTATCAAGGTTTACGTTCTCGAGGTTCGCAAGGAGAACAAGGGACCGCAGGTCATGGTCAGCCGTACGCATCCCGGGCTCGTAAAGCGTCTTTTCGAGCTGGAGGTCCCCGAGATCCAGTCCGGCGTCGTCGTCATCAAGTCCATTGCGCGTGAAGCGGGCTTCCGCACGAAGATCGCCGTTTATTCCAACGATCCGATGGTCGACGCGGTCGGCGCTTGCGTCGGTCAGCGCGGCGCGCGCGTCGAGCGTATCGTGAACGAGCTTTGCAACGAAAAGATCGATATCATCGAGTGGGATCAGGACCCTGCCGTGTACATCGCGAAAGCGCTCAGCCCCGCTAAGGTCCTCATGGTGTACACCAACGATGAGGAAAAGGCAGCACGCGTCACCGTCCCCGACAGCCAGCTCTCGCTCGCAATCGGCAAAGAAGGTCAGAACGCACGCCTTGCGGCGAAGCTGACCGGCTGGAAGATCGACATCAAGAGCCAGTCCCAGGCGGAAGAGCAGCTCGAAGAAATGCGCATGAACGCGCAGTTCGAAGGAACGGAGGAGTAAACTCCCGTGAAAAAGATCCCGATGCGCATGTGCGTCGCCTGCAGGGTGATGCAACCCAAGAAGGAGCTTCTCCGGGTCGTCCGCACCGCGGAGGGGACGGTCGCCGTCGACAGGACGGGACGTGTCAACGGAAGAGGCGCCTATTTGTGCCCGAATGCGGAGTGCCTTGAAAAGGCGCTCAAGACCAAGGCGATCGAGCGGGCACTCGAAGTCAAACTCGATGAAGAAACGATCGCGCGCATGCGCGGAGAGTTTTCTTCATGACGGCACATGACCGCCTGATGAACGCCATCGGGCTTTGTATGAAAGCCGGTAAGTGCCGCTCCGGCGACTTCATCGTCGAACGGATGCTGAAACGCGGTGAGCTGAAGCTCGTCATCATCGATGCCTGCGTTTCCGGTGCGACCGGTGAAAGGTACCGCTTCGCGTGTGAAGCCAAAGGTGTCCCGCTCATCGCGATCGCGGACATCGGCGAAGCGATCGGCAAATCCGCGCATAAGATCGCGGGCGTGACCGACGCCGGCTTCAGCAACATGATCCTGACCGCCTATGAAAAGGCAAATGCCGAGACCGGGGGGAATTGAAAACTATGGCAAAACAGAGTTTTTTGGAAACAGCCCGAGGGCTGAAAAAAGACCTGAACGCATTGCTGGAACAAGTTTCCACTGCGCAGCAGGCAATACAAGGTACGATGGGCGACGTCAAGAACCTGGAGAAGTCTCTCCGGGAAAAAGAGACGGCCGCCAAGAAAGAACAACAGGAAAGAGAGCGTCAGGAACGCCTGAAGAGTCTCTTTGATGCGGATGACAACGGCGTTGTACACGCCGGTGGTTTCGAAGAAGCGGAACCCGCGCCAAAGCAGGAGGAGACGAAAGAAGCTCCGAAGCCCGAGCCTGAAGCAAAGCCGGTTGTTAAGGAAGAACCCGCACCCGTCCGGGAAACGTCCAAAGCGGAAGAGCCCGTCAAGGAAGAACCGAAGGCGGAGAAGGCTCCGGAACCCGTTGCGGAAAAAGCACCGGTGACCAACGACGGATACAAAGCAACTGCGATCGTGAACGACCGCAGGAACGACCGTCCGCAGGGCAACCGTTTCGAACGCAACGACCGCCCGAATTCCGGCAACCGCTTCGGCGACCGCAACGGTCAGCAGGGTGCGCCCCGCAATGACCGCCCGAACGGAAACAACCGTTTCGGCGACCGCCCGGCAAACAACGGGCGTCCCGGTGACCGCAACGGCCAGCAGGGCGGATTCAACCGCCCGCAGAACGGACCTCGTCCCCAACAGGGCGGACCGCGACCGGCAGGCGGCGGATTCAACCGCAATGCCGGTGTGGCAGCACCCGCGGCACCCGCTGTCGGCGGCAAAGACCGCGGTTTCGACGCAAACAAAAAGAGCCCTGCCAAGAATTACGATCAGGATAAGAAGGGCAAGAACAAGAAAGCGATCCAGCGCGAGGCAGGTCCGGACGCACGCAGCTGGGATGAAGATTCTCCGACGGGCAGCCGCCGCCCGAAGCGCGGCGGAAAGCAGCAGCAGATGCAGAAACCCGAACCTGTAGTTATTGAAAAAGTCGTCATCACGACGGATACCATCACCGTAAAGGATCTTTCCGAAAAGATCGGAAAGCCGGTCACCGAGATCATCAAGAAGCTCTTCATGCTCGGTATCATGGCAACGATCAATCAGGAGATCGATTTCGATACTTGCGAGTTGATTTGCTCCGAGTTCAATATCACCGCCGAGCAGAAGCTTGCCAAATCCTTCGAGGATGTGCTTGCCGATGCGGCGGAAGGCACCGACGCACCCGAGCATCTCGTCACGCGTCCGCCGGTCGTTACCATCATGGGTCACGTCGACCACGGCAAGACCAGTCTCCTCGATGCGATCCGCAACTCCGCGGTCACCGCGGGTGAAGCCGGCGGTATTACGCAGCACATCGGTGCGTACACCGTTGAATGCAACAACCGCCCGATCACGTTCATCGATACGCCCGGTCACGAAGCGTTCACCAGCATGCGTGCCCGTGGTGCTCAGGTAACCGATATCGTCATCCTCGTCGTCGCGGCGGATGACGGCATCATGCCCCAGACGGTCGAGGCGATCAACCATGCGAAAGCGGCAGGCGTTCCGATCATCGTCGCCATCAACAAGATGGATAAGCCAACGGCGAATCCCGACCACGTGATGCAGCAGCTGACCGAGTATGAACTCGTTCCCGAAGATTGGGGCGGTGAGACCATCTGCGTCCCCGTTTCCGCAAAAACACAGATGGGCCTCGATAGCCTGCTCGAAATGGTGCTTCTGCAGGCGGACATGCTCGAACTCAAAGCGAACCCGAAGCGCCTTGCAAAGGGTACCATCATCGAAGCAAAGCTCGACAAGGGCCGCGGTCCCGTTGCCACCGTTCTTGTTCAGAACGGTACGCTCCGCAAGGGCGACACGATCGTCGCCGGTATTGCATACGGTAAGATCCGCGCGATGACCGATGATAAAGGCAGAATGGTCAGCGAAGCCGGTCCCTCCATGCCGGTCGAGGTGCTCGGTTTCAGCGAAGTTCCGGAAGCGGGCGATACGCTCATCGCGGCGGATCCGAACGACAAGCTCACCCGTCAGGTCGCGGAAGAGCGTAAGGATAAAATCAAAGCCGCTCAGATCAAGAAGGCACAGCAGGTCTCGCTCGACGATCTGTTCAGCCAGATGGCGGAAGGCGAGCTGAAGACCCTCAACATCATCGTCAAAGCCGACGTGCAGGGATCCGTGGAAGCGGTCAAGCAGGCACTCGAGAAGCTTTCCAACGAAGAAGTCCGCGTCAAGTGCATCCACGGCGGTGTCGGTGCGATCACCGGAAGCGATATCGTTTTCGCTGCGGCATCCAACGCCATCGTCATCGGCTTCAACGTTCGTCCCGACAGCACCGCACGTACGCAGGCGGAACACGACAACGTCGATGTCCGTACCTACCGCGTCATCTACGCAGCCATCGAAGATGTGCAGAACGCGATGAAGGGTATGTTCAAGCCCGTCTTCAAAGAGGTCGAGCTCGGTCGCATCAGCGTCCGCGAGACTTTCCGCATCTCCGGCGTCGGCACCATTGCGGGTGCGTACGTTCAGGAAGGTAAGGTCACGCGTAACGCACAGGTCCGCGTCGTCCGCGATGGTATCGTGCTGCATGAGGGCAAGATCGCTTCCCTCAAGCGTTTCAAGGACGATGCGCGTGAAGTTCTGACCGGTTACGAGTGCGGTATCGGCATCGAAAACTTCAACGATCTGCTGGAAGGCGACACGATCGAAGCCTTCGTCATCGAAGAAGTCAAGCGTGACTGACACCCGCGAAAGGAGTAACAATGTCTCAGATTCGCAGTGCAAGAATGAATGAAGAGGTCAAAAAGACCGTCACCGCGGTGATCCGCGATATGAAGGATCCGCGGATCTCTCCGATGACCACCATCACGACCGCTGAGGTCACCAAAGACCTGAAATACGCAAAGCTTGCGGTTTCGGTCTACGATAAAGACGATGCGGTTCGGAAAGGAACGGTCGACGCACTGAATCACGCAGCCGGGTTCATCGCCCATGAAGTCGGTCAGCGCATGCTGATCCGCAGTGTACCCGCGTTGAAGTTCACGCTCGACGAATCCATCGCCTACTCGGTGCACATCCAGGAGATCTTGAATACATTGCACATTACCCCGGCAGAAGAGCCGGAGGCAGAGGAAGAATGAACAACACTTTGAAAGACATCGCGCGCTTCATTGAAGCACACGATGGTTTCGGTATCATCGGTCATGTTTCTCCGGATGGGGATTCTTTCGGTTCGGCGTTGGGGCTCCACCACGCATTGAAAGCAATGGGGAAGAAGTCCGTTCCGCTGTTTGCCGATGGGATGACGAAGTATTGTTCGTTTCTCCCGGGCGCCGATGAAGTCAGGACGGATGCTTCGGCGGAAGAATATCCGTTTGCGATCGCGGTCGACTGTGCCGATCACAAACGGCTCGGCTCGGTTGCCGAATACTTCGATAAAGCCGAACATCGTGTCTGTATCGACCACCATGTCACGAATGTCGGCTATGCCGATATGAACTATGTGGAAACCGTCGCCGCAACCGGAGAACTGATTTATCGTTTGCTTGGCGAGATGGATTTCACGCCCGACCGGAACACGGCGGCTTGTTTGTACACCGCCATCGCGACGGATACCGGAAACTTCTCGTTCAACAATACGACATCAAACAGCTTCCGCATCACGTCCGAACTCGTCGGCTGCGGGATCGCTCTGCCGGAAATCAACCGTCGGTTGTTTTCCGAAAAGTCTCTCGGTCATATCCGCCTGCAAGGGCGCATCATCGAAAAGATGCACATGTCCGATGATTGCCGCGTTTCGGTTTCCACCGTGTCCTGCGATGATATCCGATCGCTTGGGGCGACCCTTGAGGACGCGGAAAATCTGATCGACACCTTGCGTGTGATCGATACCGTGGAAGCAGCGGCAGTCCTCAAGGAGATCGGCGACGGTTCGATCCGCGTCAGTATGCGCGGAAAAGTTTCCGCGGATGTCAGCTCGGTCGCGACACGCTTCGGCGGCGGCGGTCACAAGCTTGCTGCCGGATGCACCTTGTACACGGATCTCGATGAGGCGGCAACGATCATTTTCAATGCGCTCTGTGAATGCGTAAAGGAGTACTGACCTCAGTGGAAGGTATCGTAACGGTTTTGAAGCCGCCGGGAATGACTTCAAGCAATGCGGTGTATGATGTGCGCCGCATTTTTGGCATCAAAAAGGTCGGTCATCTGGGCACGCTCGATCCGGGGGCTGCCGGCGTATTGCCGGTGTGCCTCGGCAGAGCAACGCATCTGTTTGAATATTTGGTCGACAAAGAGAAGACCTATATCGCGGAAATCACTTTCGGTATTTCGACCGATACGCTCGACAGCTACGGAACTGTAACATGCACAGAACCGGATGCCGACATCGCGGAAGACCGGTTGCAAAGCGTCCTGCCGCAATTCACGGGAGCCATCCGGCAGATCGCGCCCGCATATTCCGCGCTCAAGGTCGACGGTCGCCCGATGTACGACCTGGCGCGCGCTGGGGAAGAAGTACCCGAACGTGTCCGCGATGCATTCATTTCCGAACTCACCCTCGTGCGCAAAATCGCGAAGAACAGGTATCTTCTGAAAGTGCGTTGCTCACGCGGCACATACATCCGGACGCTTTGTTGTGATATCGGCAATGCGCTCGGGGTACCTGCGATGATGAGCTTCCTGTTGCGCACCGAAAGCGGACCGTTTAAACTGGAAAGCGCATTCTCTGTTGCGGAACTTACCGAAAGAACAGAGCGGGGGACGCTGGAAGAAACGGTGATCTCGTGTGAACAGGCGCTTGCCGCGTTTCCGGCGTTGCAGCTTCGCGAAGACCGGCGCAAAGCAACCATGAACGCTTTGGAGACAAATCTGCCGCATACGGAAGATGGAATCTACCGCGTCTACTGCGGTGGCTTTCTGGGTCTTGGTGAAGTTCATAAGAGCGCTGTCCGCTTGACCGTACACTTGTATTGAGGGGAACAAAATGGAACATATCAAAAAAGCAGCAGTCGTCGTACTCGGCATGTTCGATGGCGTGCATCGCGGACACCGCGCACTGGTTGCGATGGCAAAACAGCTGGCCGATTCCGAGGGAGTCCCTTGCATCGTTTACACCTTTGCCAATCATCCGGCAGAATTGCTCGGACGAAAGGTCGTGATGTTGACGACAAATGCAGAACGGGAACGACTTTTGAAAGAGGCAGGGGCGGACGAAGTTCTCATGGAACCGTTTACCGAAGAATTGCGTGACCTTGACATGGGGGACTTTTTAAAACACCTTGAAGACCTTTTCGATGTTCGCGGGCTCGCATGCGGCTTCAACTACACCTTCGGAAAGTTCGGCGCAGGAAAACCTGCCGATCTTATGGCGTACGGCAAAGAAAAAGGGATTCCCGTCCGTGTGCTGGAAAGCGTGGATATGGGCGGAAAACCGGTTTCTTCCACGCGTGTGCGCGCTGCATTGGCGGATGGGGACACACGTTCCGCTGAGTCTCTGCTCGGGCATCATCTTGGGGAATAAAGTTGCTTTCAATTCGACCGCGTTCAAATGTGGAAAGCATACGAGAACGGTATGTTGTTGCAGCCGATTCGTTCGTCAAGTGACCGGCGGAAAGCATATGAAAAAATCGGCAAAAGTTCTTGCATTGAACTATCTGCCATGATACAATAGTTGAGATTTTGAACTGCCTACATAGTCCGGCGATTCTCCAACGCCTCACTCTGTTCGCAGTGATTAGAAAAACGGAGGATATTAACAATGACCAAGCAGGAAATCATCGAAACCTACGCACTCCACGAGGGTGACACCGGTTCTCCCGAAGTCCAGATTGCGCTTCTCACCGAGCGCATCAACCACCTGAACGATCACCTCAAGGCTCACAAGAACGACCACCACTCCCGTCGCGGACTGCTGAAGATGGTCGGTCAGCGCCGTGGTCTTCTGAACTACCTCAAGGAGAAGGACATCGAGCGCTACAGAGCTATCATCGCAAGCCTGAACCTGAGAAAATAATTTTTTCCCGGAAACCGGCGGGGCTTCGGCTCCGCCGGTATTTATAGTTGTGGCGAAGGCGGTTTTCCTCCGGCCCGCCCATGGATTTGTTTTTTATTAAATAGAGATAAAGAATCAAAAGGAGCATTGTAAGAAAAATGCAGGCAAGAAAATTCGAAATGCCCCTCGGCGGTCGTACGTTGACCGTTGAGACCGGCAAGTACGCCGAACAGGCAGGCGGTTCCTGTCTCGTTCGTTGCGGTGATACCGCAGTCCTCGTTTGCGCAACGGTCGCAAAGACCGCGCGCGATGGTGTTGATTTCCTTCCCCTCAGCGTTGAGTTCGAAGAGAAGCTGTATTCCGTCGGCAAGATTCCCGGAAGCTTCCTCAAACGCGAAGGCAAGGCGAGCGACAAGGCTGTTCTCGTGAGCCGTCTGATCGACCGTCCGCTTCGTCCGCTCTTCCCGAAGGGATTCTATAACGATATCCAGGTCGTGGCGACCGTCCTCTCCGTCGAGCAGGATGTGCAGCCCGAGATCCTCGCGATGATCGGTTCTTCGATCGCGCTGTCCATTTCGCCCGCACCTTTCATGGGTCCCACAGGCTCCGTGGCAATCGGCATGATCGATGGCGAGTACATCCTCAACCCCGACGTCAAGCAGCGTGAAGAGAGCGTTCTGAGCCTCACCGTCGCCGGTACCAAGGATGCCGTCATGATGGTCGAAGCAGGCGCGAAGGAGATCACTGAAGCGGAAATGCTCGGCGCGATCCTCTTTGCCCACGAAGAGATCAAAAAGATCGTTGCTTTCATCAGCGAGATCCAGGCAGAGGTCGGCAAGGAGAAGCTTCCGGTCGAGATCTATCATCCCGCCGAGGAGCTCGATGCCCGCGTCCGCGAATACGCGACCGAAAAGGTCCGTTGGCAGCTCGATACCTTCGATCGCAAAGAGCGTGAGATGCGTACCCAACAGGTCACCGAAGAAGTGCAGGCGCACTTCGCGGAGACCGATCCCGATCATGCAAAGGATATCGATTCCATCCTCTACCTGATCCAGAAGGAGATCGTCCGCGACAAGATCATCAACCACGAGATCCGTCCCGACGGTCGTAAATATACCGAAGTCCGTCCCATCTGGTGCGAGCACGGCATTCTGCCCCGCGCACACGGCAGCGCGGTCTTCACCCGCGGTCAGACCCAGGTCATGACCATCGCGACCCTCGGTACGCTTTCCGAAGCTCAGATCCTCGACGGTCTGACGCTCGAAACCGAAAAGCGCTACATGCATCAGTACAACATGCCGCCGTATAGCGTCGGCGAAACCCGCCCGATGCGCGGACCGGGCCGTCGTGAGATCGGTCACGGTGCGCTTGCCGAGCGTGCGCTCATGCCCGTGCTTCCCTCCGAGGAGGAGTTCCCGTACTGCATGCGTCTGGTTTCCGAGGTCATCAGCTCCAACGGCTCGACTTCTCAGGCTTCTATCTGCGCGAGCACCATGGCACTCATGGATGCCGGCGTCCCGATCAAGAAGCCCGTTGCGGGTGTTGCGATGGGTCTCATCAAGGACGACAGCAACGGCAACATCGCCATCATGACCGATATCCAGGGTCTCGAGGATTTCCTCGGTGACATGGACTTCAAGGTCGCGGGTACCGTTGACGGTATCACCGCGATCCAGATGGATATCAAGATCAAGGGTATCGATGAGCGGATCCTCACCCGTGCGCTCGAGCAGGCACGTCAGGGCCGTCTGTTCATCCTCGGCAAGATGGCAGAGTGCATCGCCGAGCCCAGCGCGGATCTCAGCCCCTATGCGCCGCGCATCATCAGCTTCTCCATCAACCCCGACAAGATCCGCGAGGTCATCGGCAGCGGCGGAAAGACCATCAACAAGATCATCGCGGAGACCGGTGTCAAGATCGACATCAACGACGACGGTCTCGTGCAGATCGCATCTTGCGACGGTGCCTCCGCGCAGGAAGCAAAGCGCATCATCGATTCCATTGTCAAGGACATCGAAATCGGCGATGTGATCTATGGTACGGTCGTCGGCATCAAGGAATTCGGTGCCTTCATCAACCTCAAGCCGGGTACTGACGGTCTGCTTCACATCTCCCGCATTGCGAACAAGCGCATCGACAAGGTCGAAGACGTGCTCCAGATGGGCGATCAGGTCCTTGTCCGCGTCATCGATGTGGATGAGAAGACCGGCAAGATCAGCCTCACCCGCAAAGATCTGTTGCCGAAGGAAAACGCAGAGCAGGCATAAGCTCGATCCAATCAAGTGACCGGGGCGCTCAACGCGCCCCTCTTTTGTTATATATGGAAAACAAACTGATCAGACACCGGCTGCCGAATGGCGTCCGGATCATTATGGAACCCATGCCGGGCGTGCGTACTGCCAGTATCGGCGTTTGGGTCAATGCAGGCTCCATCGCAGAGAATGCATCCGAAGCAGGCGCGACGCATTTCATCGAGCACCTGAATTTCAAAGGCACGCCCACAAGAAGCGCGAAGGCGATCTCTCAGGATATGGACTCCGTCGGCGGTAACATCAATGCATTCACCGCAAAGGACTGCACCTGTTTCTACGCACAGGTCCTCGGAGAGTATCTGCCTACGGCGGTCGACGTTTTATCCGATATCGTATTGCACAGTGACTTCCCGTCGGAAGAACTCGAGAAAGAACGTCACGTTGTCGTGGAGGAGATCTACATGAACGACGACAGTCCGGAAGACGTTTCGAGCGAAAACGCGACGGCGATGTACTTCGACGGAGATCCGATCGCGTTGCCGATCCTTGGCACGCGTGACAGTATCCTTTCCATGTCCCGTGACACGTTACTCGATTACCGCGATCGTCATTACTGCGGGGAAGAGCTTGTTGTCTCGGTCGCCGGTTGTTTCGACCCCGTTGCCGCAACGGAGCTTATTTCCAAAGCGTTTGCCGGGGCGCGACCGGGGGCCTGTGCGCATTCTACCGCTGTACCCGTCCGCAAGGGCGGCAGAAAATGCGGTTTCTATGAAAAGGATGCCGAGCAGATCCACATCACACTCGGTCTGCAGGGCTGCCCGCGCGATGATGACCGCAAGTACGCGCTTTCAGTGCTTTCCGCCGTTCTCGGCGGCAGCATGAGTTCCCGTTTGTTCCAGACGATCCGAGAGGAAAGGGGGCTTTGTTATTCCGTTTACAGTTACGGTATGAGTTACCGCCACAACGGTGCGCTGATGCTTTACGCGGGTACAAGCGCGAAGAATGCGCCGACCGTCCTTTCTCTCATGCTGGAGGAGCTCGGAAAGCTTCGCAAGGACGGGATCACGAAAGAAGAATTCGAACGTACGAAACGGCAGCTGCGCGGAAACTATCTCATGGGGCTCGAATCCACGCAGGCGCATATGAACGTCATCGGAAAAACGCTCCTGTTACAAAACCGTGAATATCTTGTGGATGACGTTCTTACCAAAATGGAATGTGTTACAATGGACGATATCCTCGGGATCATTCCCGCCGTTTGCGATGAATCTCAGATCGTCGCAGCGTTTGCCGGCAAAACAGCAGGGGTGCAGAAAGAGATCGAGCGCGTTTTCGGCTGAACCGAAACATGCTGAGGAAGGAGTAAGGATTGGCTAAGAAAAGAAAAAAGCACCGCGTAAACGCCAGATTTTTCATATTTCTGGGTGGTATCGCCGCGGTCGTTCTGGTGGTGATCCTGGTCTTCCTGCTGATGGGCGGCGGCGGTACGGATACCGTCCGGATGGGGGCGATGGAGAACCGCTTGTCGGTCGCCGGTGCGATCATCCGCGAAGAAAGCGTCGTGAAAACCGACAAATACGAAAAGATCATCTTCCATGTCGTCGAAGGGCAGGCGGTCGCAAAAGACACCCTGATCGCCGATGTATTCAAGCGCGGATACACGGATGAGTCGATGATCGCGGTGCTGAACCTCCAAAAGGAGATCTATGCAGCGCAGAAGAAGCTTCTCGGAAGCGGAGACGCGACGCTCAACAGCATCAATGAAGCGATCCTGTCTGTCGAGCGTAATATCAGGGAAGTGGCAAGGGGCTACGATGACACCGACATGCTCGAGCTCGAACAGCGGCTCAAAGCACTCATGCAGGAGCGCATCGATTATCTCAAGCGTGTCGTCACCCCCGATCAATCGCTGACCGCGCTGTACAATCAGCTCGACGACCAGCAGAATTCCCTGAAAAACATGGTCAACTCGGTTTACAGCGAAGGAAGCGGTGTCGTCAGCTTCTACTTCGACGGGCACGAGCAGAGTCTCAACGCCGATAAGCTCAACACCGTAAACGTCTCACAGATTTCGAACCTGGTCTCGAAGAGCAACACGGCGGACAAGGTCGAGCTCAACACCCAATCGAACCTGTATCGTCTTGTGTCACCGAACCACTGGTTCCTGGCGTACACCTCGGCGGTCGACGACCCGCTGCGCGTCGTTGCGGGCGAACAGTATTACGTGACCTTCGATGATTACTCGAACGATATCTATCAGGCGACCGCACGCGAACCGATCGTTTACGCCGAAGCGCCGAACGATGGGGAAGAAACCTCCGCTTCGAAGCAAGGTGTCGTCAATCTTCTTGAGTTCTACGTGGATATCGGAAACTTTGCCGGTATCCGCACCGTCAACGCGACGATCGTCAAAGCGGCGCAGGGGTTGACCGTGGATGCGGATTCCGTTGTTTGCGAGGTCGGTGTTCCCTACGTCTATGTGAAGAGCGGAGACCAAGTGATGAAAGTTGCCGTCGAAGTGCTTGCGATCAACGAAAAAGAAGCGGTCATCCGCTCGAAAAACGGAAATGCGGTACTTGCCGCAGGACAAAGGCTGGTGAAACCGTAATGATCAATGTTGCCGAAAACTATCGCTCTGTGGAAGAGCGTGTATCCGAGGCGTGCAAACGCGCCGGAAGACCGCGTTCCGAGGTCACGCTTGTTGCCGTGACGAAGTACGTCGATACCGAACGGATCGGACAGGCGATCGATGCCGGCGCCTGTATGGCCGGTGAGAATCATGCGCAGGAGTTCCGCGAAAAGTTAACATTTTATAAAATGCGGAATTGCCCTGTCCGATTCATTGGACAACTCCAATCGAATAAGATAAAATATCTAATCGGAGAAGCCGTGTGCATCGATTCGGTCGACAGGCTTTCTCTTGCGGAGGAAATCGGTAAGCGCGCCGCAAAAAACGGTGTTGTGCAGGATATCCTCATCGAAGTCAACATCGGTAACGAGGAAGCCAAAGGCGGCATCTCGCCCGATGCGGCGGAAGCGTTTGTTGCTTCCGTCATGGAGATCCCGAATGTGCGTCTGCGCGGATTGATGTGCGTTCCGCCTGCCGGAGAAGAAGCGAGACCGTATTTCCGGTCGACCCGTATGCTGTTTGACCGCTTGCGGACACTTTGGCCCGACAGTGCGATCGATACGCTGTCGATGGGAATGTCCGGTGACTTCGAAACAGCGATCGAAGAGGGTGCTACGATGGTGCGCGTCGGCAGCGGTATCTTCGGGAAACGCGACAGGAAATAAACCCAAGGGATGGGTCATCACGAATCATACAGCCACGGAGGGGAAAAATGGCGGGTAAATTTGCGAAGTTTTTGAAATACATCGGCATCGAAGAAGAAACCGACGAGAACGAAGAAGGATACTACGACGAGGACGAAGAAGCCTACGGCGGTTATGACGACCGCGAAGAGGCACGCGGCTTCGAGTACGACCGCAACGGAAGAAACCGCGGTCAGCGCGAAGAACGCCGTGACAGCAGAGGCAGAAGCGACCGCGACGATTACGATCGTCAGAACCGCGCAACGCGTCAGGAACAGCGCGACAGCATTTACTCCGACGGCGTCGAAGAAAGCTTCCCGAACGGTCAGTCCGATTACCGCGAGAACGGGCGAGAAGCTGCGGAACGCGCAATGGAGCGCACCGCCGGTATGAAGATGGTCATCTACCATCCCATGAGCTTCGATGACACGCAGAAGATCATCGACAGTTTGCGTCAGGGGCGTCCCGTCGTCGTGAATATTCAGGACGTTGAGGTCAGCAATGCGATGCGCATTCTCGATTTCATCTACGGTGGCGTTTATGCGCTCGACGGTTCCATCTGCCGTATTTCGGATGGCGTCTATGTCGTTGCGCCGAGCGAGTGTGACGTCGTCGGCGAGATCACGCACAGAGGACAAGCGTAATCCACGCATTGCCAAATGGCACATGTCGGCACATCCTTCGGGTGTGCCCTTTTTTGATAGGAGGAACGGAATGAGGATCAAACCGGATGATATTCTGAATATCGGGTTTTCCACCGGCGTGATGGGGTATGACCGTCGAGAAGTCGACGCATTTTTGGACGATGTTGCCGAGGAAATGCGCCATCTCGAACGCGAAAAAAGCGAGTTGAAGGCGATGGTATCCAAAATGAGCACCGAGCTGAAGAAATTGCAATCCGCAACCAAAGGGGAATTGCCGCCGTTGGGCTTGGATACCGGGGCGGACGGGGAAGAAGAGAATCTGACGAGCCGTGTCATCCGCAAAAATACCGGCGACCGCAACCGCAAGGGAAAGCCCGCGTTCAATCGCCCGAAGCCGATGGGCGATGAGACCGGCAAGTCCGGAATCGCAGCCTCGGAAGAAGCAACAGATGCCGGTGTTCCGCAGAAGATAGCGGCAGAAGGTGCAGTCCCGCAAGAAAAAGAAGAAACCTTTGCCGAGAAAGCGGAAACAACTTGCGCGAACGAATGTACCCCGTCCGGTACGCCCGAAACGGAACCGCAGATCAACCATTCCGAAGATATTCCGAACGCATGCGAAGACACCGCTCCGTCTGTTTCCGAAGAAGAGACGACGACGTTGTCCGATGACAAGTCCGCGAACGCGATAGAAGATACGCAAGCGGCGTCCGTTCCGGAGAACGCAAAGCCGAAAGAAAACTCTCTTCTCGAAACACTGCGCAGGATCGGAATGCATTCCAAGGAAATCCATGCAGAAGAAACAAAGAACGGAGAAACTGATGGCAGCAAGCACGAATAAAGCCGACTTTTCCGCATATCCGATCATGACTGTCGCCGAAATGCGGCGGCGCGGCATCGACAAGCCGGATTTCGTATACGTATCCGGCGACGCTTATATCGATCACCCCAGCTTCGGTACGGCGATCATCACGCGCGTATTGGAAAGCCGGGGTTATACGGTCGGCATCATCGCCCAGCCCGATTGGAAGGATCCCGATTCGGTGAAGATCTTCGGTGCGCCTCGCCTGGCGTTTCTCGTGTCTGCCGGCAACCTCGATTCGATGGTCAACCACTATACGGTCGCGAAAAAACACCGCAGCGACGATTCATATACGCCCGGCGGCAAATCCGGAGCACGTCCGGACCGCGCGGTCATCGTCTACGGCAACCTTGTCCGCAGGGCGTACCCGCATGTCCCCGTCGTTATCGGAGGAATCGAAGCAAGCCTGCGCCGTTTCGCGCATTACGACTATTGGGATGACCGCGTCCGTCACTCCGTGTTGTATGACTCGGGCGCTGATATCCTTTCCTACGGAATGGGCGAACACAGCATTATCGCCATTGCCGATGCGTTGAACGAGGGCAGACCGGTCCGCGAGATCCGGGATATCCGGGGAACATGCTACAGGGTTTCCAACAGCGATGAATTGCCCGAGGGGCATGTGATGCTGCCCTCGTATACGGAGGTCGCTTCGGATAAAACCGTCTATGCGGAAGCATTCCGTGCCATTTATGCCGAACAGGATGCCATCACCGGAAAGATTCTCGTGCAACCGCATGAAAAAGGGTTTCTTGTGGCAAATCCGCCGGCGATGCCGTTGTCCGAAAAGGAAATGGATGCCGTCTACGCTCTTCCGTTCCGAAGAAAGCCGCACCCCATTTACAAGGATCATATCCCCGCACTGGATGAGATCGCGTTTTCCGTGACCAGTGTCCGCGGTTGCTACGGCGGCTGCAGCTTCTGCGCGCTGACGTTCCACCAGGGGCGTGTCGTGCAAAAGCGCAGCCACGAATCCATTCTCGGCGAGATCCGCGCTTTGACAAAGGACCCCGATTTCAAAGGTTATATCCACGATGTCGGCGGCCCGACTGCAAACTTCCGTGACCCCGCATGCAGGAAACAGTGCACCAAAGGCGTTTGCCGCGACCGGCAGTGCATCGGATACAAACCCTGCCCGAATCTCACGGTATCCCACCGCGATTATCTGGAACTGTTGCGCAAGGCCCGCAGGATCCCGGGGGTAAAAAAGGTCTTCGTCCGCTCCGGCGTGCGTTTCGACTATGTGCTCCTCGATAAGGACAAAACATTCCTCAAAGAACTGGTCGAACACCATGTTTCCGGTCAGTTGAAAACCGCGCCCGAGCACATTTCGGACCGTGTCCTGTATTACATGAACAAGCCCCCGCGTGAAGTGTACGAACGGTTCGAGCAAACCTACCGCGCTTTGAACAAAGCGGAGGGCAAGGAACAATACATCGTCCCCTACCTGATGAGCTCGCATCCGGGGGCGGGTCTGTCCGAAGCGATCGAACTTGCCGTTTTCCTGAAAGAGCGGAATCTGAGACCGCAGCAGGTGCAGGATTTTTATCCGACTCCGGGCACGTTGTCGACGGCGATGTATCATACCGGGCTCGACCCGCGAACGATGAAACCGGTCTATGTCGCGAAGACAGAAGACGAGAAGCGCATGCAGCGTGCTTTGATGCAGTACTTTCTTCCGAAAAATTTCGGGATCATCCGCAAAGCGCTCAAGAAAGCCGGAAGAGACGATCTCATCGGCGGCAGAAAGGGGCTGGTTCCGGAGGAACGCACAGAGCCGCAGCGAAACGTTCGCGAGGGAGGCGTCCCGGCACGGCGTACCCAAACTTCCGCGAAGGGGAACGCGGGTCCCCGCGGAAAAGAGAACAAAAAAAGGCAACAAAACAAACAAACGAAGCCGAAGACGGGCCGTGCTTTACAACGCGGTCGTTGATTTGCTATAATATGAACCAACATTGATGATAATCAAGGAGGACTGTCAATATGTGCGAGGTTACCGATCTCATTCCCGAAACCGAGGAAGAAACCGGCGGAAAGATCGTCTACGCCAATGATGTAATCGCCACGATCGCGGCGATCGCAGCGCAGGATGTCCCGGGCATCGCCGACGTCGGCGGCAGCTCCGAGTTCTCCCTGTTCGGCAAAAAAAACATTACGAAGGGCATCAAGATCGAACTCGGTGCCGAGGAAGTCTGCGTGGATGTCTACGTGAACGTCCGTTATGCATTCAAGATCCGCGAGGTCTGCGAAAAGCTGCAGTACGCCATTAAGGATGCGATCGAAACGATGACCGGCTTGAATGTCGTTGAGGTCAACGTTTTCGTACAGGCTGTCGTTTTCGATAAGCCGGCTGCCGAAAAGCCCAAGGAAGAACCCGAGAAGGTTGCCGAACCCGCGAAGAAAGAAGCGGAGCCGGTTGCCGAAGAAGTCGTTGCCGAAGTGCAGGAAACCGAGACCGAAGCCGCAGCGGAAGCCGAAGCCGCGGCCGAAGAAACCGTTCCCGCGGAAACGGACGGGGAAGAAGCATAATTCCCGAAAATCATGAATTTGTACGAGAAAATGGAGATGCTCCGTCAATTCGTGCGTACGCACCAATGGACGGTGACTCTTGTGATCGCGGGCATCGTCCTTTCGGTCCTGCTGTTCACGATCGGTCTGTGGCGTACGTTGCTCTTGTTCGCCATCGTCGGCGTTGCCGGATATTTCGGCATGATGCTCGACCGTAACGGCAGCGACGGAGTCGTCCGCTTCTTCCGGGATTTGTTCGGACGAAAATAACGGAGTTTGAATGGAAAAAATCGATAAAAGAAGTATTGCGCGCGAAGTCGCAATGAAAATGGTCTTTTCTCAGATGTTCGGCGGCGAGGATACGCCGGAAGCCGTGCTTGAAAAAAGCGAGCTCGGCGTCGAACTCAATGAGGGAGAACTTGCCGTCGCAAAAGACATCTTCGACGGCGTTGAGGAGCATATCCCCGAGCTGGACGAATTCGTTGCCGAGTATTCGAAGGATTGGACGATCGACCGTATCGGACGCGTGGACCTTTCCGTTCTGCGTGTCGCCATGTACGAGATCCTCTACCGCGAGGATGTTCCCGTTTCCGTCGCCATCGACGAGGCGGTCGAACTCGCAAAGCGCTTCGGCGGTGAGCGATCCTATTCCTTTGTCAACGGAATCCTCGGTTCGTTTGCCAAAGCGCACAGCCGTTCCTGAGCGATGGGGCTTGTCCTTGGTTTTGATACAAGCTGTTATACGACCAGCTTGGCATGTATAGATGAGAAAAGCATCGTTCTCGACAAAAGAACGGTGCTTTCTGTACCTTTGGGCGGGCGCGGATTACGGCAATCCGACGCCCTGTTCCAGCATAACCGCAATATGCCCGTCCTCTTGGAGAGCTTGTTCGGCGCGATCGATCCCTCCGCTGTGGAGGCTGTGGGCGTCAGTACACGTCCCGTCGACGCGGAGGATTCTTACATGCCCGTCTTTCTCGCGGGCATCCTCACGGCGAAAGCCGTTGCCGGCGCGCTCGGTGTCCCTTTGATCGAAACGACACACCAAATGGGGCATATCCGCGCGGCATCGTTCGGCGGGAATGAAGAAGTTTTGATGCGGGATCGCTTTCTTGCGATGCACCTTTCGGGCGGTACGACCGATCTTGTCGAGGTCGGCACGTGTGACTCGAAAATCATTTCCATCGAGCCGTTCGGAAAGTGCACCGATCTGCATGCGGGGCAAATGGTCGACCGGATCGCCGTGGCGCTCGGTTGCGCGTTCCCCGGAGGTCCGCACCTCGAGCGGATCGCGAACGAAGCCGTGCGCAAGGATATCCGCATTCCCGTCAGCGTCCGCGGTACCGATTGCTCGCTTTCCGGCGCGGAAGCCGCACTCATGCGTCTGATCGGGAACGGGGAAGACCGTTGCGAGGTCGCCTATGCCGTATACGATCTGTTGGCACGTATGCTCGCAAAGCTCATCCGCAATGCGGCGGAAGAAAAGCACTGCGGAACATTTTTGATTTCGGGAGGCGTCGCTTCAAGCAAATTGTTGCGCGAACTGCTTGCGGTACGCCTGAAAGGCGCTGCGGATGTCCGCTTCGGACAAAACGCGCTTTCCAGTGACAATGCGGTCGGGGTCGCGCTCACCGCAGGAGACCGGATATGGAACAGAACAAACCCGTGATCAGCGTATCCGAGCTGAACGAGATCGTCTCGCTTCTGCTCAGTGAAAACCTGAAAGACATATCCGTACGCGGCGAGATCAGCGGTTTCAAACGTCACACTTCGGGCCACTTGTATTTTTCGTTGAAGGACAAAGACGCGTGCGTGGATTGCGTGATGTTTCGTACCAACGCCTGGTCTCTCGCATTTCGCCCGGAGGATGGTCAGCAGGTCGTGGCGGTCGGCTCTCCGTCCTTGTATCAGAAGAACGGAAGATTCCAGCTGTACGTGACCGAGATGCAGCAGCTTGGCGACGGCGAATTGTATGCGCGCTTTATCGCACTCAAAAGCGAGCTCGAACGCGCGGGAATGTTCGCGGCCGAAAGAAAAAAGCCCATCCCGTTTTTACCGCGCCATGTCGGCATCGTCACCAGTGGGTCGGGTGCCGCGCTCCAAGACATCGTCAATATCGTAACGCGACGTTTTCCGAAGATGCGGATGACCCTGTGTCCCGTTAAAGTACAGGGCGCCGGCGCCGCGGAAGACATCGCTGCGGGCATCCGCCGGATGAACGCCGAAACCGATTGCGATGTGCTGATCGTCGGTCGCGGCGGCGGCAGCATCGAGGACCTTTGGTGCTTCAACGAGCGTATCGTCGCGGAAGCGATCTTCGAGAGTACGATCCCGGTCATCAGTGCCGTCGGTCATGAGACCGATTTCACTATTGCCGACTTTGTTGCGGATCTCAGGGCACCGACGCCTTCCGCCGCAGCGGAGCTGACGGTACCGGAAATGGATAAACTTCGCGACAAAATCGCCGATCTCACGGCGCGCCTTTCCGGTCTGCCGGAGAAGCTCTTGCAGTCACGCAGGGAACGCCTCGGTTATCTGTTGCGATCCCGCGGATTTGCAGGGCTCGAGCTAGCAGCGGTGAACGAACGCAGGCGCCTTTCGGACATGTGCGATGCTATGGTCGCAGCGGAACAAAGGTTTATCGTCGAACGGAACAACCGCCTGAAAACCGCGGTCGCGATGCTCGGAACGTTATCGCCGTTGGCCGTGATCGGGCGCGGATATGCCATAGTCACGAATGCCGAAGGACATACCGTCGGCAATGTCGAACAATTGAATACGGGCGACGAGATCGGCGTGCTGCTTCGCGGCGGCTCTGTCCGTGCGGTCGTCGCAGAACGTTGTACGGAGGAATCACATGGAAACGCAACCGATGCGCTTTGAACAGGCGATGGATCGCCTCGAAGAGATCGTAAAGCATATGGAACAAGGGGACGGCACGCTTGACGAGATGCTTGCCCTCTATGAGGAAGGAATGCGTCTCGGCGCGTTCTGTTCCGAAAAACTCGATGAATACGAGGGAAAGATGGAACGGCTGCGTCCGGCTCCCAAGGAGGATTGACGGCTATGGAATTCTCTGAAAAAATGCAGTATTATGCCGCTTTGACCGAACCGATGCTGCGCGTGCAGCTCGATCAGTTCGAAGCGCCTTCGGTCTTGTACGACAGTATGGCGTACAGTCTGTTCGCGGGCGGCAAACGCCTGCGTCCGATGCTGTGCCTTGCGGCATGCGAAATGTGCGGCGGAATGCCTGCGGATGCGCTCAAAGCCGCTTGCGCATTGGAAATGATTCATACCTATTCCTTGATCCACGACGATCTTCCGGCAATGGACGATGACGATCTGCGCCGCGGTAAGCCCTCGAACCATAAGGTTTTCGGTGAGGGAAACGCGATCCTCGCGGGCGACGGGTTGCTTTCGTTGGCAATGCATCTTGCCGCACAGACCGCCAACGCCAAAGTCATGCAGGCGATCACCCGCGGTGCCATGGACATGGTCAGCGGGCAATCGATGGACCTCAATTCCAAATGCGATGCCGAGACATTGTTCAAGATGCACGAAAAGAAGACGGGGGCATTGATCCTCGCTTCCGTGCTTGCAGGTGCGCACACTGCCGGCGTCGGGGCGAAGGAAGTCGCTGCGCTGACCGATTTTTCGATGCAGTACGGTCTGCTGTTCCAAATCACAGACGATATCCTCGATGTGACCGGAACGCAGGAGGAGATGGGTAAGTCCATCGGCAAGGATTCCCGCGATGAGAAGGTGACCTTTGTTTCCGTTTACGGGCTGGATGCCGCGCGCGAACAGGCGAAGCATGCCGCCGATGCGGCGCTCAAAGCGCTGGATGAATTCGAAGGAGACAGTACCTTCTTCCGTGCGCTCATCGAAACGACCCTGGACAGAAAACACTGAAGATACAACGCGCATCCCGATGGGATGTGCTGTGATTGAAGTATGATGAAGAAAGAATATCCTCTGCTGGATTCGATCCGTTGCTTAGAGGATTACAAAAGAATACCCGAAGACAGGCTGGGGCAACTTGCAGACGAGCTGCGTGCGAAAATGATCGAAACCGTTGCGGAAAACGGTGGGCATCTCGCTTCGAGTCTCGGCGCCGTGGAGATCGTCATGGCTTTGCACCGGGTCTTCAATAGCCCGGAAGACAGGCTCGTTTTCGATGTCGGTCATCAGGCGTATGCGCATAAGCTTTTGACAGGGCGCGGGGCGGAGTTTTCGACCTTGCGCAAGAAGGACGGCATCGCGGGCTTCCCACGCCGCGGTGAGAGCGTTCACGATGCGTTCGATGTCGGGCACGCCTCGACCTCGATCTCCGCGGCGCTCGGTTATGCAAGGGCAAAACATATCGCCGGAGAAAAGGGGACCGCGGTCGCCGTGATCGGCGACGGTGCGCTGACCGGCGGTCTTGCGCTCGAGGCCATGAACGATGCGGGGCAGGCAAAGGTTCCGCTCATCGTCGTTTTGAACGACAACGACATGTCGATCGCGCCGAACGTCGGAGCGATGCGAAAGCAGCTGACCGATATGCGCACGTCGAGCAGCTATGTGCATTTCAAGCGCGCCGTTGCCCGTGCGCTCGACACAGGCTCCTTCGGGCGGTGGCTCACGCGCCACATGGAAGGCGTCAAGGTCCGCATCAAGAACTTCTTGCTGCCGAATCTTCTGTTCGAACAGCTCGGTTTCACGTACATCGGACCGGTCGACGGTCACGACCGTGCGGAACTCGAACGGGTCCTGCGCCGCGCGCGGGATTTAAACGGTGCGGTCCTCATACACGTCATAACAAAGAAGGGAAAAGGATACCGCTTCGCGGAAGAGAATCCCGAAAAGTTCCACGGCGTCAGTCCCTTTATCGAAGAAAGCGGGAAACTGAAATCCAAAGGCGGTCCATCCGATTCGGGCGTTTTCGGTGAAACGCTTTGCGCACTGGCGGAGAGCGATCCCAAGGTCGTTGCGGTCACCGCGGCGATGCCTTCGGGAACGGGGCTGCGGAATTTTCAAAAATGCTATCCCGAGCGCTGTTTCGATGTCGGCATCGCGGAAGAACACGCGCTGACCATGGCTGCGGGCATGGCTGCCGGCGGTCTCAAACCCGTTGTCGCTTTGTATTCGAGTTTTTTGCAGCGCGGGTTCGATGAACTGTATCACGATATCTGCCTGCAGGACTTGCCCGTGGTCATCGGTGTCGATCGTGCGGGTCTTGTCGGAAACGACGGCACGACACATCAGGGCATCCTCGATGTCGCAATGTTGCTGATGATGCCGAATATCCTGCTGTTTTCACCTGCCACGGTCTGCGAACTGCGGGAAATGCTGAAGCTTGCGCTTTCTTGCGGGCACCCCGTTGCGGTCCGTTACCCTCGTGGATGCCTGCCGGACAGAAAGTCGTCCGTTCCCGTGACTTTGGGAAAATGGGAAGTGTTGAAGCCCATCGCCAAGGTGACCGTGCTTGCGACCGGAAGTATGGTCGAAGTCGCCGAAAAAGCTTTGGAGGGTCCGGAGTTTGAGAACACCGGGCTTGTGAATGCGCGCTTCATCCGTCCGTACGATACGGAAATGCTGAAAGAACTGTCACACACCGCAACTTCGGTCATCACCGTCGAAGACGGCGTCTGTGCATTCGGCGACCTGGTCGCGGGACGTTTGGATGGGGTGCATGTCGTCCGTCTTGCGGTCCCGTCCGACCGGGCGATTGCTCATGCGACCGTCCGCGAGCAACGCGTGGAGTGCGGGCTGAGTGAAGAAGATATCCGAAGAGCCGTAAGGGAGGCACAATGAACGAACGGATCGATATTCTGTTGTTTGACAAGGGACTGGCGAAGTCCCGGGAAAAGGCACGCGCGCTGATCATGGCGGGTGTCGTCTATGCGGATGGCGTGCGTGTGGACAAAGCCGGAACGACGGTCGATGAAAATGCGACCATCGAGGTCCGTGAGGACCCGGTCCCCTTTGTGAGCCGTGGCGGACTGAAACTTCAAAAATCAACCGAGGTCTTTCCCATCGATCTTACGGGAAAGGTCTGCGCGGATATCGGCTCGTCTACCGGCGGGTTTACCGATTGCATGCTGCAGCACGGTGCGTCGAAAGTTTATGCCGTCGATGTCGGTTACGGTCAGCTCGACTGGTCGCTCCGGACGGATCCGCGTGTCGCGGTGATGGAGCGCATGAATGCGCGGTACATGGAACCTTCTTGGTATGAACCGGCTCCCGCATTCGCTTCGATCGATGTGTCCTTCATCTCATTGACCAAGATCCTTCCGCCGTTGTTCACGTGCCTGACCGAGGGCGGCGAAGTCGTTGCGCTGGTAAAACCGCAATTCGAGGCCGGACGCGGTGAAGTCGGCAAAAACGGCGTTGTGCGCGAGCCCGATACACACCGCAAGGTTTGCGAACGTATCGTCGGAGAAGCGGCAAGCTACGGCTATTCCGTCATGGGTCTCGACTATTCGCCGATCACCGGTCCGAAGGGAAACATCGAATTCCTTCTGTGGCTGAGAAAACCGGAAACGGGAGAAGAACGTACCGACAAGGTAAGCGCCGAGCGGATCAAAGAGGTCGTGGCTGCGGCGCACAGTTCGCATATCAAATAACCGTCCGCCCGTTTCCGGGCGGATCACGTGAGCGCCCGAACGAATCGCGGCGGAAACGGAGTCGAAAATGTACGGAATCATCGCGAATCCCACGAAAGCCGGCGCGACCGAACTTCAGGCGCGCCTGATTTCCATGATGGACGCCCGCAATATGCGCTGCAAGGTTTTCGAAGAACCCGAAGATATCCTTTCTTATGGGGATGCGATCTCGATGCTGATCGTGATCGGCGGAGACGGTTCGATCTTGCGGTATGCCGAAGCGGCTTCCGAACGCGATATTCCGATCCTCGGCGTCAATGTAGGTCACATCGGTTTTCTGGCGGAGATCGCGCCGGATCGGATCGAAGATATGCTCCTGCGCTTGCAGCAAAGGGATTACCGCTTCGAAGAACGCATGATGCTGACGTGCTCGGTCAACGGCGGTCCTGTCCGTCGGAGCCTGAACGATGTATTGGTGTACAAGCGTTCCTTCTCCGGCGTAACGCGCATGGAAGTGCGTATCGACGGAAAATCGCTCGGTACCGTATTCTGCGATGGAATGGTCGCCGCAACGCCGACAGGTTCCACGGGCTACTGCTTATCGGCAGGCGGTCCTGTCCTCGTTCCCGAAATGCGCGCCATCGCGCTTGCACCCGTTTGTTCGCATACGCTGCATATGAAACCGACGGTATCCGGCGCTTCCGCCGAAATCGAATTCATCCTCGAGGCCGATGGGATCGTGTGCATCGATGGAGAACATACCTATGATGTCACCAACAACGATGTCGTACGTGTATCGGGTGCCGAGCGCGGGGTCCGTTTCGTGCGCTTCGGGGAAAGCAATATCTTCCGGCTCATTGCCGAAAAATTGGTATAAGCGGAGACGAACATGAAGAACAAACGCCATGAAATGATCGCCCGGCTCATTGCGGAATACGATATCGAAACGCAGGAAGAACTGGCTGCACGCCTTTCCGAAAACGGGTTCGCCGTCACGCAGGCAACCGTATCGCGGGATATCAAGCAGATGCGTTTGATCAAAACGCAAAACGAGAACGGCGTCTGCCGGTATTCCACCGTGAAGGACGCGGAGGCCGATATGCAGGACAGATTCACCCAGATTTTTGCGAACTGCGTGCTTTCGGTCGAAGGTGCGGGCAATCTCATCGTCATCAAAACGATCACCGGCAGTGCTTCCGCTGCCGCGGAAGCAGTCGACAGCCTGAAGTGGCAGGAGATCATCGGTACCATCGCGGGAGACAATACGATCTTTCTTGCCGTCCGCGATCCCGAAGCGGTCGCCGAATTGATCGCAAAATTCCGCACTATGCTCAGATAAAGGCGGTGAAGCATGCTCAAGCGCATCGAAATCCGGCATATCGCTTTGATCGATCATGCCGTATTGGAGTTCGATAACGGGTTGACCGTATTCTCCGGTGAAACCGGTGCGGGCAAATCCATTCTCATCGAAAGCTTCGGGTTCGTACTCGGAGAACGTGCCGGACGGGACCTGATCCGCACCGGGGAACAGAAAGCCTCGGTCGAAGCAACCTTTGCGGTATCCGATAACGATCCGTGCAGAACCGTGCTCGAAGAAAACGAGCTTTGGCCCGAAGACGGAGAACTCGTGCTGTACCGGGAACTGTCGCAATCCGGAAAGAACGTTTGCAGGATCAACGGCGTTTTGGTCGGTACCGCCGTGCTCAAAGCCGTCGGTGATATGTTGATCGATATTCACGGTCAACACCAACACCAATCCCTGCTGAGCGTTCCCGCACACATCGGCTTTCTCGACGCATATGCCGGCGGGAAGGTCGCCGCATTGAAGGAAGAGACCGCGAAACACTTCGCAGCATACCGGAAAGCGGAAAAGGAACTGCGGGAGTGCGAGACGGACGCCAGAGAACGCGCACGGAAATGCGATCTTTACGCTTATCAGCTCGAGGAGATCCGCAGGGCGGAGCTGAAGAGCGGCGAGGAAGAGGAACTGACGGAAGAACGCGACAGACTTCGTCATGCGGAAACGATCCTGCAATGCCTCAATGAAAGCGCGGAAACGGTGACCGGTGACGGCGGCGTATTGCCTGCGTTGAACAATGCACGGAAACAGCTCGACAGGATCGCGACCTTCGGCAAAAACTATGCGTCTCTCAGTGAAAAACTGGGCGATATCTATTATCAGTTGGAGGATATCGGTTATACGCTGCGTGATGAACTCGACGGGTTTTCTTTCGAGCCGGATGCGCTCGATACCGTGGAAGAACGGCTCGAGCTGTATGTTTCCATGAAACGGAAATACGGCGATACTGTAGAAGAGATCGCAGCATATGCCGAACGGATCGCCTCGGAATACGAAGCGCTCTCGAATACCGAGGTGCGTACGGAAAACCTGAAAAAGCAAATGAATAAAGCGCTGTCCGAATATGCGAAAGCTGCGGACGCACTGTCGAAATTGCGAAAGAACGCCGCAAAGCAATTGGAAACCGATATTCCGCGGGAATTGTCCGATCTCGGCATGCGCGGCGCGGTTTTTACCGTGAACTTCGCTGTTCCCGAGGGGGAGATCCCTTCCGCAACCGGGCGGGACAAAGTCGAATTCATGCTGTCTGCCAACCGTGGGGAACCGTCCCGTCCGTTGGCAAAGGTCGCCTCGGGTGGTGAATTGTCGCGCATCATGCTTGCCCTGAAGAAGACGCTCGCGAATGCCGACGGCATCCCGACGATGGTATTCGATGAGATCGACACGGGAGTCTCCGGCGCGATCGGAACGGCGATCGCACGGAAGATGTGCGACATCGCAGGGCAACATCAAGTGTTCTGCATCACACATTTGGCACAGATCGCCGCATACGCGGATCATCACTTCCTCATCGAAAAGCATCAGGAAGGCGAAAGGACATATTCCAATGCCGTTTGTCTTTCGGATGCACAGCGCGAAGCTGAGGTCGCACGCATCATGGACGGCGGTGCGGATGATCCCATCGCCCTGACCCACGCCAAACAAATCATCGCGTCCGCTCGTGCGGAGAAGAACTGAAAGGAGAACCGATTATGAAGAAAAGAGTCATTTTGATCGTATTGGATTCCGCAGGTATCGGTTACCTGCCCGACGCCGCGGACTTCGGCGACGTCGGTGCGAACACCTTCGGCAATATCTACACCAAACACGGACTCAATGTGCCGAATATGGTGTCGCTTGGTCTCGCCAATATCCCGGGCAGCCAAATGCCGCATTCCGATGGTCCGTTCCGAGGCGCATGGTGCAGACTTGCCGAACGTACGCACGCAAAGGATACGACCTCCGGTCATTGGGAGATGGCTGGTCTTTCCATGGACGTGCCGTTCCGCACCTATCCCGAAGGCTTCCCCGCACGGATCATGGACGCTTTCGAACAGAAGATCGGGCGCGGCACGCTCGGCAATACCGTGGCGAGCGGCACCGCGATCATTCAGGAACTCGGCGATGAACATGTGAAAACCGGAAAGCCGATCATCTACACTTCGGCGGACTCCGTGTTCCAGATCGCCGCACATGAGGAAGTCATCCCGCTTCCCGAGCTGTACCGCATCTGCGAGATCGCGCGTGAAATGCTCATGGGGGACGATCTTGTCGGCCGTGTCATCGCAAGACCTTTCCTCGGTTCCGACGGAAACTACACGAGAACGGAAAACCGCAAAGACTTTGCGGTAGCACCGATGAAGGATACCATCCTCGACGCACTGGTTGCCGAAGGGCTGACGACGGTCGGCGTCGGAAAGATCGAAGATATCTTCTGCAACCGCGGTATCTCCGTTGTCGATCACACGAAAAACAACGCGGCGGGTACCCTTGCGGCACAGCGGTTCATCGATTCCGGTGAGGCGGATTTCGTTTTCGTGAACCTGGTCGATACCGATATGCTCTACGGTCACCGCAATGATGTCGCGGGTTATGCGAAGGCTCTGGAGACCTTCGATGCCGCGTTGCCCGCAATGCTTTCCGCTCTCAAAGAAGGCGATATCCTGATGGTGACGGCAGATCACGGGTGCGATCCGACCTTCCCCGGAACGGATCACACGCGCGAGTATATCCCGCTCATGATCGCGGGTCCCGGTGTGAAGGCGGGGACCGATCTCGGCACGCGTGAAACCTTTGCGGATATCGGCGCAACGGTCTACGAGTATCTCACCGGGAAGACCTGGCGTGAGGGAACTTCATTCCTGGAGGAGATCCTGTAAGAATGCGTTTGTTGTCGATTCTGAGAAATCCGGTCGTTCTTCTGTATACGATCCCCGGGCTGCTCATCGGTTTGACATTTCATGAATGGGCACATGCCTTCGCGGCGAACAAACTCGGCGATCCCACAGCGAAGAACATGGGGCGAATGACCCTCGATCCGACTGCGCATGTCGATCCGTTGGGCTTGCTGTGTTTGTTGCTCGTCGGGTTCGGGTGGGCAAAGCCCGTCCCGGTTAATCCGCGAAACTTCAAAAACTTCAAGCGCGACGACATCCTTGTATCGCTTGCGGGTATCGCAACGAATATCGCGATCGCTCTTATCACGACGATCGCGTATGTGCTCATCGGCTTCTTTGCGAATCTGTTCGGCAGTGCCGCGTTCGTGAATATCATGCAGGGGATCATCTCGATCAATCTTTCCCTTGCGGTGTTCAATCTGATCCCGGTTTCGCCACTCGACGGGTCGCATCTTTTTGAGATCGTATTTATCCGCAAATTTCCGAAGGCGGTGTTCTTCCTCCGGAAGTACGGGTACTACATCCTCATCGCGTTGATCCTTCTCGGTGCGACGAACGGATTCATTTCCGCTGCAGTCAACGCCATGTACCGTGCGTTTGTCGGCGTGGCACTGAAACTCTTGATGCTCATCGCATGAGTATGGAAGAGTATCGCATTTCCATCGGCGCATTCGAAGGCCCGCTCGATCTGTTGTTGCATCTGGTGCGACAGGCGGAAATCGACATTTGCGATATCTTTGTTTCCGAGATCACAGCGCAGTATCTCAGTTACATGGATGAGGTTGGCACGCTTGACATGGATAAGGCCAGTGCTTTTCTCGAAATGGCGGCTAATCTTCTGTATATCAAGTCGCGGCAGCTGCTGCCGAAACCGGAACCCGAGGTGACCGAGGACGGTGTCCCCGTTGAGTCGCCGGAGGAACAGCTGATCCGGCAACTGCGGGATTACGAGGCGTTCAAGGAAGCAGGTGCCGTGCTCGAAGAGCAGTACATCGAAATGAGCGACAGCTTTTGCCGCTTGCCCGAAGATATCCCGCTTCCGCCGCAAAGGATCGAATTCAAAGATCCGTCTCTCAATCAGCTGATCAAAGCGTTCCGCGATCTCATGGACCGTGCGGAGCGGAAGAAATCCATCGATCGGCTGCACCGGGTCCGCCCGGATGCATTTACGATCCGAACACAGCTCAAAACCATCCGCAGTAAACTGAAGGGCAGAAAGGAAGCGATATCCTTTGAAGAGTTGCTCTCCGAGGAGCCCGAAAAGATGGAGATCATCGTAACGTTCATGGCATTGTTGGAAATGATCGCCCACGGCGAGATTCTTCTCAGACAACCCGCACCCTTCGAACCCATCCGCATCATGGAGAAGAAGCTGCTGAACGGTGATGCCGGGTATACCTATATGGACGAAGAACAGGAGAATGCCGAATGAACGGAAACGAAGCTTTGTACGCAAAGATCGAATGTCTGTTGTTTGTTTCCGGCGAGCCTGTTCCCGTGACGGAGCTTGCCCGCGTACTCGGTCTTTCCAAGCCGCAGACCGCATCCGTCCTCAAGTCGATGGAGAAAGAATACACGGCATCAGAACGCGGGGTTTTGCCCTTCGTGACCGAGGATACCGTACAGCTGATCTCCAACCGCGCCTATATCGGCTTGGTCGAGGATCTTCTGCAACCCGAAAAATCGAGGAATGTATCCAAATCCATGCTCGAAACGCTCGCGGTCGTTGCATACCGACAGCCCTGTACCCGCGCGGATATCGAAGAAGTGCGCGGCGTACGCTGCGAATACGCCGTTTCGAAGTTGACGGAACTCGGTTATATCACGGAAGTAGGGCGCAAGGATACACTCGGACATCCGGTGCTGTTCGGAACGACCGATTTGTTCTTGCGAAAATTCGGTTTGCATTCCTTGGACGAACTGAAGGACTTTTCCGATTTCACCGCTTTTCCCGAACAAAAGGTTTGAAAAAACACTCCGGATCCGTTCCGGAGTGTTATTTTCATATGCTGTAGTGATGCACATTGATATCGCCGTTTTCGATCTCGAGGATCGCCCAGCCCGCATTTCCGTCGCGGGGATAGGTCAGACTGCCCGGATTGACGAGAAGCACATCTTCATAGGCACCGAGAAATTGTCTGTGGGTATGACCGAAGATCGCCGCGGCGCAATGAGCTTCTTTCGCTTTGAGAAACAGGGCGTATTCACTGCCGGTGCGGTGTCCGTGTGTCAGATAGAAACGAAGACCGCCGAGCGGGACCACACGTTCGAAGGGCATGTCGGAAGCATTGAACGGGTCATCGCAATTGCCGCGTACAGCGTAGACCGGCGCGTTCAGCGCAAGTCCGATATCCCCGGCATCGGTACCGAGATCGCCGGCATGAAATACCGTATCGATCTTTCCGAGCCTGTCTTTGATCCGATGGAAACGCTCCAACGAACCGTGGGTATCCGAAATCAACAGAACGCGGATCATTGCTTCTCCGCTTCCAATGCTTCCTTAAGCAGGGCAAGGGAACGACTGCGGTGACTGACGGAGTTCTTTTCATCGGCGGTGAGCTCCGCGAATGTTTTATTGAGCGGTGCATACCAGAACAGCGGATCGTAGCCGAATCCGTTTTCTCCGCGGGGTTCACGCAGCAACGTACCCTCCGCATAACCGATCACGGTGATCGGTTCCATCCCACGGCGTGCCAACACGATGGAAGAAGCGAAGCGGCATGTACGGAGTACTTCGGGAACATTGTCCATGTCTTCGAGTAACTTCTTGTTGTTTGCGGCATCGTCGTGTCCTTCGCCGGCATAGCGCGCACTGTATACACCGGGCGCTCCGTTCAGCGCATCGACGATCAGCCCGCTGTCGTCGGCCAGCGCGGCGTCGAATTCGGGTGCGGCGGCAAGAACTTCAACTGCCTTTTTCCTGGCGTTTTCTTCGAACGTCGTGCCGTCTTCCACAACGTCGATCTCGAGCCCCGCCTCGCGGAGCGTCTTCATTTCGGTAAAATAATCGCCGACGATCTGTTCGATCTCGCGGACTTTATGCGCATTGTTGGATGCGATGATCAGTTTCATTTCGTTCTCCTTTCGGTGAGGACGCTGCGAAGACGCCCCTCATCGGGGGTCACATACAGCGTGCGATTGGTGGAATAAATGACCATTCCGGGCTTGGACCCCGAAGGCTTTTTGATGAATTTGCGGAACGTGTAGTCCACGGGAACAGACGCGGAACCGCGTGCCTTGGAATAAAAAGCCGCGAGCTCCGCCGCGAGTGCCAGCGTTTCGTCGGAGGGCTGTCCTTCGGGTTCGATGATGACGTGTGATCCCGGGATGTTCTTCACATGCAGCCACATGGTTTCTCCCGTTGCCTTTTTCAGGGTCAGCTGCTCGTTTTGCTTGTTGTTTTTGCCGACCCAGATCGTGCTGCCGTCGGGCGCTGCAAAGCACAACGGCTTCGAAACGGAATTGTTTGCGGGTTTTGCGCGTTTTCCCTGACGTTTGAGATAACCGAGTGCGGTCATCTCTTCGCGGATCTCGTTGAGTTCTGCCGATGAAGCGCATTTGTTCAGGTCATCGAGTGCGCCTTCAAAGTAGGTCACTTCTTCTTCGACTTCCCGCAGCATCTTTTCCGCGTATTCTCCCGCAGCTTTTTTTCTGCGGTATTTTTTGTAGTACGCCTGCGCATTCGCATTCGGTGTCAGCAAGGGATCAAGCGGTACGACGGCTTCTGCCGGAGGATCGGCAAAGTAGTCGAGCAGCTTGACGGCACTTTGTCCGCGTTTGATCGCATACAGATTTGCGGTCAGCAGGTCGCCGAATTTGCGGTATTTGCCCGCGTCGTTGCTTTCGAGGATCGCTTCACGGTATTTTGCCAGCTTGCTTTGCCTGCGCTTGAGCATCAATTCGATCGATTGTTTCAAAGCGGAAGCGTTGCGCCCGATCGTGAGCACACGGTCGCGTTCGCGGTAGAATGCGTCTCCGGCTTCCCAAAGCGAATCGAATGTTTCCGCATTGTAATCCTCCGGCAAGGGGAAGGGAAACATGGAAGCGGGAGAGCCGGCGCCGTTCCGCACGACGGAAGCAGTGCAGGTTCCGTCGCCGACCGCTTGCAATACGCGGCACAGTGTTCCGGCATCGGGATATGCGGCAGTGAGTACGCGTGCGCTTTCGCGGGAGAGACCTCCGAAACGGGCTTGCAAAGCTGCTCCCGGGGTGGGGGATGCTAGAATCCCGGCAAGTTCCGTTTCGTCTGCCGTGAAGGGAGAGCGCTTCTCCTGCTCGGGCGGCGGTGTGTAAGAGATTCCGGGCAGGATCAGGCGCACGGAACTCATCGAAGGGGTCACACGGCGGATCGCGTCGAGGATCGTTCCGTTCTCCACCAATGTGATATCGGAATGCTTGCCCATCAGTTCGACATGGAGCTCAAGCTGCTCTGTGTCGTCCAATTCGTTTTTCGTGCGGATCCCGATGACGAAGTAACGGTCGGTTCCGCGCTGCCGGATCTCTGTGATCCTTCCGCCGATGAGACGTTTGCGCAACAGCATGCAGAACATCGGCGGCTCTGCGGGATTTTCGTATTCGTTCTTCGTCAGTTGCAGACGACCGTTTTCGGCGTTTACTGAAATATAGAGATTGTGGTTCTTGCCTTCGTTACGTATGACGAACAGCAACGCGTCTTTGCCGGGCTGGCGGACCTTGTCGATCTTGCCGCCGATCAGGCATGAAGCCTCGCGGATCGCCGTATACAGTGAAATGCCGTCCATTCGTCAGCGTTCCTCTTCTTTGCGGTAGGGATCGGAACGGTCGAGCATCAGACGGTATCCGCCGGAGCCGTAGGACAGGCAACGGTTCACGCGGCTGATCGTTGCGGTCGAAGCGGAAAGCTCCTTGGAGATATCGGAATACGTTGCGCCGGTGTCCAGCATGCGGGCGACCATCCAACGCTGTGCGATGGATTTCAGTTCGGGTATCGTGCAGAGGTCGTCGAAAAAACGATAGCATTCTTCCGTATCGCGAAGCTTCAGGATAGCTTCGAACAGGGAATCGACCTCATTGTTCTCCAGTTTGGAGTGGTAGGTTTCGGACATTACAATATCACCTCATGTATATTTTACCACTTTACTGCATTAAAGCAAGAAAGAAAAAGAAAAAGCCGGAAGTTTTCCGGCTTTTACTTGAAACAAATGTGAGGGGCTTACAGCGCCTGCGCTTGTTTCTTGGCGAGCTGCGCCTTTTTGCGGCTGGCTGCATTCTTATGAATAATACCCTTGGACGCGGCCTGATCGACGGTTTTCACTGCCTTCAGGTAAGCAGCGCTCTGTGCCTCTTTGTCAGAGGACGCCATTGCTTCGTCGAAACGACGGATCGCAGTCTTCAGAGCGGATCTCTCCATACGGTTACGAAGATTTGCCTTCTCGGAAACCTTGATGCGCTTCATAGCGGACTTAATGTTAGCCAAGACCATTCACCCCCTACATAATATTTAAATCAAACAGCAGTTATTTTAGCACATGATTCGGGGCTTTGCAACAGTTTATGCAAAATTTTTTCGTGTTTTCCGAATAATGTTTCCGTGCGCCCCGAGGTTGCGGTACCGCAATGCCGGGAGCCCCCGGTTCGTTGCTCGGTAACTGTGTCCGCGTATTATTATAGCAATGACGATGTGCGAATTGCAATTGCCTTTGCGTTGTCGTTTTGCGAACGATGCGTTGCTGTACTCCGGAATACACTTTCCACATTTCACATTTTCTCCCCATTTGACGATTGACGGACGGTAGGGGAAAGCCTATAATATGTCTTGTCGGTTAGCACTCATCGAAAAAGAGTGCTAACAATGCGAACGAAATATCAAGCTTGTTGTTTGAATAGGAGGTAATCTTATGAAACTGAGACCCTTGGCAGACCGCGTCGTCATCAAGAACATCGAAACCGAAGAGGTAACGAAGGGTGGCATCATCCTTCCCGGCAGCGCGAAGGAAAAGCCCCAGACTGCCGAAGTCATCGCAGTCGGTCCCGGCGGTGTCGTTGAAGGCAAAGAAGTGACGATGTACATCAATCCCGGCGACAAGGTCATCTATTCCAAGTATGCCGGCAATGAAGTGAAGCTCGATGGTGTTGAATACATCATTGTCCGCCAGAACGATATCCTGGCGGTCGTCGAAGATTAATCGCGGAGGTAAAAAATCATGGCAAAGCAATTGAAATACGGCGAGGAAGCACGCCGCGCACTGGAAGCCGGTCTTGATAAGCTGGCGAATACCGTAAAGATTACCCTCGGACCCAAAGGCCGCAACGTCGTTCTCGACAAGAAGTACGGCGCACCCCTCATCACCAATGACGGCGTGACCATCGCCAAGGAGATCGAGCTGGAAGATCCCTTCGAGAACATGGGCGCACAGCTCGTGAAGGAAGTTGCCACCAAGACGAACGATGTCGCGGGTGACGGTACCACCACCGCGACCTTGCTCGCTCAGGCGATCGTTCGTGAAGGCATGAAGAACGTCGCCGCAGGCGCAAACCCCATGGTCGTACGTCGCGGCATCGAAGCAGCGGTCGCCGAAGCCGTCGAAGGTTTGAAGGAACTCTCCCAGCCCGTTTCCGGCAAGGATGCGATCAAGCAGGTCGCGACCATCTCCGCCGATAACGAAGTCGTCGGCGCGCTCATCAGCGATGCGATGGAAAAGGTCGGCAACGACGGCGTCATCACCGTTGAGGAGTCCAAGACCATGCGGACCGAGCTCAACGTCGTTGAGGGTATGCAGTTCGACCGCGGTTATTGCTCCGCTTACATGGCGACCGATACCGATAAGATGGAAGCGGTCCTCGACAACCCCTACATCCTCATCACCGACAAGAAGATCTCCAACATCCAGGAGATCCTGCCCGTCATGCAGGAAGTCGCTCAGACCGGCAAGCAGATGCTCATCATCGCAGAGGATGTTGAAGGCGAAGCGCTCGCGACCCTCATCGTCAACAAGCTGCGCGGTGCGTTCAACTGCGTTGCAGTGAAGGCGCCCGGTTTCGGCGACCGCCGCAAGGCCATGCTCCAGGATATCGCGATCCTGACCGGTGGTGAAGTCATCTCCTCCGAGCTCGGTCTCGAACTGAAGGACACCACGATCGCTCAGCTCGGTACCGCTCGACAGGTCAAGGTCGACAAAGAGAACACCGTCATCGTGGAAGGTGCCGGCGATGCTGCGGATGTTAAAGCCCGTATCGGCTCCATCCGTGCGCAGATCGAGGAGACCACTTCCGATTACGATCGTGAAAAGCTCCAGGAGCGTCTCGCAAAGCTCGCAGGCGGCGTTGCCGTCGTTGCTGTCGGCGCTGCGACCGAGATCGAAATGAAGGAAATGAAGCTCCGCGTTGAGGATGCTCTGAATGCGACCCGCGCGGCGGTCGAAGAGGGCATCGTCCCCGGCGGCGGTGTTGCACTGCTGAATGTCATCGATCGTGTCAAGAAGCTTGAGCGCAATTGCACCGGTGACAAGAAGACCGGCGTTTCCATCGTCGTCCGCGCGCTGGAAGAACCCGTCCGTCAGATCGCTGCGAATGCAGGCGTTGAAGGTTCCGTGATCATCGAAAACATCAAGCGTTCCCGCAAGGTCGGTTACGGCTACAATGCGGCGTCCGGTGAGTACGGCATGATGGTCGAGAACGGCATCGTCGACCCGACCAAGGTCACCAGAAGCGCTCTGCAGAATGCTGCGTCCGTCGCTTCCATGATCCTCACGACCGAGAGCCTCGTTGCCGATATTCCGGCACCCGCTCCCGCTGCACCTGCTGCACCCGACATGGGCGGCATGTATTGATCGAAACGACATTCGAGAAGAGGCATCCTTCGGGATGCCTCTTTTTTCAATCAAG
>JAUNCT010000041.1 GCA_030526425.1 Clostridia bacterium
CACAAGAATTACTGGCTTGTTTGTTCTTGCACTATATAGTTTTCAAGGTGCTTACAGCTGCCTCGCAAGCTCGCCGCTCGCTTGACAGCTTTGATAGTTTAACAAACTTATCACGCACTGTCAACACTTTTTTCAAAAGTTTTTTGCAAAAATCCGAAATTGTTTTTGCATTCCGTATTTTCCCCGAAATATCGGGCTTCAGCGCGTCTTTTCCGCAGCGTTGCAGATCCGTTCGTCCATTTCTTCCTTCGTCAATCCGAATTCTTTGCGAACCTGTTCCGTCACATCGGCACGTTTTTTCAAAAGCTCCTTCCGCGCGATGGATACGTACTTCTCCCAGTCGTCCGTCGTTTTCGGTTTTCCGTACAGCTTCAGATGGCGGGGCATCTCCGGACGGATCTCCTCCGCGGTCGCATCAAACAGAGAAACGAGCCGTTCCTCCGACAAGGTGCCGGCAAGCAGCTCCGCATAGCGGTCCAGGAAGTACTCCCGCCACCCCTTGTTCTTCCGCAGCGCCGCGTAGAATACGTTTCCGCCGTATTTTCCGCTGCCCGTACGGAACATGCGTTCCACGGTCTCGGCGTTTTCCTTGCCTTGCATCAATATCAGATCGTTATCGAAAAAGACGCTGTGCAGTACGCCGTCCTTGCCCGCCCACCAGCGTTGGTTGTAAAGGTCGACATCGCAAAGGAACATCTTCAAAATCAGCGTATCCGTCAGCGACGCGATGTCCACCTTCGCCGCGAAAGCTTCATAGTTCTCCCGATCGCGCAGGTTGTTCTTCCGTGCGTATTCCAACGCCGCGCGGTAGTACTTCCCGCTGCCCGCCTGAACACCGTGGACGCGGTCGGTGATCTCGATCTCTTCCGATTTCAGTCCGTACTTTTCCGCGAGGTGGTCCTCGTTGATGTTTTCCGTGAACCAGTAGACCCCCGCATAGGTCCCGTTGCGGTAAACAATGACGGCACGCGTGCGCGCCGCCTCGGAGTATGTCCCCATCGCCACGCGGGAAGCAAAAACATCCTTGATGCGGGTGCGGTTGCTGTCCTGACCGCCGCTGCGCAGCGTGAACCCGGTCAGCACGTCCGCCTCGTCTCCGCCGAAGAACGGATAGACGGCTTCGCTCTGACCGTAGCCCGAGCGCAAGTGAAGCGTCAGGGACTTTTGCGGGTATGCGTTGCTCGTCGACGCGTTGCCCTTGATCCTGAGGTCTCCGGGGAAAGCCGTGGCGAACGAACCATTTGCTTCATACCACGCCGCGCGCACCTTCACCTCAGGGCGGTGATGTCCCGACGACTTTTTGAAAACCTCTTTCAGATCCTCCGGCGCACCGGTCACGCAAACGACCGGCAATGTATGCGGTGCGCCGAACAAATAGGTATATGCCGTTTCATGACTGTTGAGCGCGCCGTCCTTCACGGCGATGACGCGGAGGACCGTCGTTTTTTCGATGCGGAGCGGTTCGGTGTACAACGCGGAATCCAACCGCGGCACGGTCCCGTCGAGCGTATAGCGCAGCTCCGCCGCGGGATCCGCGCAGGATAAGACCACGGAAAACGGTTCCGAATGATACAGCGCCGTTTCGGATACCTCCGGTATGTCGCACCGTGCCGCATAGCCCTTTGCGTTTTCCGCACCCGGTGTCGCTTGCGTATAATATTCACATGCACCGGAGCGGCTCTTTCTGCCCGCGGTGACCCCTGCGGTCGTCGCACCGAACGGGAAGCTGTCGGTCAACGCCCCGGAAGCGTCTTTCAAAAACACCGTTTCCCCGGCGGCGGACAGACCGAACGACGCGTCCTTCAGCGAGACGACGCGGTACGCCCCTGCAGGCAGCGTGCCCGATAATGTCAGTCCGTCTTTTTCCGCCCGGTCCGAAACCGTCCATCCGTCCAGCGCGATCTCTTCCGGTCCGCCGTTATACAACTCGACCCAGTCGGCTTCACCGCTCTTCGGCGCATGCGCGCTGCACACCTCCGTGATGTATACACCCGGTGTTTCCGTTGCGGACGCGGGTGCGCAAAACAGTGCGGATGCCGCGAGGCAACCGCAAAGCAACGACCTTCTGATGTTTTCCGGTGTGTGTTGTTTCATCCGTCCCAGTATATCACGGTCCGGTCTTTTTCCGCCACCGCACCGCCCTATTTCCATTCGTCCGCGGGAGTGATAAACTGATATCAATATGTTCCATTCCGTCACCGGGTCCTCCGGTCCCTTCACAAGGAGTCACCGATATGCCGAAAAGCAGCAACCAAAAAGGAAAACTCTATCTGATCGAACATTACCTCGCAAGCCACACCGATGAAGATCACGGCGTCTCCGTCAAGGACCTCATCGAATACCTCGGCACGATGGATATCAAAGCGACGCGCAAAACGATCTACGATGATATCCGGACGCTCTTCGACCTCGGCATGGACATCGTGACCGACAAATCGGGGCGCGAAGACCGCTACAAACTCGTCGGGCGCGAGTTCGAGCTCCACGAGCTCAAGCTGCTTGCGGATTCCGTTGCCAGCGCCAGGTTCATCAGCGAAAACAAATCCCACGAGCTGGTGACCAAGCTCGGCAAGCTGACCAGTGAGCGGAACGCCTCTCAGCTGCGCCGCGATACGATCCTTTCGGGGCGGGTCAAAACGATGGACGTCCGCACGACGACCACCATGTACAACGTCGACAAGCTGCACAGCGCATTGCTCGAAGGGAACCCCATCCGTTTCCGTTACTGGCAATGGAGTCTGGACAAAGAACCCGAGCTGCGGCACGGCGGAAGCTTCTATCATCAGTTGCCGCACGCCCTCTTGTGGGAGGACGAGAACTATTATCTGATCACGACCGATCCCGCGGAAAACAAGCGCAAAAATTTCCGCGTCGACAAAATGCGCGATATCGAACTCCTTCCCTCCGAAAGCTGGCCGAAGGAATTCCCGCGGAAGCTCGACGACCTGCCGCAATACTCCAACGGCATGTTCGGCATGTACGGCGGCGACATGGTCAACGTGCAGCTGGAATGCGAAAACGGCATGATCGGCATCATCCTCGACCGGTTCGGACGCGACACGCTCATCCGCACCGTCGACGACGGGCACTTCTGCGCGCACGTTTCGGTCGTTCCGAGCGACCAGTTCATCGGCTGGGTCGTCGCCATCGGCGGCGGTGTCCGCATCGTTTCGCCGTCCGCCGTCGTGGAGAAAATGCAAAAGACCATCGCCCGGCTCGCCGCGCAATACGGTGCCGAGTAAACCGCTCATCTCAAAAACAGAAAAACCGGACGGTTTCTCCGTCCGGTTTATTTTATTCCGCCGCGAGCCCGCTTCCGGGCGCGCCGTCTCCCGTTCTCTTCCGCAGCAACGGACCGACGATGCAAGCGAGATACCCCGCATATGCGGCGATGTTGACCGCAGTGAGCGCCGTCCAATCGACTTCGATCCGGAACAGAAAGCACGAATAGCTTTGCAGTCCGACAAGCACGATGGCGGCAAACGGCAGCAAGGTCTTTTTGTCCAGCACCGCGAGCATGAGTCCGAGGATCATATAAATATAATCGTAACGTTCATGCATCGCCGGAAGAAACATCACGCAGGTGAACGCGAACAGGAACGCGTAACGCAATACCGTTATCCGGTCGTCCCGGGCTTTGTTGTTCAAAAAGATCATACACAGCGCTCCGAGCGCGGTCAGCGCCAGCGCGACCGCATAGGGTGCCAGCACATTGTAATGATCGCTTCCCGGTTCCCCGACGACGAGGTTCCACACGCCCGCGTAATTCAGCATCATCCGCGGGTATTCGGACATTTGGTACTTGTAGACCGCAAACAGTTCGGTGAAAGGTCTGCCGGCAAGCACACACGGCAGTGCCGTTGCGACCAGAACCAACGGAACGATCAGGCAATGCAATACCGAAAACCGTTTTTCGCGGATGTACGCATACACATAAAAGGGCAGCAGAAACACCGTTTGCAGTTTGAACGACAACGCGAATCCGAAACACAGAAAGCAGAGTACGTACCGTCCGCGCAGATACATCAACAGGCTCAATACGCAGAAGAACACGTAAACCGAATCGCATTGTGCCCAACACGATGAATCGAGGCACACCGTGGGAAGCAGCAGAACGCCCGCATACGCAAACGCCGCCTTGTGATTGTCGTTCCCCGATAATTCGCGAACAAGCAAGGCGCAGCTGCCGGCAAGCAGAAAGTCGAACAGGACCGAGAAGCCTTTATACACCCACAGCGGGTCCGCGGGGATGTAGGTGAACAGCGCTATGAGCAGCCGGTACAGCATGTTGTAATCCCCGAAGGGCGTTCCCAGCCCCCGGAGCCCGCCGTTCGCCTTCACCTTTTCGAACCACGGCTGCAAAAACCGGGTATAGTCCCCGCTCTCCATCGGGAACATCATCAAGCGCGCAAACAACGCCAGTATGGTGACCGCCACGCAAAACAGGGGAAGCCTGTTCCTTTCGATCCATTCCGCGAAACGCCGTTCCGTCTTTGTCATAAATCCCCCGTTTTTTCGTCATCCGACACCCACTGTGCTACAGCACCCTTCCGTGCCGCCCGGCAAGGTCATTTTGCCGGTTTGTAAAAGCTCGTCTTCACACGAGGTTCGCGTTCGAACGGTTCGATGCCCGCGGCTCTCCCCGCCTCCGCACAGCAGAGCCAGTACGCCATATTATCCGCCAGCAAGCGCATGGTCTGCATTCCTTCGAGATCCTCCGCCACTTCTTCCGGGTGGTCGCCGTGTACGCTGTTCCAATACTGGCTGCCGACCACATTCATGGACGAGATCATGAAATACTTGTTGAGTGAATCGAACGCGGTCTCCGCGCCGCCGCGCCTGCAAGTCACGACGGCAGCGGCAAGCTTATGTGAAAACAGACGTTTCGCGTCGTAGAACACGCGATCGAGCAGGCATTTGAGGTTCCCGGGGATCCCACCGAAGTAGACCGGTGCGCCGACGATCACGCCGTCGCATGCGACGATCTTCCCGATGACCTCGTTCACCGGGTCGTCGAACACACACTTCCCGATGCCCCAGCATTTTTTGCAGTCGATACACGCGGCGACCGTCTTGCGGCCGAGATCGAACGTTTCCGTTTCGATGCCGCGTTTGCGCAGCTGCCGACCGCATTCTTCGAGCGCCGTATGGGTGCATCCCGTTTCGTGCGGGCTTCCGTTCAACAGCAGGACCTTCATGTCCGTCTCCCTCCATGGTTCCCGTTACCGGGTAAAGTACGACCGCACTGCGGAAAAGATCGTCTGCAGTTCTTCTTCCGTGAGTTCCGGATAGATCGGCAACGTCAGCACGCGGCGCGACGCATCCGCGGCGACCGGCGTTTCCGAATGGCCGAACCGTTCCGTGACATACGGCAGCTCGTTCGTTGCGGGATAAAAGTATTTGCGTGCCCCGACGCCGCGTTCCTGAAGATGTGCCGCAAGCGCGTCGCGGTCGCGCTCCGTTTCCGCGAGCACGGGAAAATAGATCTCGTTGCAACCGGGGTCGTTCTCTCGGTTGAGGATCGTCAGCCCCGGGATATCCCCGAGTTCCGTGCGGAACCGCGCGGCGATCCGCTGCCGTGCCGCGACCGCATCGTCCAGATGCCGCAGGTTGCACAGCCCCATCGCAGCGGCGAATTCGTTCATCTTCGCGTTTCCGCCCGCGACCGTATAGGCATCCTTCTCATACCCGAGTCCGAAGTTCTTTTCGGCATCGAGCCGTGCGCCCATCGCCGGGTCCTTGAAAACGACGCAGCCGCCCTCGATGGTGTGGAAGACCTTCGTCGCATGGAAAGAGAACATCGAACCGTCGCCGTACTCCGCAATGCTTCTGCCCGCGGGTCTGTCGCCGAAGGCGTGCGCCGCGTCGAAAAACAGCTTGAGCCCATGCTTCTCCGCGATCGCTTCGAGCGCCGGAACATCGCACAGCCCGCCGTACACATGGACGGGCAGGATCGCCGCCGTTCTCTCCGTGATGAGCGCCCCGACCTTGGCGGGGTCGATGGTCAGATCTTCCCGTTTCACATCGCAGAACACCGGTGTGAATCCGCAGCGGATGATGGCGTTCGTAGTCGATGCGAACGTGAACGGCGTGGTGATGATTTCGGCGCCTTCGGGCAGATCCGCGGCGCGCAGCATCGCCTCGAGCGCAAGGTGCCCGTTCGCAAACAGGCGCAGCCGGTCGGTACCGATCCCGAGCAATTCCGCAAGCTTCTGTTCGAGGGCGCGGTGCTTCTCTCCCATATTGGTCAGCCAGCGGCTGTCCCAAAGGCTCCGGATCTCTTCGGCGTACTCTTCGAACGCCGGCATGACCGAGCGTGTTACGGGGATCATATCCGTTTCCTCCTTCCGTCAGATCACATCGATCTGACAAGCACGCATCGCGTTCAAAGCGGTCTCGTGACTTTCCGGCGTCACGCCCGCACAGCAGGAAGAATCCACGACGATCCGGTTCTCGGGGAAGAAGCTCTTGAGGATCATCGCGTTCGCAATGACGCAGATATCGGTGCAGAGACCGATCAGCGTGATCTCGCCGAGGTCCTCACCGACTTCTTCGAGGATCCGGAACGGCAGGTCGGCGGAGCCGAAGCCTTCCTTCATGACGAAGCAGTCCTCCATCATGAGCTCGCCCTCCGCGGGCTTGGTCTTTTTGCCGTTGTCGGCCTTGCTCGCAAGCGCCATGCCCACGGCAGCCGTGGGTGCCCAGCCGGTCGTCCCCGCGATGCAGTGTTTGACAGGCAGGCGGCGTCCCTCCTGTGTTTCGAGGTAATCCTCGCCGTGTGTGTCGAGCGTCGCATAGACCTTGCCGTCGAAGGCCATGATCTTTTCGCAGACCGCCGTCTCGATGGCCTGCGCCTCCTTGGTGCCGAGGCTTCCCGACACGAAATCGTTTTGCATATCCACAACGATCAGTACGTTTTTCATCTTGTTCATTCTCCTTGGTTGATAAAGCGGTCGATCAGCAGCGCGGCGGCGACCGCGGCGTTCAGCGATTCCGCGCGCCCGCGCATGGGCAGGCGGTAGTGTACGCATTCGTCGGCGACCGCATCCGATACGCCGTTCCCCTCGTTTCCGATCACGAGCGCACACTTTTTCCCGGTCTCGGGCAGGGTCTCGCTGCCGTGCAGATGTCCGCAGACCGCCGTGAATCCGGCTTTCTTCAGCGCACCGAGCGTTTCGGCGATATCCCCTTCGTACAGCGGCATGTGGTAGGAAGAGCCCATCGAAGCGCGGATGGTCTTGACGGAAAACGGGTCCGCCGTCCCCGTGCCGAGTACCACTGCGGAGGCACCGAGCGCATCCGCCGTGCGGATGACCGTACCGACGTTCCCGGGGTCCTGCACACAGTCGAGCAGTACGATGAGCCCTTCGGGCCAGACCCCCGGGAGCGACGTATCCGGCGTTTCGACGACCGCGACCGCGTGCTGCGGCGTCTTCGCCTCGCACAGGACTTCCATCACCGGGCGCGTCACCGTCACCAGCTCCGTTCCCTCCGGCACGGGCACACCGAGCCCGAAACCCTCTTCCAGATAGACCTCGCGGACCGTGCAGCCCGAGGTCAGCGCCTCGCGGACCAGCTTCTCGCCTTCTGCCAGATGCAGCCCGCGTTCCTTGCGTTCCTTTGCGCGTTGCAAGGCGCGCGTTCCCTTGACCCGTTCGTTCGTACGGGATGTTATCGTTTCCATGGCTTTGCCTCTCCGTCCGGATCCCGTGCCGTTTTCCGCGCGGTGCCCGTTCTGTTATCGTATCGTTTCGGTGTCCGGGATGCCTCCGGTGCCGGGTCTTGCCCGGTCAGCGGAACAGATACTTTGCCGCAAGCGCAGCGCATCCCACCAGCTGATAGCACGCCGTACCGGCAAGTCCCGCGGTCAGCAGCATCCCGCACGCGGAACGCGCTCCGTTCGCCGCCGCTTCATCTCCGCGTTTGAGTGCCCGCGCGTGCTTCACCGCGAACACCAGCGCCGCGATCCCGACCGCCGCGCCGAGCAGTCCGTCGATCCCCCACAGAATGAGGAACACCGACAGCGCGATGAACAGCCACGGCTTCCCGTCCTTTTTGTCCGGCAGTGCCGCCATCCCCTGTGTTTTGCGCATTTTCCGTTCCTCCGTGGGTCAACCGTATTCCGTATGATTATAGCATACTTTGCCCCGTTCCGCAGAGCGCGGCGCAAATTCGCTTTGCGAAAAATCCGTTGCGCTTTCGATGCGGATATGTTAATATGAGATGAACAGTTTTCATACCGTATCGATTCCGAAAGGGAAGGAAGGTAACAAATCATGAAGAAGTGTCTTGCTCTGTTCCTCGCGCTGGCAATGGTCCTCACGGCCGTTCCGGTCATGGCGGAGGGCAACGTCTTCTCGGCGACCGCACAGGGTTTCGGCGGTCCCGTTGAAGTCGTGCTGACCGTCGAAGACGGTAAGGTGACCGATGCGGTCGTCACGGGCTCCGGTGAAACCGAAGTCATCGGCGGCGCGGCGATGCCGAAGCTTGCCGAAGCGATGAAGGTCAACGGCAGCGTGGACGTCGATGCCGTTTCCGGCGCGACCGTCACCTCGACCGCGGTCCTGCTCGCCGCAAAGGACGCTTATGCGCAGGCGACCGGCACCGCAGCCGCCGAAAAGGCAGCGCTCACCGACGGTGTCTACACCGCATCCGCCCCCGGCTACAGCTGGATGGGCATGATCACCGCGGATGTCACCGTGGAGAACGGCGCCCTGAAAGACTTCATCGTCACCGAGGAGCACGAGTCCTACACCGGTGAAGTCGCGCAGCCCGCATTCGACCTGCTGCCCGGCCGCATCCTCGCCGCGCAGTCCCTCGCGGTGGACGCGATCTCCGGTGCGACCGCGACCTCGAACGCGATCAAGTCCGTTTTCGCTCAGGCGATCGCCCTGGCGGGCGGCAATGCGCTCGACTGGTACGCGCCCGTTGAAAAGAAGACCGAGACCGTGACCCTCGAAGGCTACGATGTGATCGTCGTCGGCATGGGCGGTTCCGGCATCAACGCCTTCTGCGCAGCAGCCGACAGCGGTGCGACCGTGTTCGGCATCGAGACCTGCGCAAAGCTCGGCGGTCAGTCCGCGACCACCACGGGTCCGATGATCCTCGGTTCTCAGAACGGCGAATTCAAGGACGCCGCGTTCCCGCCGATGGATGAAGTGTACAACACCTGGATCGAGTACGTCGGTTCCGAAGAGAAGGCCGACATCATCCGCGAGTGCGTGTACAACAACGGCAAATACATCGACTACTACATGGACAACTTCGGCTTCGAGTTCGCCGGCACGATCCTGAGCTTCGAGATCCCGACCTGGACCGCGCTCTGGACCCGTTACAAGACCGAAACGAAGAACGTCCTCGGTCCGAACAAGACCTTCATGTTCGACCGCGCGGTCGCAAAGGCCGTTGGCATGAACGAGAAGAACGGCTTCGCGCTCGAGCTCACCGCGGATGCCCTGCTCTTCGATGAAGCGGGCAACGTCAAGGGCGTCCACGCGGTCTCCTACGACGGCACCGAATACAATGTTTACGGCGATTCCGTCATCCTCGCGACGGGCGGTTACATCGGCAACGACGAAATGGTCAACAAGTACCTGCAGGGCACGACCCCGACCGTTGCGTTCACCGTCAACAAGGGCGACGGCATCAACATGGGCGTCTCCGCCGGCGGCGCGACCTACATGCTCGCCATCGACCCGATGATCCACATCCTCCAGGTCCCGAACATGATCAAGAACAACGATCTGACGCCCGACCAGAAGGCGATCCTCTCCGCATTCGCGCTCGTTTCCGGCGAACTGAAGATCGACATCAACGGCAAGGTCCTCGATCCCGCGATCAAGAACGATGCCGACATCCCCGGCTACCATTACTATGTCGTTTACACCGAGGAGCAGATGAACGGCTATAAGGCAAACGGTCTCACCGAGAACTTCGGCGCGGCGGGTTCCCACTTCCTCGGTCAGGGCGGTACGATCCCGATCGGCACGCCCGTAGAAGACCTCGACACCATCCTTTCCGTCGGCGCGGAGTACGGCAACGTCTTCAAGGCGGAGAGCATCGCGGAGCTCGCTTCCGTCATCGGCTGCGACGCGGCGGTCCTGTCCGAAACGCTGAACGGCGCGGAAGGCACCTACTACGCGGTCTGCTGCATGAGCTACGCTTACGCGACCGTCGGCGGTCTCGACGTCGATGTGAACATGAACGTCCTGCGTGCGGACGGCACCCCCATCGCGAACCTGTACGCGGTCGGTCAGGATTCCGAGGGCGTGTGCAACGTCGAAGGCAAGCCCTACACGCCGTGGGGCGGTCAGGCACAGGCCTGGACCTACGTTTCCGGCTATCTCGCGGGCAAAGCCGCGGCTGCCGCATTCGCAGGCTGAACCACCGGGGATATCCCTCTTTTGAAACCGGGAGAGCGGTCTGCACCGCTCTCCTTTTTGTTTTCCCTGTGAGAGACGCCGAAAATCCCCGTCTTTCCGTGCGGTTCATCCACAAGTCCGATTGAAAAAGGCTTTTCGTGTTTGTTATAATAAGAGTTCGAAAGATCATCAATTTATGCAAAGGATTTGAAATATCATGGATTTTCGGATGTCTGTCGCAGAGGCGATCTCTGCGCAAACGGAGCTTGCCGCGGCTGAAGTCGCGGAGCTTCTCGAGGTGCCGAAGAACGCCGAGATGGGCGACCTCGCCTTCCCGTGCTTCCGCCTCGCCAAGGTGCTCCGCAAGGCTCCGCCCGCGATCGCCGCGGAGCTGGCGTCTTCCATCACCCTGCCCGAGGGCGTGAAGAGCGCCGTTGCGACCGGTGCCTATGTGAACTTCACCTTCGACCCGGCGGCGGAGAGCCGCTCGGTCATCGAGCGCATCTATGCGGAAGGCGCGCGCTACGGCGGCAGCGACTTCGGTGCGGGTCGCCACGTCTGCATCGACTACAGCTCGGTCAACATCGCAAAGCCCATGCACATGGGTCACCTGCCGAGCACGGTCATCGGCAACGCGCTTTACCGCATCTACCGCCACATGGGCTTCACGCCCGTGGGCATCAACCACCTCGGCGACTGGGGCACGCAGTTCGGCAAAATGATCTGGGCGTACAAGGCCTGGGGCGACCGCGCGACCATCGAACAGGGCGGCGTCGACGAGCTCGTCAAGCTGTATGTCCGTTTCCATCAGGAAGCGACCCCCGAAATGGAGGACGAAGCGCGCGCCTGGTTCAAAAAGATCGAGGACAACGACCCCGAAGCGATGAAGCTGTTCACCTGGTTCAAGGAGATCACGCTCAAAGAGGTGCATGAGATCTACGAGCTGATGGGCATCCACTTCGACAGCTGGGCCGGCGAAAGCTTCTACAACGACAAGATGGGACGCGTCGTCGACGAGCTCCGCGAGAAGAACCTTCTCAAGCTCGACCAGGGCGCGCAGATCGTCGACCTCGCCGATTACAAGATGCCGCCGTGCATCATCCTGCGGTCCGACGGCGCAACGCTGTACGCCACGCGCGATATCGCCGCCGCCTTCTACCGCAAGGACACCTACGACTTCTACAAGTGCCTCTACGTCGTCGCGACGCAGCAGAACCTGCACTTCCGCCAGTGGTTCAAGGTCGTCGAGCTGATGGGACACGAGTGGGCGAAAGACCTCGAGCACGTTGCGTTCGGTATGGTCTCCGGCAAGGACGGCGCCTTCTCCACCCGCGCGGGCAACATGGTCAAGCTCCGCGATGTACTGACCGCCGCGATCGAAAAGACCCGTGCGATCATGCTCGAAAAATCCCCGAACCTCGAAAATCCGGACAAGGTCGCCCGCGACGTCGGCGTCGGCGCGCTCGTTTGGAACAGCCTGTACAACGGCCGCATCAAGGACGTCGTGTTCGACTGGGACACCGTGCTGAATTTCGACGGTGAAACGGGTCCGTACGTACAGTACACCCACGCCCGCGCCTGCTCGGTGCTCCGCAAGCAGCAGCCCGAGGGCGAAGCGGATTACAGCCTGCTGACCGATGCCGAGAGCCGTGAGCTCATCGGCGAGCTCGCCGCCTTCCCCGATGCGGTGAAGGAAGCCATGGAAAAGAACGAGCCCTACCTCGTTTCCCGCCGCGTCATGGCGATCGCCCAGAGCTTCAACCGTTTCTATTACCAGCAGCGCATCATGGCGGACGACGCCGCGCTGCGCAACGCCCGTCTGACTTTGACCGACGCGACCCGCCGCGTGCTGGCGATCGGTCTGGATCTCGTGGGGCTCGCCGCCCCGGAAAGGATGTAAGCAATGATCGATATCAAATTCCTGCGTGAGAACCCCGACATCGTCCGCGAAAATATCCGCAAAAAATTCCAGGACGCGAAGCTGCCGCTCGTCGACGAAGCCATCGTGCTCGATGAACAGGCCCGCGCCGCCCAGCAGGAGGGTGATGCGCTCCGCGCCGCCCGCAACAAGCTTTCCAAGGAGAACGGTCCCCTGTTCGGCAAGCTGAAGAAGGCCGCGACCGAAGAAGAGAAAGCCGCGATCCAGGCGCAGATCGACGCGAACATGGCCGCCGTCAAAGCCGATGACGACCGTCTCGCCGAACTGGAAGCAGCCCAGAAGGAGAACGCGGAAAAGCTCCGCAAGGTCATGTACCTCATTCCGAACATCATCGATCCCTCCGTTCCGGTCGGCAAGGACGACTCCGAGAACGTCGAGGTCGAGCGCTTCGGCGAAGCCGTGACCCCCGATTTCGAGATCCCCTACCATGTGGAGATCATGGAGCGCCTGAACGGCGTGGATATGGACGCCGCCGGCCGCGTTTCCGGCAACGGCTTCTACTACCTGATGGGCGATGTCGCCCGTCTGCACAGCGCCGTGCTCGCATACGCGCGTGATTTCATGATCGACAAGGGCTTCACCTATTGCATCCCGCCGTTCATGATCCACGGCAATGTCGTCGAAGGCGTTATGAGCCAGAGCGATATGGACGCGATGATGTACAAGATCGAAGGTGAGGACCTGTACCTCATCGGCACCTCCGAGCATTCCATGATCGGCAAGTTCATCGACCAGATCATCCCGGAAGCGACCCTGCCGCAGACCCTGACCAGCTATTCTCCCTGCTTCCGCAAGGAGAAGGGCGCGCACGGCATCGAAGAGCGCGGCGTCTACCGCATCCACCAGTTCGAAAAGCAGGAGATGATCGTCGTCTGCAAGCCCGAGG
>JAUNCT010000042.1 GCA_030526425.1 Clostridia bacterium
GCTTCCGCCTTGGCTTCGGCACCGGCTTCCGCAGTCTCCGCCTTCTTGCGGGTGCGGGTGGTCTTCGGCTTCGCTTCCGCCTTGGCTTCGGTAGCAACCTCAACGGTCTCCGCCTTCTTGCGGGCGCGGGTCGCCTTCGGCTTTTCCTCCGCGGCACGATCGCGCTTCGGGAAGGCGATCGCGATGACCTCGTTCGGACGGAGGTCGTAATTCAGGCGGTACGGACGACCGTCGCACTCCCCTTCGGAAGTGAGCATGCCCGGGATGTGACCGATCTCCGCGGGGCTGCCTGCGCCCGGCAGACTGTCGTACGTGGAGAACACGCGGCCGTAGCAGCCCGCTTCGGGGACGCCGACGGTGTAACCGGAAACCATGACGGGCGAAAGGTTCGCCACGATGAGCACCGCGTCGTCGTAGTTCCACGGGTTGCGGCGGATGAACGCGATGATGTTGCGGTCCGCATCGCCGCCGTTGACCCATTCGAACGTGCGGGGGTCCTTCGCGTCGGTGTAGAGGCACGGATACTCGCGGTAGAGGAAGTTGAGGTTGCGCACGCACTGCATGACATCGCGGTGACCGAAATCGCTTGCGAAGTGCCAGTCGAGCTCGCGCTTTTCATCCCACTCGCGGTCCTCGGCGAACTCCTGACCCATGAACAGCAGCTTCTTGCCGGGCGAGGTGAACTGCAGCGCGTACAGCGCCTTGAGACCGGACAGACGGTTTTCGATGCCGCCGGGCATTTTGGTGAGCATGGAGCCCTTGAGGTGCACGACCTCGTCGTGCGAGAGGACGAGCACGAAGTTCTCGGTGAACGCGTACTCGTAGGTGTAGGTCAGCTTGCCGTGATGATAGCGGCGATAGATCGGGTCCTTCTCGAAATACTTCAGGGTGTCGTTCATCCAGCCGAGGTTCCACTTGAAGTCGAAACCGAGACCGCCCTGATCGACGGGCGCGGTGATCTTTTCCATGATGGAGGAATCCTCCGCGACCATGAAGGCGCCGCTCTCGCGGTGAACGACATCGTTCAGCTGCTTCAGGAAGGAGATGCCTTCGAGGTTTTCGACGCCGCCGTAGATGTTCGGGCGGTATTCGCCGCGGTCGAAGTTGTTGGTGAGCATGGAAGCGACCGCATCGACGCGCAGAGCATCCATGTGGAACTCGCGGATCCAGTACATGGCGCTGGAGATGAGGAAGCTGCGCACTTGGTTCTTGCCGTGGTCGAAGGCGTAGGTGCCCCAGCCGGGCATTTCCATGCGGAGCGGGTCGGCATACTCGTACAGGTGCGTGCCGTCGAAGTTTTCCATGCAGAAGGTGTCCTTCGGGAAATGCGCGGGCACCCAGTCGAGGATGACGCCGATGCCGCAGGAGTGCATTTTGTCCACGAAGTAACGGAAGTCGTCCGGCGTGCCGTAGCGGCTGGTCGGCGCGAAGAAGCCCGTGCACTGATAGCCCCAGGAGCCGTCGAACGGATGCTCGCAGATGCCGATGAGCTCGACATGGGTGTAGCCCATGAACTGCACGTAATCCGCCAGCTGGTCGGCGAGCTCGCGGTAACCGAGGAAGCCGTCCGCCGCGTCGACGCGGTAGTCCTTCTTCCAGGACCCGAGATGGACCTCGTAGATGGTGACGGGCTTTGCCGCGATGTCTTTATGACCGCGGCGCTGCATGTAAGGACCGTCGTTCCAGACGTAGCCGTCGAGCGGATACACGACGGAAGCGTTTGCGGGACGCTTCTCGGCATAGAAGGCGTAGGGGTCGGACTTGTAGCGGCGCACGCCGTCGCAGCCCTCGACCATGAAGCGATAGACATCGCCTGCCTTCGCGCCCGGGATGAACTTTTCCCACACACCGGCGTTGCCCTGCGCGGGCAGCATCCAGCCTTCGTTCTCGTTGAAACCGTTGGAGGTGGTCAGCACACTCACGCTGCGCGCGTTCGGTGCCCATACGGCGAAGTACACGCCGCTCAGTCCGTCGCGCACATCGGGGTGCGCGCCGAGTTTCCGGTAGCTCTCGTAATTGGTCCCCATCCCGAACAGATAGGCATCGAACTCCGAAAAAGCGATGATCTCTTTTCGATCGTCCATGGCTTTGTTGTGTTTCCTTTCCTTGTTGCACCGGGTGCCCCAAACTTCCCACCGTTTTTATTTGGCACCCGAGACCCTCCGGCTTGCCGTTTCGCCACGGAAAAATACAGGCCGAAGGATGGTTTTATTATTGCACAACCTATCAAAAATTGCACGCATTTTGCAAAAATATATCTTTTGATATTGTTTTTCATTCAATCATTTGAAAGGTATGACTTCTTGTTTTGCACTTATTTCACATTTTCGGTTGATTTTTCGTATTTGGTGCTATATTTTACGGTACCGATGTGACTTCGGCAACGGAAAGCGAAAACAATTTCCGGAAACACCGCCGTTCCGGAAACGCCGCGCTTCGGTTTTCTTCGGCATAAAGCGATTGACAATGCGTCGATCTTTTTTTAGAATAACGTTAAGGTCTTCGAGCCCCTTGCGCTACAGCGAACGCCATGCGCACCGGGCCGCCGCGGAGGAAACTCCGCCAAGGGTATTGCGGGAAACGGCAGTGCCTTCCTCTTTGAAAAGGAGACGGGTCAACAGAATACGGCACCGTGCAACGAGCGGTGTGCTTTTGCTGATATCCGTCGAAAGAAGACGGATATCATTTTTTTGCTTTGGGAGGTAAAAACACATGAAGAAACTCGTTGCACTCGCTATGACCCTGCTGCTCGCCCTTTGCGCCTTCGCCGCGCCCGCCGCTGCGGAAGGCACGGAACTCATCGTGTTCGCCGCGGCGTCCATGACCGAGACCCTGAACCAAATCGCCGAGCAGTACAAGACCGTTGCGCCCGATGTGACGCTCGTGTTCAACTTCGACTCCTCCGGCACGCTGAAGACCCAGATCCAGGAAGGCGCGGATTGCGACGTGTTCATTTCCGCCGCACCGAAGCAGATGAACGCCCTCGACGCCGCGAAGAACGCCGAGACCGGCAACCCGGACGGTTTGGATTTCGTGCTGCAGGGCACCCGCATCAACCTGCTCGAGAACAAGGTCGCGCTGGCCGTGCCCGAGGGCAACCCCGCCGGTATCGCTTCCTACGACGACCTCGCCGCGCGCCTGAAGGACGGCAAGGTCCTGCTCGCGATGGGCAACAGCGACGTCCCCGTCGGTCAGTACACCCTGAAGATCCTCGCGTTCTATCAGCTGGACGAAGCCGCGCTCGCCGCGGACGGCAAGCTGACCTACGGCTCGAACGTCAAGGAGGTCACCACCCAGGTTTCGGAAGCGACCGTTGACTGCGGCATCATCTACGGCACCGACGCTTACAGCGCGGGTCTGACCGTCGTCGACACCGCGACCGCCGAGATGTGCGGTCAGGTCATCTACCCCGCGGCCGTGCTGAACATCACCAAGAACGAGCAGGCGGCGAAGGACTTCCTCGCATACCTCACCGGTCCCGAGGCTTCCGCGGTGTTCGAATCCGTCGGCTTCAGCCCGATGGCAAAATAAACCGCACCCGCACGGGGGAACGGGGCGTTCGCCCCTTCCCCTTTTTTCGCATTTCTCCCTCTCCTCTCATCCTCTCTTTATGAAAGAAACAACGCTATGGATTGGTTTCCGCTGATCAACTCCCTGCGCATCGCGGGGATCAGTACTTTCATCATATTCTTTCTCGGCATCTTCTCGGCATACGCCATCGCCAAGGCGCCGCGCCTCGTCAAGGGCATCCTCGACGTCGTGCTGACGATGCCGCTCGTTTTGCCGCCCACGGTCGTGGGCTATTTGCTTTTGCGCGTTTTGGGACCGAAGCGCCCCATCGGGCAGCTGTTCCTCTCGCTGTTCGGCGTGCGCCTCACGATGACGTGGTGGAGCGCGATCTTCGCGACGACGGTCGTGATCTTTCCGCTGATGTACCGCACGGCGCGCGGTGCGTTCGAGGCCTTCGACGAAACGCTCGCGCAGGCCGGCAAGACCCTCGGTCTTTCGAATACGTATATCTTTTGGCGTATCCGCATCCCCGCCTGCAAGCAGGGCATTCTCGCGGGTACGGTTTTGGCATTCGCCCGCGCGCTGGGCGAATACGGCGCGACGAGCATGATCGCGGGGTACACCCCGGGGCGCACCGCCACCATTTCCACCACGGTCTACCAGCTGTGGCGCACGAACGACGACGCGCTCGCCTTCCGCTGGGTGCTGCTGAACATGGCGATCTCCGCCGTGGTGCTGCTGGCGGTCAACATGCTCGAACGGAAACGGACGAACGGAAGGAGCGTGCGCGCATGAGCCTTCTTTGCGATATCGAAAAACGCGCCGGAGATTTCCGGCTGAAGGTCGCCTTCGAGGCGAACGACAACGAGGTGCTCGCCCTGCTCGGCGCATCGGGCTGCGGCAAGAGCATGACCCTCAAATGCATCGCGGGGATCGAACGCCCCGACCGCGGGCGGATCGTTTTGGACGGGCGCACCCTGTTCGACAAGGAGAAGGGCATCGACCTGCCCCCGCAGGAGCGGCGCGTCGGTTACCTGTTCCAGCAGTACGCGCTGTTCCCGAACATGACGGTGGAAAAGAACATCGCCTGCGGCGTGCGCGACAAGTCGCAGCGCGGCGAAAAGGTCAAGGAGATGATCGCGCTGATGGGGCTTTCGGGCACGGAGAAGCTGAAGCCCGCGCAGCTTTCGGGCGGGCAGCAGCAGCGCGTCGCTCTGGCGCGCATCCTCGTGAACGAACCCGATCTGCTGCTGCTCGACGAGCCGTTTTCGGCGCTCGACAGCCATTTGCGCTTCCGCCTCGAGCAGGAGGTGCGCAGCGCGATCGCCCGGTTCCGGAAGACGACGCTGCTCGTTTCGCACGACCGGGATGAGGTGTTCCGCATTTCGACGCACATCGCCGTGATGAACGACGGGCACATCGAGACCCGCGGTGAAAAGCACGCGGTGTTCCGCGCCCCGATGACCGTGAACGGCGCGCGGCTGACGGGCTGCAAGAACATCCTGCCCGTGCGCGCGGGGAACGACGGAACGATCCTCATCGGGACGCCGGGGCTTGCGCTCAAAGCGCCGCACTTCCCGAAGGGGGCGCGGTTTGCGGGCATCCGCATGCACGACATCCTGCTTTCGGACGATGCGAACGACGAGAACCGCATCCTCTGCCGGGTGACGGACAACACCGAAAACCCGTTCTCGGTCACGCTGCGCCTCTGCCCCGCGGACATGCCGGAGCACGAGGGCTTCTGCACCGAGCTGCCGAAGGACGAATGGGAACGACACAGATCGGAAACGGTCGCATTCCGCATCCCCGCGGACGCGCCGGTACCGCTGACGGAATAACAAGGAGGAACCATGAAAAAGATCGAAGTCACACAGGCGGTCGGTTCCGCGCTGTGCCATGATATCACCGCCATCCGCGAGGGGTTCAAGGGCGTTGCCTTCCGCCGCGGGCACGTCATCACCGAGGAGGACATCCGGAAGCTGCTGGACCTCGGCAAGCGCACGGTGTTCGTTTGGGAGGACAACGCGGGCGAGCTGCACGAGGACGACTGCGCGCTGCGCATGGCGGAGATGGCGCCCGTGGAAGGCGCGCATTACGAGGGACCCGCCGAGGGCAAGGTGATGCTGAAGGCAGACGCAGCGGGCATGTTCCGCGTGGACACGGCGCTGCTCAACGAGATCAACGCCATCGGCGATATCACCATCTGCACGCTGCCCGACCACTACCCCGTAAAGCCCGGCGACAACCTCGCCTCGATGCGGATCGTTCCGCTGGTGACGAAGGAAACGCAGATCGTCGATGCGGAACGGCTTTGCGCCGGAAAGAAGCTGCTCGACCTGCGCCCCTACCGCGCGAAAAAGGCGGGCGTGGTCATCACCGGCGGTGAAGTGTACCACGGGCGCATCCGCGACCGCTTCGAACCCGTGATCCGCAAAAAGCTCGAAGCTTGGCCCTGCGAGATCCTCGGGGTGACGATCTCCGACGACGACACGGAGATGATCGCCGCCGCGGCGCAGCGGTACCTGAACATGGGCGCGGACCTGCTGATCTTCACCGGCGGCATGTCGGTGGACCCGGACGATGTGACGCCCACGGCGATCCGTTCGCTCGGCGCGGAGATCGTCACGCACGGCGTTCCCGCGCAGCCCGGCAACATGACGCTCGTCGCCTACCTCGGGGATATGCCCTGCATCGGCGTGCCGAGCGCGGCGATCAACAAGCCCGCAACGGTCCTCGATGTGCTGCTGCCGCAGCTGTTTTCGGGCGACAAGCTGACGAGGGACGACCTCATCCGCCTCGGCGACGGCGGGCTGTGCAAGGGCTGTGCCGAGTGCCGCTTCCCCAATTGCACGTTCGGAAGGTATTGAGATGGCTGACGCATACGGAAGATGCCTCGGGTACCTGCGCCTGTCGGTCACGGAGCGCTGCAACCTGCGCTGCCGTTACTGCATGCCGGAAACGGGTATCGAAAAGAAGGCGCACACCGAGATGCTGACCGAGGACGAAATGATCGCGGCGGTCGAAGCCGCGGCTTCCCTCGGAGTCACGAAGCTCCGCCTGACTGGCGGCGAGCCGCTGGTGAAAAAGAACATCCTCTCCATCGCGGAACGGGCGGCGAAGGTCCCCGGCATCCGCGAGGTGTGCATGACGACAAACGGGACGCTGCTCCCCGCGATGGCAAAACCGCTCCGCGCCGCGGGCGTGGACCGCGTGAACATCAGCCTCGACACGCTCGACCCGGATAAGTTCGCAAGCATCACGCGGTGCGGCAGGTTCGATGATGCGATGGCGGGCATCCGCGCCGCGCTCGACGCGGGCTTCGAAAAGGTCAAGCTGAACACGGTGCTCATCGGCGGGTTCAACGACGATGAGATCGTCGCGCTGACGGACCTGACGCGGGAGCTGCCGCTGACGGTGCGCTTCATCGAGCTGATGCCGATGGCCCCCGGGAGCGGATTCGGACCCGAGCAGTACGTTTCGGCGGACGCGGTGCTGAACGCGTTGCCGGAGCTCGTCCCCGCCGAACAGGACGGCGGCGTGGCGAAGCTGTACCGTTTGCCGGGCGCCATGGGCGAGGTCGGGCTGATCCGCCCGATGACGGCGCACTTCTGCGCAAGCTGCAACCGCCTGCGCCTGACCGCCGACGGCAAACTGAAGCCCTGCCTCCACTCCCCCGACGAGATCTCCGTGAAGGGGCTTTCGAAGGAGGGCATGCGGGAGGCGATGACCCGCGCGATGGCTTTGAAGCCGCAGCGGCGCGCGAATCTCAGCGCAACGGAATTCACGGGCTCTGCCCGCAGTATGGACCGCATCGGCGGTTGAGGAGGAACGATGGAACAGGATTTCACGCATTTCAACGAACAGGGGCGCGCCAAGATGGTGGATGTCGGCGAGAAGGACATCACCCGCCGCACGGCGACGGCGCGCTGTTCGGTCTATGTCAACGAAAGCACCTTCGAGCGCATCCGCACGGGCGGCATGAAGAAGGGCGACGTACTGACCGTGGCGCAGGTCGCGGGGGTCATGGGCGCGAAACGGACGCCGGACCTCATCCCGATGTGCCACCCCATCCTCATCGGCGGGATCGACCTCGACCTGTCGCTGAACGAGGAAAAACACAGTGTGGAGATCGCCGCGACCGTCAAATGCGACGGCAGGACCGGCGTGGAGATGGAGGCGCTGACCGCGGCTGCGACCGCGGCGCTCACCGTTTACGATATGTGCAAGGCCGTCCAGCGCGATATCGTGATCTCGGACCTCCGGCTGACGGAGAAGACGGGCGGCATCCACGGAGATTATCACAGGGAGGAAGAACAATGATCATCAACGCAGCGGTCATCACCGTCAGCGACAAAGGTTTCCGCGGCGAGCGCGAGGACACGAGCGGTCCCATGCTGTGCCGCATGCTCGAAGCGGCGGGCTACGCCGTCGTCCACACCGAGATCGTGCCGGACGAATACGACCTCATCCGCAAGGCGCTCATGGACTGCGCCGATGAGCGGAACATTCCCCTCGTGCTGACGACGGGCGGCACGGGCTTCGCCCCGCGCGATGTGACGCCGGAGGCAACGATGTCGGTCGTCGAGCGCGAAACGCCCGGCATCCCCGAGGCGATGCGCGCAGAAAGCATGAAGATCACCCCCCGCGGCTGCCTTTCCCGCTGCCGTGCGGGCATCCGCAAGAGCACGCTGATCATCAACCTGCCGGGCAGCGAGCGCGCCGCGCGCGAAAACTTCGAAGCCGTGCTGCCGAGCCTCGGTCACGGGCTGAAGATGCTCGCCTCGGTGGGCTCTGCGGAATGCGCCGTGACCGCAACGGACGCGAAGCCCCAAAAGAAGACCATGCCCTCGGTGGACATGTGGCTGAAGGAGGCCAAGACCGCACCCGACGCCGGAAAGCGCGGCATGTACCTGACCCACAACGGCGTGGTACGCGAAACGCCGCGCGCCGCGGTACGCGAAGGCGCGACGGGTCTGCCCGATGTGGCGGCGCTCGAGTTCGGTTACGATGCGGAGAAGGTCGCGGCGGCCACGGAGCACGCGCTGGCGATGCCCGGCATCAGCTATGCGCGTGTGTGGCTGAACGAGGGAGTTTTGGACCCCGGCGACGACATGATGCTGGTGCTGGTCGGCGGCGATATCCGACCGCACGTCATCGCCGCGCTCGAAGCGCTGGTCGGCGAGCTCAAAACGCAGTGCGTGACCGAGCGCGAGATCTTTGCGTAAGCCCCGGAGGTACGGACCATGAACCACGATATTCTCAAAGCACCCACGAAGGAAGAAGCACTGGCGGGGCTGTTCGCCGCATGGACACCCGCCCCCGTGACGGAGGAAGTGCCGCTGGCGGAAAGCCTCGGACGCGTTGCGGCTTGTGACATCACAGCGGTCTTGATGATGCCCTTGGGACCGATCTCCAAGATGGACGGCTACGCCGTGAAGTCCCAAAACTTCGCGAACGGCACGCCGGACCCGACGCTGTGGGTCCGCGGAACGGATTATGTCGTTGCCGACACGGGCGACGACGTGCCCGACGCTTACGACACCGTGATCGAGGTGGAGAAGCTTTACCCCGACGCGAAGGGCAAGCTGATGTTCGACCCCGCGTTCGTCTTCAAACAGGGCGGGAACATCATGCCCCCGGGCTGCCGCGTGATGCCGGGCGATCTGCTTTGCCGCAAGAACACGCGCATCACGCCCGAGATCAAGGTGAACCTCGCGCTCGGCGGCGTTTACACCGTGCCGGTGATCAAAAAGGCCGTGGTCGCCTTCATCCCGACGGGGAACGAGCTCGTGCCGGTCGGTCAAGTGCCGCAGCGCGGCGAGACCCCCGAAACGAACAGCATGATGACGGCGGACTACCTCAGGCAGTGGGGCGCGGAGCCGATGCTCCTCCCCATCGTCCGCGACGACCGCAAAGCGCTGGACGCGGCGATCCGCAACGCGCTCGAGCGGGCGGACATCGTGCTGATCAACGGCGGCACGTCGAAGGGCTCGGAGGATTTCAACGCGGGGCTCGTCGAAGAAACAGCGACGTATTTCGCGCATTCCGTGCGCACGGTCCCGGGGCGCCCGGTGGGCATCGGTCTCATCGGCGGCAAGCCCGTGATCGACGTACCGGGACCGATTTGGGCGGCTTGGACCGTGAACGACTGGCTCGTCCGCGCGATGGTCTGCCGCTGGCTGGGTCTCCCCATGGAGGCGCGCCGCACCGTGGAAGCCGAGCTGACCATCGACCGCCCGCGCCGCCCCGATTCCGAGCAGTTCCTCCACTGCGAGCTGCTGCGCAAGGGCGGTAAGCTGACCGTGACCCCGCTCGAAAAGCGGTCCCGCACGTCGGTGCAGCTGCTCGACGGCACGGGGCTCCTCATCGGTCCGCTCGGGCACTGCGGCTGGAAGGCCGGCGACACCGTGACCGTGGAGCTGACCACGCCCGAAGAGTGCATCCGCACCGAAGAATGACCCACGGCACCCGCTGCGAACGCGGGTGCTTTTTCTTTCCCCTTGCGCTTTCCGCGCCGCGCTTCTTCGGCTTTCCGTCCGCAAAACTTGTTGACAAAGCAACAAAAGGATGATATAGTGTGCACTCAGCACAGAGTGTGCTGATGAAAACCGGCGGACAGACCGCCGAAAAACGGATGAAGGAGGCGCGGATGGAACCGATCATGGACGAGATGCGGGTACGCATCATCGACACGGTGCGGAAGCTTGCCGGGGAAAAGAACGGCGAACGGCTGACCGTACGGGACGTTCTGAAGGAACTGAACATCACCAACCGCGTGTTCTACAACCGCTTCCGCAACATCGACGAGGTGCTGGACATCCTTTACACCGAAACGGTGCAGAAGGTACGGCAGAGCCTATCGATCCCCTGGGACGGACACAGCGACTTTTTCGCGCATGTGCTCGCCGTCGGCGCGGGAACGCTCGTGCTGACCTACGAGAGCCGCGAGAAGTACAGCAGCCTGATCTTCAGCATGGATTCCGTGCTCGAAGAGAACCTCCGCTGGTGGGAACGCGAGATCAAGAACCTCATCCGCATGGGGCAGGACAGCGGAAACGTCCGCCCGGACCTCGATGCCGACGCCGTGAGCTACGGCATCTGGTGCTTTATCCGCGGGTTCAACGCCGACGCGTTGGCGCGCAAGATGCCCATCGACGAAGCACTGGCAAAATTCAAGACCGGCTTCGGAGCGCTGCTCGAAGGGTTCCGCAAGCGGTAAGAAACGCAAGTTCCACCCCCGGTCCCGCGCCGGGGGATTCCAACGGTCTTTCGGGCACACGGTGTGCCGAAAGGCTCCCCTCCCGCACAGCGGGCAAACAACGACACGGCGCTCCGCGCCGGAAAAGGAGAAAACAATCCATGGCGATCCGCATCATCACCGACTCCACGTCGGACATCCTTCAGAACGAATTCGAAAACGTCACGGTCATCCCGCTGACGGTGACCATCGATGGCAAAAACTACCGCGACAGCGTCGACCTTTCCCGCGATGAGTTCTACACCATCCTCGAAACGAGCGACGCGCTGCCCATCACGAGTCTGGTCTCCCCCGCCGTCTTCCAAGAGGCGTACGAGAAGGTCCATCAGGCGGGCGACGAAGCGATCGTGATCACGGTCTCCTCCGTGCTCTCCGGCACCTACCAGAGCGCTTGCCTCGCGGCGGAATCCTACGATTCCATCTCCGTCGTCGACTCCCTGTCGGTCACCTGCGGTCTGCGCATCCTCGTGAAGCGCGCGATGTACCTCGTCGAAAAAGGTCTGCGCCGCGACGAGATCGTCCGCATCCTCGAGCACGAGAAGAAGCGCGTGCGCATCTACGCCTCCGTCGACACGCTGAAGTACCTGAAGAAGGGCGGACGCATTTCGGCGGGCGCGGCGATCGTCGGCGGCATCATCGGCATCAAGCCGATCCTCACGCTGGATGATGGCAAGCTGATCGTCATCGGCAAGGCGCGCGGCAGCGTGCAGTCGAACCGCTTCCTCGACAAGAAGATCGAAGAGGCCGGCGGCGTCGATTTCGACCTGCCGACCAGCACCGCGTACAGCGGAACCGACAACACGAACCTGATGAACTACCGCAAGCGCAACGAGGCGCTGATGGGCGTCAACCCCGACGCGGTCGAAATCACCCAGATCGGACCGACCGTCGGCACGCACGCGGGTCCCGGTGCGGTGGTCGTCGCGTTCTTCGCCAAGAAGGAAGCGTAAGCGCCCTTTCCCGCCAAACGGTATTTACCGCCTTGCGCGGTGGATATATTGACACCCTTTTTTCTCATTTCTTTCCGGGAGGGCCGCAAGGTCCTCCTCTTTTTTTGCCGGGTGTCCGTTTCCCGAAAGATCCCCGCAAGTGCCGGACGGATGCGCATACGGAAAAACCCCCGCGTAGCGCAACGCGGGGGTTCGTTGATTTTCCGAGGTCGTGACCGGCTTACCAGTTTTCGGCGGCGGATCTTCCGTCGTAACGCACGCGGGAAGTCTGCATGCCGTAGCCGTTGTTGACGCAGCCGCCGTCGCACATGACGTCGGTGCCGATGAGGTAGCTGCAGCGGTCGTCCGCCAGCATGGTGATGAGGAACGCGAGCTCTTCGGGTTCGGCACCGCGCTCGAGACCCGAGTAGGACAGCATGCACGCGGTGGCTTCACCCTGCTCGGCATCGGTCATGGGGGTCTTCACGAAGCCGGGCGACACGGAGAACACGCGGATGCCCTTGTTCTTTGCGTATTTATACGCGCAATTGCGGGAATACCAGCGCGCGAAGTTCTTGGAGATCATGTACATGACGGAGGCGTTGACGGCTTCCATCGGGGTGATCGCCGCCTTCTTGACCATTTCGGCGACGAACGCCGCTTCGTCGGTGAGGGCGAGGGCGTAGGTCTCCTCGGAGGGGAGCATCTGCTCTGCGAGCATGCAGCCCGAATCGGACGCGACGTCGCAGATGACGCCGCCGTTCATGACCTTGTAGAATTCCTGGTTCACATAAACGGTGCCCAGCGCGTTGATGCGGGTGATGGTTTCGGAGCTGCCCATCGAGCCCGAGATGCCCGCGCAGTGGATGACCTTGACGACTTCGCCCATCGCCGCGGCTTCTTCGGCGAGCTTGCGGACGGACGCGCGGTCGGACACGTCGCAGGATTTGCAGACGATGCGGTGCCCCTTGGCGTTCATTTCCGCGGCGGTGTTTTCGAGCTTCGACGCGGTGCGGCCCGTGATGATGACGGTGTATTCCTTGGGCAGCATTTCCGCAACGGCCTTGCCGATGCCGCTGCCGCCACCGGTGACGACGACGATCTTTTCCATGATGCGAACCTTCTTTCGATATTTTTATAATCATAGTATGCTGTAAACCCCGGGTTGTCAAGCGGCGGTTTGCTTTGGCGCATCCGCTCCCGGAAGATGTGAACAACCGTTTCGGAGAAAACGGTCGCTTTCCGCGTATTTTTGGCAATGGACAGTTGCGCTTGTGCTCGGTTAGAATATATTATAAGAAATTGTTTTTTCAAGGGGCGACCTTTTTATGTATCATGCATCCGTATTGCTGACCTGCGCGTTCTGCGCGGTGCTGTTGATTCTCATCGGAGAGTAC
>JAUNCT010000043.1 GCA_030526425.1 Clostridia bacterium
GACTCAGAACGAAGCCTGCCCTTGAAGTGCAAGGGAAGGTGTCGTTTTGCCTTGGCAAAATGACGGAAGGGATTCGTTGAGGACATGCAAGTACCGCTACAGCAGAGGGGATTCGACAGGAGACACGCAAGTTGCGTTGTGGGGATTTGCCGATCATGGACGCAATCCATCCGCCGAAAGCGAACGCGACTTTCGTGCCGCGCGAAACGGCACGCACACGGAAATACATTGACAGGAGGACCGGATATGGTCGTTACCAAACAGGATCTTTTGAACGCTTTTGCCGCCGTCGGGCTCGCGGCGGGGGACGCCGTCATGGTGCACACCGCGCTGAAGCCGCTCGGTTACGTGTGCGGCGGCGCGCAGACCGTCGTCGAGGCGCTCACCGAGACCGTGGGACCCGGGGGAACGCTGCTGATGCCCACCCAGTCGTGGAAGAACCTCGACCCCGAGACCGGCGTGCATTGGGACGCCGACGAGAAGGATTGGGATACCATCCGCGCGGAGTGGCCCGCCTACGACAAGGACCTCACGCCCACGAACACCATGGGCGCCGTGGCGGAGCTGTTCCGCAGGTACCCCGGCGCGATCCGCAGCGATCACCCCGCACGCTCGGTCGCGGCGTGGGGCAAATATGCAAGGCACCTCACCGAAAACCACGACCTTTCGGATATTTTCGGCGAGACCTCGCCGCTTGCAAGGCTGTACCGGCTGGGCGGCAAGGTGCTGCTCATCGGCACCGGGTACGACAAGAACACCTCACTCCACCTTGCGGACGCGCGGGCGGAATACCCTTCGAAGCACAACGTCACCGAGCACAGTGCCGTGCTGGAAAACGGCGTGCGCGTGTGGAAGGCCTACGACACCCTGTTTGTCGACGGGGAGGACTTCGACGCCATCGGCGAAGCGTTCGAGCGGGAGCATGCCGTGCAAAAAACGACGCTCGGCAACGCGTGCATCCGCTGTATGCGCCAGCCCGAACTCGTCGATTTCGCCGTCCGGTGGATCGAGGAGAACCGCAAGTGAGGAAACCGAGCGCACCACCCGAAAGGAGAGAGCGATGATCTACGACATTTCGCAGCCGGTGTTCGGCTGCACGGTGTATCCCACGCACCCCGCGCCCGAGCGGAAGCAGCTGCGGAGCATCGCGGCGGGCGACCCGGTGAACGTGACCGCCTTTTCGATGTGCGCGCACAACGGCACGCATGTGGATGCGCCGCGGCATTTTCTGGCGGACGGGGTCGGGCTGAACGGCATCCCACTCGAAAAGTTCGCGGGGGATTGTTATGTGTGCTTTCACGACGGGGCGGTCGGCGCGGCGGATGCGGCGGCGATGCTCGAAAGCGCCCGCATGGCGAAGCCCGGGGCGGAGAAGAAGATCCTCATCGGCGGGAAGGCGCTCGTGACCCTTGCGGCGGCGGAGGTGTTCGCCGCGGCGGGCGTGGACCTTGTGGGCAACGAGTCGCAATCGGTCGGTCCGGAGGATGCGCCGATGGCGGTGCACAAGCTGCTGCTCGGCGCGGGGGTCGTGCTGCTCGAGGGCGTGCGCCTCGCGCATGTTCCCGCGGGGGTTTATCTGCTGCACGCGGTGCCGCTGGACCTCGGGGACGCGGACGGCGCGCCCTGCCGTGCGACGCTCATGGGCTGAGTGCTTCGGGAGCTTTTTTCTCACGGATTTTCTCACATTTGTCAACTTGAAGATTGACACAAGGCACTCCGGACTGTGCCGCAGGGCGACGGTCGGTTGACATCCGTCAATCTGTCGTGTTTCGATAGAAAAAATTTATCATTATTTGCAAAATTTTTGCACAAAGGAGGCGGATGCGATGCGCGGCGCGTTTGTTGCAACGGATGTGACGACGGTGCTGTACCTGATGCTGATGGCGCTGAGCATGCGCCTGCAGAAATACCGCAAGGTGCGGGCGACGATGTGGTTCCGCTTGGCGATGATCTTGGTCATTGCGGCGAACATCGTCGACGGCGTGACCATCGCGCTGGAGGACACGGGCTTATTGCCCGGGCTGCTGTTCCCGCTGAACGTGCTTGCCTTCCTGTTCTTGGACCCGATCGCCTATGCGATGGCCGCCTACGTGCTGACCCTGACGGAGGAGAAGGCACCCGTGGGGCGGCGCCCGTGGGCCTTGGCGGGGATATTGCTTTCGGTCGATGCGCTGTTCACGCTCACGGGGGCGCTGAACGGCAAGCTGTTCACCATCGTGAACGGGGTGTTTGCCTACGGACCGTGGAGCGATTTCACGGGTGTGGCGCCGGCGGTGCTGCTGGCGTATCTGATGGGTGTGGCGTTCAAGCACCGCAAGGCGGTGGGCGGCAATTTCGTGGCGTCGGTCTCGTCGGTGTTCGTGATCCCGGTGCTGGCGGCGGTCGCGGAGTATATGACGGGCGAGTACATCATCATGTACCCGGCGCTGGGCGTATCGGTGGGCGTGCTGTTCATGGGCGTGCAGTCGGGCGAGGTGCGTGAGCGCGAGCTGCGCGAGGCGACCATCGCGACGATGCTGCGGACGGATACGCTGACGGGGCTGAACAACCGCTTCGCCATGGACGAGCGGGTGGACGCGATGGCGCAGGATGCGCCCTTACACGTGCTGTTTTGCGACCTGAACGGCTTGAAGCTGGCGAACGACAACGAGGGGCACGCGGCGGGCGACCGCATGCTGGTGCGCTTTACGGAGCTGTTGCGCGGCTTATTCGACGCGGGGGACCTATACCGCGTGAGCGGCGACGAGTTCGTGGTGCTTTCGGAAACGGAGGATGCGGCGGGCTTTGAGGACAAGCGCATGGCGCTGATGAACCGGGTCTACCAAGCGGACCGCATGGCGGCGATCGGCACGGCTTCGGGCTTGGGCAGGGATGTGATCGCGCTCGTCAAAGCGGCGGAGAAGGACATGTACAAGGAGAAGAGCCGCTATTACATCGAGACCGGGCGGGACCGGCGCAAATGAGTTTTCACGGGGGGCGGCGCAAGCCGCCCTTTTCGTTTGCGCGATGGCAAAGCGGGGGTGCACAACGCCCGCAAAAAGGTGTATAATAAACGAACGCGGGTCGTGCGCCGGGCGTTGGCTTGGCGGGGACCGACCTTGAAAGTGAGGAACAGACAGTTATGATCATTGCGGCAACCCACGAAAACGGGGAGATCTTCCGTCATTTCGGGCAGACGCAGACGTTTAAGATTTACGAAACACACGACGGCGTGGTGAGCTCGGCGCGCATCGTTCCGACGAACGGCGCGGGGCACGGGGCGCTTGCGGGCTTTTTGAAGGAGAACGGCGTATCGGTCGTGATCTGCGGGGGCATCGGCGAGGGCGCGCGCAACGCGCTGACGGAGCAGGGGATCGCCTTTGTTTCGGGTGCCAAGGGCAATGCGGATGCTGCCATCGCGGCGTACCTTGCGGGCGAGCTGAAGTCCGCCGGGGTGAACTGCGGGCACCACCACGGTGCGGGGCATGTTTGCGGCACGCACGGCTGCAAGCACGAATGAGTTTATTCGAGGGAAGACCTTTTTGTAAAAAGGTCTTTCCCTCGAGCTCCCTTCCCAAAAACTTTTGGTTAGGGTTTATATTACGGCTATAGAAACACGGTTTCCGGGATGGGACCGTGTTTTTTTGTTGCTCGGGGGAAGAGGGGAGATATTTGGGGATGCAGGCAGTGAAAATGGTGGAAAATCAAATATAATAGCCCCACTGAATGGCAAAACGGAACGAATACGATGCGAGAAGTCCCCACAAGCGATGCAAATTCGTGCAATCATCGTGTACGATAAAACACTGTTCCGCCACTGCGGTGCTTTTGCTCTGTCAATTCAGCAAGCAACAAAAAAACACGGCTCTTGCGGGCCGTGTCGTTTCCGGTCGGGTGACCGGGGGAGTGTTTACTTTGCGAGCGTGTGGAGGATCTGATTCGCGAGCGCGTAAGAGTTGAGACCGTCGAGCACGAAGTCGATAACGCTGAAGCTGTTCGCATTCTCGACGACTGCGGTCGCGAGGATCATGGGATCTTCGCCCAGGGTGGAGCCGTAGTCGAAGTCGTAACCCGCAACGGTGATGCCGTTCACGTCGGAGAGACCGAGGTGCGCCACATCGTAAGCCGCCGCATCGCGGGCGATGAACGATTCGAGCGTATCGGTGCCCTTCGGGTACTCGTAGGTGTAGATGCACAGACCCGTTTCGGGGGACTCATAGTGCGTGAAGTACATCTCGTCGTTGAGCGGCGCATCGGTGCCCTCGAAGGAAGCGGGCACGATGAGGGAGTAGCCGTCGCCGAAGGCGATCGTCTTGGTCTCCACGGGCTCGACGCTGGTGAACACGTTCTTGATGTCCTCGACCGCATCGGGATCGGTGTAGTAGAAGCACATCTGCACGTAGCCGTTTTCGAACGCGTAGGTCGCGTTGATGCAGTTCATGCTCCGGTCGCCGACTTCTTCGACGGAGAGGTAGCTCGCGACGGGGATGCCGTTCACGGTGCCGTCGTTCATGATCTCATAGCCGTTGTAGTTCGCGGCGTCCGCCTCGTTGAAAGCGGCGAGGGAAACGTAACGGTCGTCGTCATCGGTGTAAACGTCGAACTCGAACAGCGCGTTCTCGGAGAAGAAGTTGCCGAGGAAGCCCTCTTCGTAGCTGTCCGCGTTGGCGTCGGACTCGTTGAAGGGCACGGGCAGGGTGACGCGGTAGCCGGAATCGCCGAGGATCATCTTCACGGGGCCGGCGGGCTCTTCCACTGCGGTGAAGGGCTTCGCGGAGGTGACGACGCTGTTCGCCTGCATGAGGTGGCAGGTGGTGTACGCGGTGAAGACGAGGTCGGACACGCCGCCGTTGGGGTTCTCGAGGATGGCGATGAGGTGGTACGCGTTGTCCTCCGCGACGGTCGCGAAGCCTGCGTAACGGATGCCGTTCGCTTCGCCGAAGCGGACTTCGGTCTTCGCGTTGTAGGCCTTTGCCTGCGCGTCGACGATCTCTTCAAAGGTCATTTCCGCGTCCGCCTCGAAACGGAACACGTCCATCCCGAGGTCTGCGGAGTGGGAGTAGTAGGAGCCGACGAGCGCGGCGTTGTCGGTGGTGGGTTCGGTGGAGGAGAGCTCGAAGGGTGCGGTGACCGCGTAGCCGAGGCTGCTCCAGCTGAGCTCGGTGCTCTGCTTCGTTGCGAGCAGGTCGTTCGCGATCTGCAGCGCCTGTGCCTTCTCTTCTTCCTTCGCCCAGTTGACGTCGACCTGGTAGAGACCGCCGTCGAACTCGAAGCCGACCGTGACGGAGTGCAGCACGACATCGTCTGCGAGGTTCTCCTCCGCGAAGTAGTACGCGGTCTTGATGCCGTCGATCTCAGCGCCGTTCGCAAGGTCGTGACCGTTGTAAGCTTCGCAGTCCGCCTTCATGAAGGCGTCGAAGCCCTCGGGATACTGTTCTTGATTGTAGAAGTAGACATCGAGGCTGATGGTGGTCTCGGGGTCGTCGCTGACGATGGACTGGAGGGGGGTCTCGCGGTAATCGTCGCGGTCGGTGCGGAGGGTGTAGAAGCCCTCGGGCATCGCGATGGCGTAACCGGTATCGGCGAGCGCGATGAAGTTCGGCTCGGCGACATCCTCCTCGGTCTCATCCGCCAGTGCGGTAAAGGACACTGCGCTGAGCAGCATCAGCGCGGCGAGCAGCGCCGCAAGCAGTTTTTTCATTTTCATCGGTTTGGTTTCCTTTCAGTTCACTTTGCGAAAGGGAACGGCCCCATCAGCCCTTCCAGTTGATCTTGGTGGCGTAGTTGCGACCGTTTTCGGTGTAGTAGGTGATGGTGACCTCGGTGCCTTCGCCGTGGTAGCCCTTACCGGTGTGCTTCGCGTATGCAACGTCCGCGGAGAAGTTCTTGCCCTTCAGACCGATCGCCATGCCGCCGAAGTACTCGACGACGCCGGAGATCTTCTTCATCGTGGGTCCCGGAGCCGGAGCGGCCGAGCGGACCTTGATGCGCTTCGCAAGGGGGTGCTGGCTGGCGTAACCGTCGTAAGTGATGGTGACCTTCGCGCCGACGTCGAGGCTGTACTTACCGCGGACCTTGGACTTCTTGGTGCGCTTGAAGGTCCACTTCTTGCCCTTGGAGGTCTTGATGGTGATCTTGGAGGAGCTCAGCGCGGTGACGGTACCGGTGAGGGTCTTGTTGACCGGGATCTCTTCCTTCTCGGCTTCCTTCACGACCTTCTGGGTCGCGGTCTCGAGGACTTCGACGCCGATGACCAGGTTGACGGTGACGATCGCGTTGACCTCGGAGTAGATGACCTTGACCTTCTGACCCTTGGCGAGCTCGGCCGCCTTGCCGCTGATCTCTTCGCCGGTGCCGGTCACGAAGGTGAGCATGAGACCGGTGTCGGTCGCGACGATGAAGGTGTTGCCGGTGATGTCGGTGATGATACCGGTTTCGGTGCGGACATCCGCATCCTGCACGGTGTCGATACCCTTGACGACGAGCGCTTCACCCGGGTTGCCGTCGTAGTGGACTTCGACCACGGTGCCGACGGTCGGCGCGATGGAGCCGTCGCCGGTGTTGAAGCTGAGGGTGGTGCCGTTCTCGGCGGTGACGGTGAAGTCTTCGAGAACGGAGCGGGTGACGATGCCACGGAAGGGCGCGTTTTCCGCAGTGGAAACGGTGATCATGCTGAGTGCGAACATCACAGCCATGATGAGGGAGAGTACTCTTTTCATCTGTTTGCTCCTTTGGTGGAAATTATTTCACGGCCTTTTGGCCTGTAAAACCGGTGCCGCGCGGAGGCGCATATATATACAACAGATCGCAGTCGATTGTCGCAAAATTAATTTTTGCCCGCCGCATTTATTTTGTTATTTTCGTACCCTTTTGGGGAAGGTTTGGGGAAAGGGACGGAGAGGGCGAAAGGAGGGACGGGGGCGGTCGGCGGAGGCGGAAGTGTTGTGCGGCGGTGCGGTGGTGCGTGCCCCGATGTCATTCGGGGTGTCCGGTGCTTGCGCGGCACTCCTTCCGTCACGCCATCGCCTTTGGCTCGGCGTGCCACCTCCCTCTCTGAGGGAGGCTTTTGGTTGCGCGTGTTGTACGCGTTGCCCTTTGTTGCAGACGCAGACCGACGAATCCCCTCAGTCACCTTCGGTGACAGCTCCCCTTGCACTTCAAGTGGAGCCTTACGTTCTGTGCCTTTTGAGCGGTACTGAGTAACGCACGAGTCATGTTGCTTATTATCACGCAAACAGCTCGGAACGGAGCCTCCACTTGGAGACGAAGTCTTCTCCGAAGCCGTAGGCGCAGGAGTTGATGCAAGTGGAGCCTGACCTGATGTGCTTCATGAGCGGGAATCAGCAACGGACGATTCGAGTAACTTACGACTGCGTGAATATCGCTGAACAAAGCCTGCCCTTGAGGACGCAAGGGCAGGTGTCATTGAGCCGAAGGCGAAATGACGGAAGGGATTCGACCGTGGACACGCAAGTGACTCTGTGTCGGTGCGTACCGGGATGTCATCGGGTGAGTTCGTCACTTCCGTGCCACTCCTTCCGTCTGTTCACTGCGCTTCGCTCGCTCACAGCCACCTCCCTCTCTGAGGGAGGCCTTTGGTTGCGCGTGTTGTACGAGCTGTCCGTTGTCGCAATGGAGGACAGAGACTCAACAATCCCTCAGTCATCTTCGATGACAGCTCCCTACTCCTCCGCATAGCTACGGAGGATCTTCGAAGTACACAAGGGAGCCCACGAATAATGCGTTTTGCGCGGCGCTGAGTGACGGGTGAGCCGAGTGAGTTGAGTGGAACGGATGCAACGCTTACCGTAAGCCTCCTCTTGGAGACGAAGTCTTCTCCGAAGCCGTAGGCGAAGGAGTTGATGCAAGTGGAGCCTGACCTGATGTGCTTCATGAGCGGGAATCAGCAACGGACGATTCGAGTAACTTACGACTGCGTGAATATCGCTGAACAAAGCCTGCCCTTGAGGACGCAAGGGCAGGTGTCATTGAGCCGAAGGCGAAATGACGGAAGGGATTCGACCGTGGACACGCAAGTGACTCTGTGTCGGTGCGTACCGGGATGTCATCGGGTGAGTCCGCCACTTCCGTGCCACTCCTTCCGTCTGTTCACTGCGCTTCGCTTGCTCACAGCCACCTCCCTCTCTGAGGGAGGCTTTTGGTGCGGCAAGCTCGTTGCGCTGTCAATTGTTGCAAACGCAGACCGCCGCCGGTCAAGCCGCGCTTCGCCGCTCCGTTCCCGCAGGCACCCGCCAAGAGACCCCATATCGGTGTCCGTATCCGCCTCCGCCCCAACAAAAAAGCAACCGCACGGGTGTGCGGTTGCGTGGGGATCAGTTCGCGCTGTTCACATTGTTCGCGTTGTTCGTTGCGGTGCCTTTGGAGAGCAGCGACACGATCGCCTCCTCGATCTTTTTGACCTCGATGGGCTTGGCGAGGTGCGCGTCCATGCCGGCTTCGATGGCGTTGCGCTTGTCCTCTTCGAAGGCGTTGGCGGTCATGGCGATGATGGGGATGCGCGCCTTTTGCTTATCGGGCAGGGCGCGGACCGCGCGGGCGGCCTCGTAGCCGTTCATCACGGGCATCTGGATATCCATGAGGATGAGCGCGTATTCACCGGGTGCCGCGGACTGCAGCAGTTCGACGCAGGCGCGCCCGTTTTCGGCGTGCGTCACGGTGAAGCCCATTTCCTCGAGGATGGCGATGGCGATCTCGGCGTTCAGCTCGTTGTCCTCCGCAAGGAGGATGCGCTTGCCGTTCGGGTCGAAGGCGGCTGCTTCGGTGCCGGTGCCCTCGGTGCGGGGCGCGACCTCGGCTCCTTCGGCGATCTTGAAATCGAGCACCACGGTGAACACCGAGCCCTTGCCCTGCACGCTGTCGACGTCGATCGTGCCGCCGAGCAGGTCGACCAGCTTTTTGACGATGGAAAGCCCCAGCCCCGTGCCCGCGACCTTCGCCATGGTGGTGTTGCGCTCGCGGGTGAAGGAGTCGAAGATGTGCGGCAGGAACTCCTTGCCGATGCCCATGCCCGTGTCGCGGATCTTCACGCGGATGCGGGCGTAGCCTTCCTTCTCACAGGGCAGTTCGTCCATCACACCCGAAACGGTGCCGCCCGCCGGGGTGTACTTGATGGCGTTCGACACGATGTTCATGTAGATCTCGTTGAGCTTCGTCACATCCGCAAACACGTGGTCGTGCTCGATATCGGTCGTGTAGGAGAGCGAAATGTCCTTTTTCGCGGCTTCGGTGCCGAACACATCGCGGATGGAGGCGGCGAGCGCCGTGAGCTGCACGTACTCCTCGCGGATCTCCGTTTTGCCGCTGTCGATGTGGGACATATCCAGCACGTTGTTGATGAGCGACAGCAGCAGGTTGCCCGAATGTTCGATCTTTTCCTGGTACTCGAGCAGCTTCGGGTCGGTGAGCTCCTTTTTCATCAGGCGGGAATACCCGAGGATCGCGTTCATGGGCGTGCGGATATCGTGCGACATGCTGGAGAGGAACTCCGTCTTGGCGCGGTTCGCCTGTTCCGCCAGCTCGTACGCCTGTTCGAGCTCGCGCTGTTTTTTGCGCAGCGCGTAGCCGGAGGAGTTCTGCAGCAGGATGATGACCAGTGCGATCAGCACCGCGATGACCAGAACGGAGAGCTTGGCGGTGCTTTCCTGCAGCTTTTCGATACCGGTCTTGATGAAGGTGCCGGGCATGGTGTTGACGATGCACCAATCCGTATCCTCGATGGGCGAGAAATACAAAAAGGAGAACACGTCGTCGCCGCTCTTCGTGGCGGAGAAGGCGTACGCTTCGCCGTTGGCGACGGCGGTCTTCAGCGCGCCCATGTCCTTTTCGGTGCAGTTGTAATGCTTGGCGATGATGGAGAAGATGTTCAGCCCGCTGAAGGGGACCGAGCGGTTCTTCACGATGTAGCTGCCGTCGCGGTGGATGATGCTGGAGTAGCCGTTGGAGTACTGCCCGTTCACCATGATCTCATCGGTCAGTTCCTCGTTCGAAAGACCGATGATCGCCGCGCAGAGCTTCGTTTCGCCCATGGGTACGGGCGCGTCGAAGGCGGAGCCCATCAGCACGAAGCTGTTGCCGCCGACGGTCTCGTTGTCGGAGATGAGGTGCTTTTGCCCGCTGAGCAGCTTGCCGAGCATCTTCACGCGGGTCGTGCCGAGGTAGGAGCCGCCCGCCTCGTACACGGTGCCGTTCTCATCCACGAAGGAGAGGTAAGCGATGTGGTTCGATTCCCGGAAGCAGCGGATCATCTCCGTCAGCTTTTCGGGGGTCAGATTTTCAACCATGCTCAGGCTGCAGTGCAGCATCTCCAGCCGGTCGAAGGGCTGGCTCAGCGCGCCCGAGACGTGCGCGGACATCTGCTCGTTCAGCTCCTGCGAATACTGCTTGCTGATGGACAGGGTGATCTCGTTGACCATGCCCTCGGTCGCACGGTTCAGCAGGGGCCAGAGCACGGCGATGACCGCCAGCGCGGCGAGGACCGTGAGCCACACAAGCCGTTTTGATTTTTTCTCGGAAATATTCCGGTTTTCCATAGACACTCCCCGGTCAGCCGACCACTTCGATGCGTCCCTCGGGTTGCGCGTGGATGACTTCGTCCTTGTGGTTCGTGAAATAGGTCTTCAAAGCGTCGCCGTAGGTGATGCCGGGCTCTTCGAGGAGCTTCACGCGCTTGGGCGTCGCGGCGTCGTACACGTTCAGCATGGTGAAACCGTCGCCGCCGTCGATGTAGCCGCTCGAGCCGCCGATGTAGTCGGTGTAGACGAGCTTGATGATATCGTCGTCCTTCACGGGGGTGCCGTCCGCATAGGTCAGGGTGAGCAGCTCCGCCGTTTCGGTCTCGTTCGCGGCGGGCTTGAAGGAGTACTTGATGCCGGAGACCTGCATGAACTGCCCAGCGGGCTTCCAGGTCTTTTGGATGCCGTTGGCGATCGCCGCGCGGAGGGTCGCGCCGTCGGCTTCCGCGACGACGAGCTTGTTCGGGTAGGGGCAGACCGCCGAGATATCGGCGCCGGTCACATCGCCCGCGTAGAGGCTGGAACGGATGCTGCCGCCGTTGACCAGCGCGACCTGCGCGCCCGTGGTTTCGCACACGGCATCCGCGACGAGGTTGCCGATCGCCGTTTCGCCCTTGCGGGTGTTGGCGTTTTCGTACAGCAGGTCTTCCGCGACGGAGCCCACGATCGACTGGTCGTACTCGACCTCATCGGAGCCGTTGCGGTAATAATCGTCGATCAGCGCCAGCGCCTCGCCGACGGGGCGGGTGCCCTTGGCGGCTTCGGTCAGGTTCTTGCCGATGTAGCTGAGCAGGTTCGTGGGGAAGGGGTTGGAGAAGACCATTTCCTTCTCGGCGTAGGGGCGGACGCTCTCGGGCACCATGGTGAGGTCGATGCCGAAGTTGTTGAGGAAGGAGTGCGGGCACAGCGAATCGGCGATCCACTTGGACTGCCCCTCCTCGGTGGAAAGGTACTCCAGCACGGCGATGGCGGCAGCCGCCTTCTTCTCGTCGTTCGCGGTCGCCTTGTTCATGGCGATGTACTCGTTGGAAACGGTGCTGAGCATCTTGTTGCCTTCCGCCGTGTCGGGCAGGCAGGGCAGCATGAGCATTTCGTCCTGCGATTTTTCGGTGATCCGGTTGAACGCGTCCACGTTGCCGAACGTGAGGATGGCGTGGCGCGCGGGCATGTACTCATCCGCCTTGAAGGCGTTGTAGCTCGTTTCGAAATGCCCGTTGTAGAACACGATCATGCGGTTGGGGTCGAGGTAGCCGCTTTCGATGCAGGTCTTGATGAAATCGACCGAATGCTCCCAGTTGCCGGCGAAGGTCGCGGTGCCGGCTTCGAGGTCGGAAAGCCAGCGGGCGCCGTCTGCCGTGGAGAGGAAGTCCGTGGCGAAGTTTGCGGTGTAGTAAGCGCCGAGGTAGGTCGCGCCGACGTCGGAAAGACCGAAGCCGCAGCCCGTGTCTTCGGAAACGCCGAGCTTCGCTTCTTTGGAGACGGCGAGGATGTTCAGCAGATCCGCCGTGGTTTCGGGCAGCGCGAGCCCGAGCTCATCGAGCAGCGTTTTGTTTACGATGTAGCCGTAGTAGCCGCCCGGCAGGGGCAGATAGCGGCTTTGCCCGCCGATCATGATGCTTTTGGTGATGGCGGACTGGTAGCGCTCGGTGAAGGATTCGGCGCTGAGGTCGTAGGTGTATTCCGCCAGCTCGCCGAAGGGGAGGCCGGTGATGAACAGATCCGGTCCGTGTCCCTTTCTCAAGCGGCGGCTGACTTCACCGTAGATGGGACCCAGCGCGAGGGTTTCGACCTGAAGGTCGATCTCCGGGTGGGCAGTCTCGAGCGCCGCCTCGAACCGGGGCAGCGGATAGGTCGAGATCAGGGTGATGACGGTTTTTCCGGCATCCGCCGCGGCGGTTTTCGGCTCCGCGGGAGCTTCGGTCTTTTTGCCGCAGCCGGCGAGGGTGGTGACGAGGCAGGCGAGGGCGAGCGCGCCCGCCAGCAGTTTTTTCAGATGCATGGGGTTCTCCTGTGTTTGTGTCGCAAGCGTTCCGGCGTGCCGGAGGCGCGGTGGTTCTTTGTGGCGCGCGGATCCCGGAAACCGCGGGGAATGCGGGCGGTTTGCCCTCGCGCGGTGGGGGTCCGAACGGTTTGAAACAATCGTTTGAATCATGTATATATCTGATAACATTATACCTTGCGGTTGCGGGAGATTCAAGACGGGAACGGGGAGAAAAAGGGAAAAAAAGGGGAAACGTGGGCGACGCGCGGGATGGTTTGGGAGAGCCGGGACCGGGCGCGGGGAGGGATGCGCTCGGGGGAACGGAAGGACGCTGCGGGGTGACGTGCCGGGATGGCGTTCGGTAGGACCGTATCTTGCGTGGGACTCCTTCCGTCATGTCGTGCAAGCACGCCATGCCACCTCTCCGCTCCCGCTGTTGCATATGCAACAGCTGTCGCTTCCTAACGCATTTGTTGCACAAATGCTCACCGCCTCAACGAAGGAGGCTTTTGTTGCGGAGAGTTCGTTGCGCTGTCCTTTGTTGCAAACGGTTGCCGACGAATCCCCT
>JAUNCT010000044.1 GCA_030526425.1 Clostridia bacterium
GCCGGAAATCGAAATCTCCGGCATACGGTCTCATTCTTCGTCTTCGTCGTCGAACTGCTCGTCGAACAATTCCTGAAATTCGTTGAACACTTCGTCGAGCAGGATCGGGTTTTCGATCGGGCGGTAGGATTCCCCGCCCTTTTCGCGGACGACTTCGAGGATCACGACCTCGTCTTCCTCCACCCCTTCGACCGTTTCCATCGGCAACAGGGCAACGTAACGTTTTCCCTCGTAATCGAAGGACATCAGCAAGTCGAAATCGACTTCGCGGTCGTTTTCATCGAGCAGGGTGATGATATCGCCGTTTTCGTTTTCCATGTTCGTTTACCGTCCTTTGCTGTCGAGATAGTTCTGCAGGATGACGACCGCCGCAAGCTTGTCGATGACCTGCTTCCTTTTTTTCCGGGAGACATCCGCGTTCAAGAGCACGCGCTCTGCGGATACCGTCGTGAGGCGTTCATCGTAGAACTCGCATGTTCCGTTCCAACGCTCGAGGATCTTGGCAGCGAAATCGCGCACTTTATCGGCTTGGAAGCCGCAGGTCCCGTCCATGTTTTTGGGCAAACCGCATACCAGTCGGACGGGAGCGTACTTTTTCAGGAGCTCCGCGATGTAGTCGGCATCGGCATCGGGATCGTCGTCTTTCCGGTGATAGGTCTCAAGCCCCTGCGCGGTGATGCCGAGCGGATCGCTGACTGCGATACCGATACGGCGGTCTCCGACATCCAAGGCCAAAACACGTTCCAGCATTATTTGTTTTCCTCCAGATAAAAGCGTACCAGTTCTTCGAGCAGTTCATCCCGTTCCATGCGGGAGATCAGGTATCTCGAATTGTTGTAGCTTGTGATATAAGTCGGGTCCCCGCTCAGCAGATAGCCGACGATTTGATTGACGGGATCGTAGCCCTTTGCGCGCATGGAGGAATAAACCGTCAGCAGGATGTCTTTGGCGGTGTACTCTTCCTTGACGCGGTCGAATTGCTGCGTCTCATTGAACCGGTCCATATCGTTTCTCCGATCGGTAAAGTTTTCTTAATTGCAATTATATCCGCAATCATTGCGGAGTTCAACCTGGTTCGCAAAAGGTTTGCTTTTCCTCCGCAATGAAAAAACCGCACGAAATTCCGTGCGGTTTCCGGAAGCGACTGCTCAGTGAGAGTCTTCCATCGTGTTCTCGATGCCGGTATCTTCGACCTGCGCGATCGCGCCGCGGTTGAAAACGAGCTTGACTTTGTCGGGACCGACGGTGATGATCAGAACATCGTCCTTCACGGAAGAAACGGTGCCGTAGATGCCGCCGATGGTACGGACGCGGTCACCGGGTTTGATGGAATCGAGCATCTGCTTGATCTTTTTGTCGCGTTTTCTCTGCGGAATGATCATGACCGCGAACATCGCGACCATCAGGATGATCAGAAGCCCCCACTGGGAGAAAAATCCGCTGAAGCCGCCTGCAATTTCACTGGACATAAATAAATTACCCTTTCATTCAAATAGACTGAATATGATTATACTTTCTTCGGAAACCTTGCGTCAAGAGGTGCAAGAAGTTTCGGGAGTTTCATCGTCCTCGCGTACGACGCTCATGATGACCGGCTCGAACACTCGTTTCTTGCGGAATCCCTTGTCGAGCTTGTGCAGCAACAGGTACGAAAGAGCGCAAAGAGCGAGTCCGCCGCACAACGCCGCGACTTCACCGAAACGGTTGCCGATGAGGATACCGGCGATCAAAGCCAGCAACGGAACGGCGTAAGCCCACAAGCTTGCCTTGATGATGTTTTTTGCGGACAGACCGACATTGACCCGGTCGCCCGGCTGCGCACCGACGCGGTTGACGGCGATGGTCTCCATCTCTTTATCACCGAAGGTCATACAACCGCCGCAATGCGTGCACATGGAACTGCGCACAAAATGGACGACCGCACGGCCGTCGGAAACGGAAACGACCGTGCCGGTGTGTTCTTCGTTGATCCCTTCCGGGAATTCGTATTCGGTGTCACTCTTCATCGGTCACGCAAGCGATATGGAGCTCTTTGAGCTGCTTCGGATCGACGGTGTCCGGCGCGCCGGTCAGCGGGCACGACGCATTCTGGACCTTCGGGAAGGCGATGACGTCGCGGATGCTCGAACCGCCGCAGATCAGCATAGCGAGGCGGTCGAGACCGTAAGCCATTCCGCCGTGCGGCGGCGGACCGAAGCGGAACGCGTTCAGCAGGAAGCCGAAACGGTCGTTGACCTGCTCATCGGAAAGACCGAGAACACGGAACATACGCTTCTGCAGTTCCTGCGAATGGATACGGATGGAACCGCCGCCGATCTCAACACCATTGAGAACGATATCGTAAGCTTTCGCACGGACGGCACCGGGATCGCTCTCGAGATACTGCAGGTCTTCGTCCTTCGGGCTTGTGAAAGGATGGTGCATCGCCATAAAGCGGTTCTCTTCATCGCTCCATTCGAACTGCGGGAAATCGGTGACCCAAAGCAGGTTGTATTTGTCCTGCGGGATGAGACCGAGCTTGTCGCCCAGCTTCAGACGGAGCGCACCGAGAGAAGCGAATACGACGGGGTCCTTGTCGGCAACGATGAACACGACGTCGCCGGGTTCCATGCCCGCTTTCGCCTTGATCGCATCGAGTTCGGTCTCTGTGAGGAACTTCGCGATCGGAGACTGGAAAGCGTCTTCCTTCCAGTTCATCCATGCAAGACCCTTCGCGTGGTAGGTCTTGACATATTCGCCCAAAGCGTCGATCTCCTTGCGGGAGAACTGCGCGGACGCACCCTTTGCGTTGATGCAGCGGACGCTGCCGCCCGTTTCGATGGCACCTTTGAATACGGAGAAACCGCAATCGCGGACGCAATCGGTGATGTCGCAGAGCTCGAGACCGAAACGGGTATCGGGCTTATCCGAACCGTAGCGCGCCATGGCTTCGGACCAGGGCAAACGCGGCAACGGAAGCTGCACATCGTAGCCGATGGTCTCTTTGAACAGCAGCTTCAGGAAGCCTTCGTTGACGGACATGACATCGTCCTCTTCAACGAAAGACATTTCGAGGTCGATCTGCGTGAAGTCGGGCTGACGGTCGGCGCGCAGATCTTCATCGCGGAAGCAGCGTGCGATCTGGAAGTAACGGTCAAATCCGGAGAGCATCAGCAGCTGTTTGAACAGCTGGGGGCTCTGCGGCAGAGCGTAGAACGAACCGGGATGGACGCGGCTCGGCACAAGGTAGTCGCGCGCGCCTTCGGGGGTGGACTTGGTCAGGATCGGCGTTTCGATCTCGAGGAAGTCGTTCTCCGAGAAGTAGTTTCTCGCGATGTGCGCGATCTTGTGGCGCATCATCAGGTTCTGCTGCATCACGGGGCGGCGCAGGTCGAGGTAACGGTATTTCAGGCGGAGCGCTTCGCTCGCGTTGCAGTTGTCGTCGATCTCGAAAGGCGTGGTCTCACTGGTGCTGAGGATCTTGAACTCGGAAACGAGGACCTCGAGGGCACCCGTTTTCATGTTCTTGTTGACCATGTTCCCCGTTCTTTCGGAAAGCTTTCCTTTGATTGCGAGCACGTACTCCGAACGGATGGTGCTTGCGCGGTCGAAATCTTCCTTCGAAAGCGTGCTGCTGTCGAAAACGACCTGCATCAGACCGGTGCGGTCGCGCAACTGGACAAAAATCAGCGCGCCGAGGTCGCGGCGGACATTCGTCCAACCCATCAAAATGACCTCGCGGCCGACATCTTCGGTCGTCAGGTCGGTGCAATAGCAAGTGCGCTTCCAACCGCCGAGAAATTCACTCATTCGATGTCATCTCCTTTGATTGATAATGTTGTTGATCTGTTCTGCATCGATCGCGGTCGGGATCGCCGTACCGTCGCGCATATCCTTCAGCAGGATCTCGTTCTTTGCGATCTCGTCTTCGCCGAGAATGCAAACGTAGCCCGCACCGATCTTGTCGGCAAACTTCATCTGTGCCTTCAGGCTTCTTCCGACGAGATCGGTCTCGCACTTCAGACCGAGCGCACGCAGGTTCTGTGCAAGGGCGAAGGCGGCGATATCTCCTTTTTCGCCGAGTCCGGCGAGATATACATCACAACGCTCGGGCGCGGGGATCTCGGTCTTCGTTTCTTCCATCAACAGAAGCAGGCGCTCCATACCGAGACCGAAGCCGACGGCGGGCAGAGCGGGTCCGCCGAGCTCCTCGACGAGGTTGTCGTAACGGCCGCCGCCACAGATAGCTCCCTGAGAACCGATCTGATCGGAGAAGACCTCGAACACGGTCTTGGTGTAATAGTCAAGACCGCGGACCAGCGTGGGCGTGATCTCGTATTTGATGCCGAGCAGCTCGAGACGCGTCGTCAGTTCATCCATGTGTTTTTTGCAATCATCGCAGAGGAAGTCGCCGATCACGGGCGCGCCCTTCAGCAGCTCTCCGCAGGACGGGACCTTGCAGTCGAGAATGCGCAGCGGGTTCGTCTCGTAACGCGTGCGGCAGGTCTCGCAAAGCGAATCGTAGTTCTCGCGAAGGAACTCCTTCAGAGCTGCCTGATATTTCGGGCGGCAATCGGGGCAACCGATGCTGTTCAGACGAACAGCGAGTCCTTTGAGACCGAGACGGTCGAGCAATTCGATGACGATCGAAATGCATTCCGCGTCCGCAGATGCGCGCGCGGCGCCGAACATCTCCACGCCGAACTGATGATGCTCGCGCAGACGACCGGCCTGGGGTTTTTCATAACGGAACACGGGGTTCGTCAGATAGTACATCTTCGTCGGCTGGACGTCGGCGTAGAGATTGTGTTCGACGAACAGGCGGACCATGCCCGCCGTTCCTTCCGGTTTCAGGGTGATCGAACGGTCGCCCTTATCGTTGAAGGTGTACATCTCCTTCTGCACGATGTCCGTCGTCTGACCGACACCGCGGAGGAACAGCTCCGTATGCTCGATCACGGGCGTACGCGCTTCGCGGATCCCGTATTTTGCGGTGATCTCCCGGATGATGTTTTCAATGTACTGCCATTTGTAGCTTTCGCTCGGGAGTACGTCTCTTGTACCCTTTGGTGCTTTATATGCCAAAGCGTATCCCTCACTTTCTTTGATTAATAAAAAAGGCACCCGTCCCGGAAAATGGGACGGGAAACCCGCGGTGCCACCCAAATTGAGCCGAAGCTCCACTTTTCTGCCCGGTAACGCAGGCAAGGCGTTGCGGCGTAATCGGCCGCACGGTTCACGGATGCCTTTCCGCAACACGGAAGCAACGTACTTTCACCGCATGTACGTTCTCTGTGTACTTCGTCTTGCGTACTTTTCCGATCGTAACCTTTCGTAAAAGAAATTATAAACAAGTCCCGTCCGTGCGTCAATCAGAAAAGTGCGCTTTTTTGCGCCAGCACGGTGTCGAGTTTGCTTGCGTAAGTTGCGATATCCTTCGGATTCGGGATGCGTTCCACGCGCTCGCCGTTGCGGAACACCCGTTTCGACATGGCGTTCGCGCCGTGTGCGAGGATGTTCGTCGTCTCCTCCATCATATCGATGTTGTATTCGCAGATGCGGTCCGGCAACGCATAACCGACATTTTCGAGGTTGCCGTTCATGTACTTTTGCCGGTACATGTAGTACGGCACCATCCCCATTCCGCGCGCCGCGGCGAGACCGAGCGCGATCATCTCCTGCACTTCCCCGCTTTCCGGCAAGGGATACTCGTCCGGACGTTCCAATAGGCGCGAAGAACGCTTGAGTGCGAGCGTGTGTACGGTGAGGTTATCGGGCGCAAGGTCCGAAATCAACTCGAGCGTGCGGCGGAATTCCGCAACGCCTTCACCGGGGAGCCCGCAGATGACATCCATGTTGATGGAAGAGAAACCGATCTTTCTTGCGAGGGCGTAGACATCGGCGATATCCTGTGCCGTATGCGTTCTGCCGATGCTTTTGAGCGTGGCGTCGTTCATCGTCTGCGGGTTGACCGAAATGCGTTCGACACCGAAATCCGAAAGGACGCGGAGCTTCTCTTCATCGATCGTATCGGGACGACCGGCTTCCACCGTGATTTCACGTCCCAAAGAACCGTACTCTTTGACGATGTGCTTCAGCAATGCTTCCGTTTGCGCCGCGGTCAGGACAGTCGGCGTGCCGCCGCCGATATACATATGGCGCAAGCGGTAGCCCTTTTCGCGGATCATGGCTGCGCCTTGGGAGATGTCGCGGTACAGCACTTCGAGATAGGGCGACAGCTTGTCACACTTCTGCCCGAGGATTTCACTGGGAAAAGAGCAATACAGACATTTTGTCTTGCAGAACGGGATGTTGAAATAGATGTCGATGTCCCGTTCGGTCACAGGCGCGATCACATCATGCTGCACGCGGGTGATCTCTTTTGCAAGCGCTGTCTTCTCTTCGGAAACATCGAAGTCTTCGCGGAAAGCGCGTTCGGCTTCGGCTGCGCCGGAACGGACCGAAATCTCACGGAAGAGTTTCGTCGGGCGGATCCCGGTCAGGGAACCCCAAGGCGTTTCCGTGGCGAGGAGGCGTTTCAAAACGCGGAAGACGCAAACCTTGACGGCACGCTTTTCGAGCCGCTTGACATTCAGCGGGCTGAAGTCGTCGCAGGGAAATCCGGACGCTTCGCGGATCCCGGAGGCTTCTGCAAAAGCACAGATCCGGGCTTCTTCTTGGGATACTTCGGCAACGATCGTCAGGCAATCCTCTTCGGGGCGCGAATCCTCCGTCAGCGGAAGGATCTCGGTTTTGCCGCAAAAGAGGCGCACCTCTTCGCCGATGTCGTTCAGATACTGCGGACGGTTGGTTTGAATGAAGATCGTTTTCATGTCAGCGTCCGATGTATGGGTTATGCGCTTTTTCATAGCCGACGTTCGTCGAACCGCCGTGCCCCGGGCAGAGACTGTAATCCTCCGGCAACGGTACGATCTTCTTTTTGATCGACGCGATGAGCATCATGGGATTCGAATACGGGAAATCCGCGCGACCGATCGACCCGAAGAAGATCGTATCACCGCAAAAGACGGTTTTTTCCGAATCCAGGACATAGCAAACGCCGCCGGGCGTATGTCCCGGCGTATGCAGCACGCGGAACGAAGCGCCGAGAAGTTCGAGCGTTTCCCCACCGTTCAGGACGATGTCGGTTTCCGCGGGCTCAACCACGATCCCCGGGAAAGCAGCGGTATATGCCGCCGGCGCAGATAACATTTCCACATCGTTTTTGTGAAGAAAAATCTTTGCGCCCGTCGCGTCTTTCAGCTTCTTGACGCCCATCACATGGTCGAAATGACCGTGTGTCAGAAGGATCGCCTCGAGGCTCAGTTCTTTTTCCTTCAGCACTTCCCGAACGAAATCCGCGTCACCGGGATCGATGACGATGCAACGACCCGTCGTTTCGTCCGCAACGAAATAGGTATTGACGGAAATGGGACCGCATTCCCCGTAAAAGATCTGCATCAGAACAATCTCCTGCTGTCGAGTAAAATGGTGAAAGGTCCGTCGTTTTCGGAAGCGACCTTCATGTCCGCCTGAAAGATGCCCGTTTCGACGGGAACGATCGCCGAAAGCTTTGCGACCGCCTTTTCATACAGCGGTTTTGCGACGGCTGCGGGGGCGGCGTCGGTGTAACCGGGGCGTCTCCCCTTTCTGGCATCGGCGTATAATGTGAACTGGGATACCATCAGGCAACTGCCGCCGACATCGGTCAGTGACAGGTTGGGCACGTTGTTCGCATCGTCGAAAATGCGGATATTCGCGATTTTACCCGTGATGTAATCAACGTCAGCCTCGGTGTCGTCGTTCGTGATCCCGAGGTAAACGAGGATCCCTTTGCCGATCTTGCCGGTGACGGTTCCGTCGACGGTGACGGAAGCCGAATTGACGCGCTGCAGTACTGCTCTCATGCGCAAATACTCCTCAATGGTAAACTCTGTAAACGTCGCCGACGCATTTCAGCTTTTTCAGCGACTGGATGATCTTGTTCAACTGCTCCGCGTTGGAAACGAGGAAGGTCATATCCATCACGTATTTGCCGTCGTCGGTCGGCTTTCCGCTCATCGTCTGGATGTTGATGTTCATGCCGGAAAGCAACGCTGTGATCTCGAGCATCGTGCCGGGGCGGTTCAGTGCTTTGATCTGCACCGCGGCATCGAAAACGGTTTCGGCCTTTTCCGCCCACTCGACTTCGATCAGACGGTCGGCTTCGCGCATGAGGTTCTTGGCGTTCGGACAATCCGCACGGTGTACGGAAACGCCGCGTCCGCGTGTGATGTAACCGATGATCGCATCCCCGGGGAGCGGATTGCAGCAGCTGCCGAAGTGAACGGCAAGACCCTCTTCGCCGAGCACGACAACGCCTTTTTGGTTGGTGGTCTTCTTGCCCGCCTTCGCATTTTTGATGCCGGAAGTCAGCAGCTTTTCCGCGTTGGCGGTCTCGTTTTCCTGCTTGCGCTTCTGATCCGACAGCTTGTGGAGAACCTGTCCCGAGGCAACGCCGCCGAAGCCGATCGCGGAATACAGATCGTCCAGCGAAGTCATGGTGAAACGTTGCAGAACGGGCGTGTAGTATTCCGGCTTCAACAGGTCGGACAAAACGATGCTTTGGCGTTTCGCCGCTTCTTCGAGCATGTCCCGTCCGCGGTTGATATTGTCCTCGCGGTTCTCTTTTTTGAACCACTGGCGGATCTTGTTTCTGGCGGATTGCGTTTTGACGATCTTCAGCCAGTCGCGGCTGGGACCTGCCTGCGCGTTGTTCGTGATGATCTCGACCATGTCGTTCGTTTTGAGCTTGTAGTCGAGTTTCACGATATTGCCGTTGACCTTGGCCATCTGGCAATGGTGACCGATCTTCGTGTGGATGCGGTAAGCGAAATCCAACGGTGTCGATCCGATGGGCAGGTCGAAGATCTCTCCCGTCGGCGTCAGCACGAAGACGTATTCACCGAGGAAGTCCTTGAGAATGTTTTCGACGAACTCTTTGCTGTCTTCGGTGTTTTCCTTGGCTTCGATGATCTCACGGAGCCAGCTGGTCTTGCGGTCGAGCTGGCTTTGGACCGCGCGCCCCTCCTTGTACATCCAGTGCGCCGCGATGCCGTATTCAGCGGTGCGGTGCATTTCGAGCGTGCGGATCTGCACCTCGAAGGGCAGACCGTTTTCGCCGAGAAGCGTGGTGTGCAGCGAACGGTAGAAGTTCGGCTTCGGGGTCGCGATGTAATCTTTGAAACGCCCGGGCAACGGTTTCCAGGTCGAATGCATGACGCCGAGTGCGGCATAACAATCGTTGATGGATTCCACGACGATACGCAGCGCGACCAGGTCGTACACTTCGTTCATGCTGCAGCCGGAGCGCTTCATTTTGTTGTAAACGCTGTACAGATGCTTCGGACGGCCGCTGATGGAGATCGATTTGATCCCAGCCTCGTCGAGCTTTTCGCGGATGGCCACCATGGTCTGGTTCAGCAGCTCTTCCCTGTCCTGCTTGCGCTGATAAAACTCCGCCTTGATGCGGTTGTACTCATCGGGCATCAGGTAGATGAAGGAAAGGTCCTCCAGCTCGCCCTTGATCGCGCCCATGCCGAAACGGTGCGCCAGCGGCGCATAGACCTCCAGGGTCTCCTTGGCTTTGCGGGCGCGCTTGAGCGGCGAACAGTAGGCGATGGTCCGCATGTTGTGCAGACGGTCGGCCAGCTTGATGATGACGACGCGCACATCCTTCGCAATGGCGAGGAACAGCTTGCGGAGATTCTCCGCCTGCTCCTGTTTCTTGGTGATGTAGGTCTGTTTGCCCGAATGGGTCAGCTTTGTGACGCCGTCGACGAGCAGGGAGATATCCGTTCCGAAGAGCTTGGTGATATCCTCGATGGTGACGCCTTCGCAATCTTCGACGACATCATGAAGCAACGCGGCGGTCACGCTGTCCGCATCCATCCCCATATCCATCACGAGCTTGCTGACCGCAAGCGGATGGGTGATGTACGGCTCGCCCGATTCGCGGCGTTGTCCTTTGTGCTTCTCTTCCGCAAACGCGAGTGCTTTTCGGAACAACTCGGTTTGTTCGGGGGTATAGCGTTCGCTGAATTGTTTCAGAAGGCTGTCGTCCAAAATTCAAAAGCTCCGTCCGGTAAAGTTTGTCGGTATGGTTGGTTCAATAGGAGATCACGGCGTCGACGTCGTAACCCTTCAGCGGGGCGCGACCGTCGAATTCCGAGGAAAGCTCGATGGCAAAGCGCAGAGCGACAACTTCGCCGCCTGCCTGCTCAACGAGCTTTGCGCAAGCGAGAGCGGTGCCGCCGGTAGCGAGCAGATCGTCGACGATGACGACCTTCATGCCGGGCTTGATCGCATCCTTGTGGATCTCGAGGGAATCGGTGCCGTATTCCAGCGCGTATTCGTAAGAGATCGTGTCACAGGGGAGCTTGCCGGGTTTGCGGGCGAGAACGAAGCCGGCTTTCATTGCGTAAGCGAGAGCCGCACCCATGACAAAGCCGCGGGCTTCGGGTCCTACGACGATATCCACCTGCTTTCCTTCGAGAGAACGGACGACCGAATCGATCAGTTCGGAGAAGCCCGCGGGGTCTTTCATCAGCGTGGTGACATCGCGGAACAAAACGCCGGGAATGGGAAAATCGGGAATGTTGCGAACGAGTTCTTTCAGTTCCATCGTGATCCTCCTGTGATCAGCTTGTTATTATCGGATCAGACTGCGGTAGATGCCGCTGTCTGTCAGCTGCTTTTTCACTTGCGGGCATTCGCACAGACGTCCTTCGGAAAAACGGAAAAAGCCGAGTTCCAAAAAGACGGCAAGTGCGGCGAGCCGTTCGTTGCTTTCCGAGAACCGGGTCTCCGGTGCCTGTGGTGAACGGCAAATTTCGCGCAGTGCGCGGAAATGCTCCTGCATCGCGTCCCTGCCGAAATCCGAACCGCGTACTTCATCGCGAAGGGATTCGAAAAGGGATGTCAACGAAAAATCCTTTTCATTATACATCATTCCGCGCAAAAAAGCACTTTTGTTTTGAACGGAAGCGGCTTGCACGGGCGTTTCCGCGCTGTCGAGAACGGACAGAATGTTCAGTTGCGCGCTGACCCGCCCGCGGAACGTGTTCGCTTGCAGGCGGAAAAGCAAGTCTTTCGGATGCCCGTTTTCGAAACAAGGGAGCAATTCCGCGCTGCGGAACGCGACGAAATCGACCTCCGCCCCGTTATCGCTCACCGTGCCGTTGACGTGTTCCCTGTTCTTGCCGATCGCTTTTGCGTTTTTCACGGTCACGTCTTTGCCGAGAAAGACGGGCTCGGGATTGCCTTCGCCGAAGGGGGCGAGCATACGCAGCTCGTTTGCGAGTACGGGCGTCGCGTCGGAAAGCGGTAGACGCTGTTCGTATGAAAATTCGCGGACGAACATCGACGCATCGTAAGCCCGATCGAACGCGTCCTCGATACCGGTGCGGAAGGCTTCGAAGTTTTCGGGGGCGATCGTGATGCCGACGGCGCGCTCGTGTCCGCCGAATTTGACGAACAGCTCCGAGAAACGGGAAACTTCCCCGTGCAGGTCGATGCCCGGGATACTGCGCCCGGAACCGACGAGCTCTCCGTTTTTGACCGTGAAGAGGATCACGGGGCGGTAATACTGTTCGAGCATCTTGGAGGCAACGATCCCGAGAACTCCCGGGTTCCAGTCGGCACCGCGTACGATGATGATCTTTTTCCCGGCAAGTTCCTCTTCGGGGAAATCGGCGCGGATATCAGAAACAACGCGCGCTTCCTCTTCCCTGCGCCGGTCGTTTTCGTTTTGCAGGATATCGGCAAGCCCGGTCGCCTCGCCGGTGTCCGTTGCCGTGAGCAGTGAGATCGCCCTTCCCGCATCCCCCATTCTTCCGGCGGCATTCAACCGCGGGGATACCGTGAAGGCGACCGTTTGCGCGTCGGGTTCGGGACCGGCGCCGGATACGTCCAAAAGTGCGGCGAGACCGATGTTCCGTCTCAGATGCGGCAAACCGAGCCGTACGATGGTGCGGTTTTCCCCTGTCAGCGGTACGATATCCGCAATGGTGGCGACCGCCGCGAGCGCGAGCAGTTCCTCATCGATCTCGTCCGACAATGCGCACGCAAGTTTGAAAGCGACTGCGGCACCGCACAGGTACGGATACGGATATGCGGAATCTTTTCGCGACGCGGCAACGACGGCGGTGCATTCCGGCAGGGTTTCCGCGGGCAGATGGTGATCGGTGACGATGACGTCGATGCCGAATTCGTTGCAAAGGCGGATCTCTTCGAGGGCCGTGATGCCGTTGTCGACGGTCACGATCAGATCGATGCCGTATTCACACAGCGTTTCGACAACGGAGCTGTGCATGCCGTAACCGTCTTCATGCCGGGAAGGAACGTAGCATTGTACAGTCGCCCCCATGCGCTTGAGCTGCTTGTAAAGGATCGACGTCGCGCAGACACCATCGGTATCGTAGTCGCCGTAGATGCAGATCCGCTCGTTTTTGGCGATCGCCGTGAGGATCCGCTGGACGGCGGTACGAATATCGGGCAGCTCCATCGGGTCGTGCAGATCCGCTTCGGTTGGATGCAGATAGGCCACTGCACTGTTCTTACTGGTGACGCCGCGGTCCAAAAGCGCACGTGCAAAAACGGGGCTTACCCCGAGGGCGGCGCACACGTTGGAGACGCGCGCCGGGTCGTATTGGTTTTCCTTGGAACGGAAGCGGATATCCTGCATTGGTTTTCTCCCGGTGAAAGTCAGGACCACCCCTAAGAGGGGTGGTTTGGGAACGGCCTATAAGGCCTCG
>JAUNCT010000013.1 GCA_030526425.1 Clostridia bacterium
CGCGGCGACTTGATACAGTTTACATGGTATGACCTCTTTTGTCAACAACTTTTTTCAAAAATCATAAACCGCAGTTTTTTGTTCTGCTTTCAGCCCTATTCTACACAAGATCAGCTCCCCTGCTGCGGGCATTCTGCCGACTTCCGGAGATGCCGAACGTGCCCTACTGTATATACATGATATGTACGTGATTTGACAACGCAGATGCTCTTGCGGTATGCTATAAACTGAAAATTTGGGCGCAAGCCCTTTCGGAGGAACATAAAACATGCGTAATCTCACCAGCACCGAGCTGCGTCAGCTCTACCTGGACTTCTTCAAGTCCAAGGGTCACGCAGTCATTCAGAGTGCCTCCCTGATCCCCGAGAACGATCCCACCGTTCTGTTCACCACAGCGGGCATGCATCCCCTCGTTCCCTACCTCATGGGTCAGAAGCATCCCGAAGGCACCCGCCTGACCGACGTGCAGAAATGCGTCCGTACCGGCGACATCGACGAGGTCGGCGACAACTCACACTGCACCTTCTTCGAGATGCTGGGCAACTGGTCTCTCGGCGATTATTTCAAGAAGGAATCCATCGCTTACAGCTGGGAATTTCTCACCTCTCCCGAATGGCTCGGCATCGACAAGGACAAGCTGTTCTTCACCTGCTTCGAGGGTGACGCCGACTGCCCGCGCGATACCGTCGCACACGACCGTTGGGTCGAGATGGGTGTCGATCCTTCCCACATCGTTTACCTTCCGAAGAAGCACAACTGGTGGGGTCCCGCCGGTCTGACCGGCCCCTGCGGTCCCGATACCGAGATCTTCTACGACAACGGCAAGCCCGCATGCGGTCCCGATTGCAAAGCGGGTTGCGACTGCGGCAAATACCTTGAGATCTGGAACAACGTGTTCATGGAATACAATAAGGTCGCAGACGGCGTCTTCGAGCCCCTTGCCCAGAAGAACGTCGACACCGGTATGGGTCTCGACCGTACCATCGCGACCCTGCAGGGCGTCGAATCGGTTTACGACACCGACGCTTTCACCGGTATTCTCGGCGCGATCAGCGAGCTCTCCGGCAAGAACTACAAGGACAGCCCCGAAACCGTGCGCGCGTTCCGCATCATCGCGGATCACATCCGTTGCGCGACCTTCATGCTCGGCGACCAGAAGGGCGTTGTTCCCTCCAATGTCGACCAGGGCTACATCCTGCGCCGCCTGATCCGCCGCGCGATCCGTTTCGCAAAGCAGATCGGCATCCCGGACGGCACGCTGTCCAAAGTCGCGGACGCGGTCGTCGCTCAGTACGGTGAAGTTTATCCCGAGCTGAAGCAGAACCACGACAAGATCGTTTCCGAGCTCGACAAGGAGCAGCAGCGCTTCGACGGCGCGCTCCGCAAGGGCACCAAGGAATTCGAGCGCCTCGCCGCGAACCTCAACGGCACCGAGATCGCCGGCGTCGATGCCTTCCACCTCTACGACACCTTCGGCTTCCCCGTCGAGTTCACGCAGGAACTCGCCGCCGAAAAGGGTCTGACCGTCGACCTCGACGCGTTCAACAAGGCCTTTGCCGAGCACCAGGAGAAATCCCGTGCGGGCGCAGAGCAGAAGTTCAAATCCGGTCTTGCCGACCACAGCGCCGAGACCACCGCACTCCACACCGCGACCCACCTGCTGCATGCGGGTCTGCGCAAGGTCCTCAACGATGAGAACGTTGCGCAGAAGGGCTCCAACATCACTGCGGAGCGTCTCCGTTTCGACTTCAGCTTTCCCCGCAAGGTCACCCGCGATGAACTCGATCAGGTCGAGGCATTCGTCAACGAGGCGATCGCAGCCGACGTCAACGTTCTCTGTGAAGAGATGACCGTCGATGAAGCGCGCGCTTCCGGTGCGATCGGTCTGTTCGGCGACCGCTACGGCGCCAAAGTCACCGTGTACACCGTGCCCGGTTACTCCAAGGAGATCTGCGCAGGTCCTCACGTTGCGCACACCGCCGAGCTCGGCCGCTTCAAGATCCAGAAGGAAGAAGCTTCCAGTGCCGGCGTCCGCCGCATCAAGGCCGTGCTGATCCACGACTGAGAACAACCGACAAAACGACCGCTCCCCGTTGGGGGAGCGGTCGTTTTTATTGCCCGATGGGGCGCATGAATTTCCGGAACACGGATAGCAGTTCGTCCGCCTCCTTCGGCGCATACCGCGGTGAGATCGCGACGCTCATCAGATCGAACGGTGCCGGCGCGCGGTATTCCGTCCAATCGTCGTAAACATCGAACGGGATCTCGGGCTCCGGTCCGTTCTTGCCCACCATCAAGCGGGACACGAACGACTCCAAACGGATCCTGTCTGTCGTGCCGGGCACGAGGATCTGCTGCGAGATATCCCTTTTCGAACGCGGGTTGCGGATGTTCTCCAAACGGTCGACATACCGGTACGCAAGCGCGAACAGAAGGTAGTTCGCCTCATCCAGCTGATGCATCCCGTAATGCCGCTCCGAATCCCGCCGCAGTTCCGGCGATTGCGCGATCACGGTATTCAGCACGTATCCGGGACCGGGCTTTCCGATACCGAGATCGGAATGCGCATCGATGTGCGTGACCGCAAACGGTACGGTCAGCCGCCCTTTGGCGATCTCGCTTTGCCACAAACGCAGCGCCATGTCATGCGTTTCGAAAACGACACCGGGGATGGGGTTTGCGGCATCCAATCCGCATTGTTCCGTCAGAAACCGTTCCGTTGCTTCCGGGCTCCACGGACGGTGCCCTTCCAAACCTGGGCGCTCGCCGAGCGGTGCCAACGGGCACACATCCTCAAGAAAAAAATCGAGGTCGATATCGAGTACGTGCATATCACTTGCCCACGCAGAACCGGGAGAAGATCCGGTCGATGACTTCCGCATCCACATCCCTGCCGGTGATCTGTCCCAGGGCGTGCAACGCCTCGCGGATATCGGTCGCCGCGCAATCGAGATCGTCCTGTGTTGCCGCATGTGCGATAAAGGCATGGGCGTCCTCCAGGGCGCGGATATGGCGTTCGTTCGTCACACTCACCGCATCGCCTTCCGCAGGTGCCGCCAGAGCCAGCACCGCTTGCTTCAACGCTTCCAGTCCCTCCGCGTTTTTGGCGCTGACGGGCACGGCGCCTTCCGCCGCCGCGTAGCCCGCGAGATCCATTTTGTTCGAAACGATCACGCGCGCGGGGAAATCCTTCGTTCGGTCGAGCAGTTCCCGGTCTTCCGCGGTCGGCTCGGTGGTACCATCAAGCAAGAGCAGAAGAACATCCGCCTTGCCGAGTTCCCCGAGCGCACGGTCGACACCGATCTTTTCGACCGGGTCGTCCGTTTCGCGGATCCCCGCAGTGTCGATCAACCGCACGGGAACGCCGTCGAAGCTGACCTTTTCATCCAGCACATCGCGCGTCGTGCCCGCAAGATCCGTGACGATCGCACGGTCGTGTCCCGTAAGCGCGTTCATCAGCGAAGATTTTCCGACATTGGGACGACCGAGAATGAGCACATTCAAACCGTCGCGGAGAACGCGTCCCTTCCGTCCCTCGCCGATGAGGCGGCGCAGTTCCCGTTCCTGAGTATCGAGGACCGCCGGCAAGGTCTCCGTGCATTCCGCTTCCGCTTCATCGGGATAGTCGATCGCCGCATCCACCCCGGACAGCGCATCGAGCAGAGCGTCTTCCACCGCGGAAACGCAGCGGTGAACGGAACCGTGCAGCTGTGCGACCGCCGCCTTGCGCGAGCGCTCCGCCTCCGCGGTGATGATGTCCATGACCGCTTCCGCTTCGGACAGCGCCATCTTGCCGTTCAGAAATGCGCGTCTTGTGAATTCACCGCCCTCGGCGGGACGGAAACCGAGCCCGGACAACGCCTGCAACACCCGCTGTACGGTACGCGCGCCGCCGTGGCAGTTGATCTCCACCATATCCTCGCCGGTGTAGCTGTGCGGCGCGCCGAAGCGGACCGCCATGATATCGTCGATGGCTTCGCCGCGGTCGGACATCCGCATGAAACGCATGCGCCCGAATCCCTCCGGGAACGGGCGGTCCGTCAGTTCCGCAACGCGGAACGCGTCGGGTCCCGTGACGCGGATCACGGCGATCGCCCCGCCGATGGCCGTCGAGGGCGCAAAAACGGTATCTTCACGATAGGACATTTGCTTGTTTCCTTTCCTTTGTCAAAAAAGCGCCGCCATGCGGCAGCGCTTATCGGTCATATGATGTTACTCTTCGGGCGCGATGATCACGAAGCGATCGGGTTCTTCGCCCTCGGAATAGGTCGTAACGCCCGCGAAATCCTGCAGGGCGCTGTGAAGGATGCGGCGCTCGTAGGGATTCATGGGCTCCATACGGACGCTCTTGCCGGTGCTGCGGACCTTTGCGGCCTCACGGCGGGCAAGACCGCGCAGCGCCTCTTCACGGCGGGCACGGTAGCCTTCGGTGTCGAGGGTGACGCGCAGGTAATCCTCGCGGCCGTGGTTGACATACAGGGAAACGAGGTACTGCAGCGCGTCGAGCGTTTCACCGCGGCGGCCGATGAGCAGACCGTCGGTATCGGTATCGATGCGGATGCGGAGACCGCCGTCCTCCTCCGCTGCGGACAGCTTGCAGGGGACGTTCATCTTCTCGAGCATTTCGCCGAGGAACTTGCAGGCGGGCTGTTCCGCCGCGAACTCTTCGCTGTATGCAATGTTCTCTTCGACAGCGGCAACGGGACGACGCTCACGGCGTTCGCCCTTGCGGCGGTCGTCCTTGCGCTTCTCCTCCTTGCCTTCCTTGCGCGGCTTGCGGTCGGAACGGCCGAAGTGGTTCTCTTTGCGGGCGGCACGCTCGGCAGCCTGCTCGGCGCGGTGCTCTTCCTTGAGCTGCTCGGCGTCGACGACCAGGGGCGTTTCACGTTCGGTCAGGCGGACGATGGCGTTCTTGGCACCGAAGCCGAAGATGCCCTGCGTTGCCTTCTGGATCGTTTCGATTTCGACTTCGTCGATCGTAACGCCCATTTCCATCAGGCCGTGAAAGATCGCCTCATCGACGGAACGGCCGGAAAACTCCATGACTCTCATTGTTATTTAGACTCCTCTACACCTTGCGCGTTCTTCTTGGACGCGAAGGATTTGTTGATCAAGAATGTCGTTGCGAGCGTCGCGATGTTGCTGACCGTCCAGTACAGGGCGAATGCGGCGTTGCTCGTCAAGCAGAAAACGAAGGACATGATCGGCATCATCCAGTTCATGACCTGCATGCTGCCGGCTGCCGGATTAGCCTTGGCCTTTTCGGGATCCTGTCCCTGCTGCATGGACTTCTGGCTCAGCCACATGGACAGCCAGGTCGAAGCAGCGGAAACGACGGGAAGGATGAACCAACCGTTGTTGTAGCCCTTGTACACTTCGACGCAGGGCGCGACGATCGCGTCGTATTTGGCGACGAGCTCTTCGGTGAGCTGCGCGATGGCGTAGCTGCCGTCCGCGTTCTTCACGAAGAAGCCGAGGTTTTCGAACAGATTCAGGGCAGCGGGGTTCTCACTGAAGTAGATCAGGTTCTGAATGCCGGTCTGACTGTTGAGAAATTCAGCAGCCGAGGAGATAACGGGCTTGAAACCGTTGTCGGGCATCCACATGTTGTTGATCCACAGGAACTTCCAGCGGCTGAACATTTCGATACCCGCTTCCTGGTTCTCATTCAGGGTGACGATGAGCTTGACCATCATCTCGTAGCCCCACTGACGGAACGCTGCGATGAAAATGAAGAACAGCGGCATGGTCAGCAGCATCGGCAGACAACCGCCGAACATGGAAACGCCGTTCGCCTTCATCAGCTTCTGGGTCTCGAGGTTCAGGCGCTGCGGATCGTTCTGGTACTTTTTCTGGATCTTCTCCATCTGCGGCTGGATCGCCTGCATCTTCATCGAAGACTTGCGGGACTTGATATCGCCGATGACGGTGATCAAACGGATGAACAACGTGGAAATGACAACGGTGAGAGCGATGCTTTCGCCGGTCACGTGCTCAAAGAGCCAGCGCATGCCGAGGAAAGCCCATTGTGTCAAAAAGAAATCGCCTTGCAAAAGTATTGCCTCCTATCCTGTCGGATCAAAATAATAAACGGTAAGGTCCTCTCACGGCACGGGATCGTACCCGCCCTTGCAGAACGGGTTGCAACGCAGGATCCGCCAAACGGCGAGTGCGCCCCCTTTGAGCCAACCATGTTTTTCAATTGCTTCGATCGCGTAATTGGAGCAGGTCGGAACGAACCTGCAACACGGCGGAAATGCCGGAGAGATGTACTTTTGGTAGCCGCGGATCAGCGACAACAAAACACGCTTCACGCCTTTTCCTCCAGCCGAAAAGCACCTGCTTTTTGGAGAAGTTTCCTTGCGGAAGCGCACAACGAGGGAAAGGGCTCTTCCAAAACACCCCTTCTGGCTACCAAGATGATGTTGTTTCCTTTTTTGAGTTCCGGCACGAGCGGGGTCACGGCCTCGCGCAGCCGCCGTTTGATCCGGTTCCGTTCGACCGCGTTGCCCTGCTTCTTGCTGACGGAGATGCCGACCAGCGTTTCGGGCTTGTGACGCGGCGCGATCACGGCCGTGAACAGTCGATTTGATGTGGATTTGCCGACTCGGTAGGTATAACGAAACTCTTTCTTTTTCTTCAGTGCGTCTTCGCGTTTCACGCTCTGTTACCTAAAAAAAGCGGCGGCAAACCAAAGGCTTACCGCGCTTCTGCGTCCGATATTGTTCCGGCGCACAAAAAGGGGCGCCCGATTAAGCGCTGAGCTTTTTGCGGCCCTTCGCGCGGCGGCGCTTCAAAACGTTGCGGCCATCCGCAGTCTTCATACGCTTGCGGAAACCATGAACCTTGCTGCGCTGACGTTTTTTCGGCTGATAAGTCCGTACCATTCCTTTACACCTCTTTCAAAATTTTCAAAATGGGGCGGACGAACCACCCGTCTCGCACAACCGTGCGTTAATAACCTCACATATTATAATGGGGAATGCAAATCCTGTCAATACCCAAATGCCCCGTTTACCGCGCTGTCAGCAGTTCCGCAAGGCGTTTTTTGTACAACGCGTTGTCAAGCCGGGTGATCACGGTGCAGTTGGCTTCCGTTTTTCCGTAATAGCCGTGTTCGAAGCCGCTGTCCATCGCGGCAAGGGCGCGGTTGTCGTAAAAGATGACCTGCCCGTAGCACTCGCGGTTGTCCGTGACGACGTGTGAAACGCAGGGCTTCTTTTCCAGAACGATATCGTCCCACAGCATCGGCGCGAGCGATACGGCGTCCGGCAGATCGATGCGCGGCTCCCCCTGCAGTCCTTCCACGAACTTCGCGAGGGTCTCGTTGCAGCGCACGGCGTAGACCGCCGCTTCCGTCCCCGCAGCCATCAGCGCATCCGTATCGGGGCGGAACCACGCCGCTTCCGCGGTGCACAGGTCGAACCCGCCCACATAGACATGCACGCCGAAATCCATCATGACCTTGTACGCTTCGGCATCGGCAAACACGTTGAACTCGCTCACCGGCGTCGTGTTGCCCGGTCCGAAGCCCGCAGTGCCCATTGTCCAGATGCACTTGAGCTGCTTCATCGTTTCCGGATCCTTCATCATGGCGAGCGCAACGTTCGTCACGGGACCGATCGTCGCGAGCTCCACCTCGCCCGGGTATTTCTTCACCAGCTCGATGATGGCGTCGCAGGCGGCGACACCCTCGACGGGCTTCACCGTCGGGTGGATGAGATCCGCATCCGACATACCGTCCGTGCCGTGCACATTGCGCGCGTGCACACGGCTGCGCATCAGCGGACGGTCCGCACCCACGTAGACCGGCGGCACGTTTTCCGCGCCGACCGCGATCTCCGCGCTCATCAGGCAGTTGAGCGTTGCCTGTTCCACAGGCACGTTGCCGCTCACGGTCGTCAGTGCGATGACATCGACCGACGGTTCCCTGAGACACATCATGATGGCGACCGCATCGTCGCTTCCGGTATCGGTATCGATAATGATTTTACGCATAGGCTCCTCCGTATGGTTTTGCGTTCCTCCGTTCATCCGGTCACCAGCGCCTCGAGCGTTTCGCACGGAAGCCCCGAAGCGACGGTCAGCTCGGTCAGCAGCACCTGACGCGCCGTGATGAGCATTTTGCGCTCACCGGTCGACAAGCCCTTGCGCTTGTCGCGCGCAAGCAGGCTTTTCACGACCTCGGCCACGTTCATGAGGCTTCCCTCTTTGAGCTTGTCCATGTTGTCGCGGTAACGCTTGTTCCAGTTGACCGTCTCCTCCTCCACGTTTCCGCTTTCGAGATAGGTGAGCACGCGGTCGCATTCTTCCCTGCCGGATACAGGGCGCAAGCCGACAGAGCCGGCCCCTTCCACAGGCACCAGCGCCGTCATGCGTCCGATCACGAAACGCAGGACATAATACTCCTTCTGTTGACCGAGGACCGATTGCTCTTCGATCGCTTCGACGGTCCCGACCCCATGCATGGGGTAGCACACCTGATCACCGATACGGTACATGGAAAAGCACCTCATCCGTTTGTCGAAAATGCCATAGTTCGGAGGGACGGGAAGCATGTTCCCGATTTCATTATATGCAAAAACACTCCGCCATGTCAATCAAACCGCATTGTGCCGTGCGTTTCGGTGTCTCGTCCCGGTGTGAGCCGATTTCATGAAAGCCCTTTTCCTCGCGGAGGGCAACCGTCCGTTCGCTTTGCCTCCCGTACCGGGATTCAGTGCGAACCCTTCATTTTCCCCACCGCGGTCGATGCGACATGGCGCAGCAGCATCAGCGGGTGATAAAACAGCATCCGGGGGCCGGAAAACCGCATCACGGCGCGGATCCTTTCCCGCATTTCCTCCCGGTAACAATGCACCGTGCACCCCGAACAGAAGGCGCGCGTTTCCGTGAACGGGCAGCGCTCCGTCCGTTCCCGCGCATAGGCGTCCAGCGCCGCACAATCGTGGCAAAGCCCGTCCGTACCGTGGTTCTTTTTGCAATACAAGGCGATCATTTCCGAGACGATCGCCTTTTTCCGTTTTTTCTTTTGACGGATATCCATGGTTTTTCTTTCCAAAGAAAAACCGGCACCGCGAAGGCACCGGTTTCGGTCTTTTATGCGTGGTAGGTTTCGAGGAACTTGCCGATGCGCTCCATCGCCGCGGTGATCTCCGCGGGTTCGGGCAGCATGACGATGCGGAAGTGATCCGGCTGCTGCCAGTCGAAACCGGAACCGGGCACGAACAGCACGTTCGTCCCGTGCAGAACGTCGAGCGCGAACTGCTTGTCGGACGTGATGCCGAACTTCTTCACATCCACCTTCGGGAAGAGGTAGAACGCGGCGCGGTTCTTGACATAGGTGATGCCGTCGATCTTGTCGAGCGCTTCGGTCGTCGCGCGGCGCTGCTCGTACAGGCGTCCGCCGGGCACGAGCATCTCGCGGGTGCTCTCCGGGTCCGCCATCGCGGCAGGGATGACCAGCTGCGTCAGGGCGTTGCCGCAAAGGCGCATCGCCGCGAGCTTCTGGATCGCCTCGGTGATCTCGTTTGCTTCCTTCTCGGGACCGGTGATCGCGACCCAACCGCAGCGGAAGCCGCAGATGATGTGCGATTTGGACAGACCGTTGCAGGTGAGCACCGGGATATCCTTGGCGATGGAAGCGACGGAGGTATACGGGATGTCGTCCATGATGAGACGGTCGTAGATCTCGTCGGAGATGATCATCAGGTGCTTCTCGCGCGCCAGTTCCACGATCTGTTCGAGGAGCTCGAGCGGATAGACCGCACCGGTCGGGTTATTGGGGTTGATCAGCAGGATCGCCTTGGTCTTGTCGGTGATCTTCGAACGGATATCCTCCATATCGGGATACCAGTCGGACTGCTCGTCGCAGATGTAGAGCACCGGCTGCGCCCCCGCGATGTACGCTTGGTTCGTCCAAAGCGAATAGCAGGGTGCGGGCATGAGTATCTCATCCCCGGGCGCGAACAGCGCCGTCGCGATCATGGAAGCGATCTCACTGACACCGTTGCCGATGAAGATCCGGTCCATGGAAAGGTCGAGTCCGTTCTTGCGGTGGTAATCGCAGATCGCCTGACGGGCTGCGGGCATACCCTTCACATCGCAATAGGCGACTGCACCGTCGACGTTGGCGAGCAACGCCTCACGGACACTGGCCGGCATTTTGAATTCGAAGGTCCCGGGATTTCCCGTATTGAGCTTGAGCACGGGAATGCCCGCTGCGGCCATTTTGTTCGCTTCCACAAACAAAGGTCCGCGGATATCCGAATGTACTTTGGACATCCTCTCAACAGCGATCACACTCATGATTCTATCCTCTCTTTTCCGCCCGGGAAGGGGCGTTTTTTCAGCACGATTTCCCATTAGTATACCACCGAACGCCCCACGATTCAAAGGTTTTCTTTGCAACGGCGGTTTTCGGGGCGATTTGCGCGAAAAAAGAGGCAGGCGCCGAAGCGCCCGCCTCCCGGTACGGCTTGATGTTTACTCTTCAACGGGCAGGCTCTGCTGCTCCTGGAAGGACATGTCGAACATACGGCTGGACATGTTGTTGTCGAACAGGGTGCTGATCGGCGCGCGGTCGTGGATGAGCTGGACCGCACGTGCGAACATGGGCGCCGCGGAGATGAAGCGGAGCTTCTTGGAAAGACCCGCATCCGGGCACTCGACGGTATCGGTGGAAACGACGAACTCGAATGCGCTCTGCTCGATCTTCTCGATGCCCTTCTTGGAAAGAACGTTGTGGGACAGCGCGCCGTAGATGTTCTTCGCGCCCTTCTCCTTCAGACCGCGCGCGACATCGCACAGTGTACCGCCGGAGATGGAGAAGTCGTCGACGACGAGGCAGTTCTTGCCTTCGACTTCGCCGATGATCTCGAGGACCTTCGCGTTCTCGTCGTGACCGGAGCGCATCTTGTCGCCGATGGCAACGTTGCAGCCGAGCTCGGTCGCAAATTCGCGCGCGCGCTTTGCGCTGCCGGCATCGGGCGAAACGACGACGAGGTCTTCGTTGACGATGCCCTGACGGCGGATGTACTCGCACAGCAGGTTCTTCGCATACAGGTGATCGAGCGGGATCTTGAAGAAGCCCTGGATCTGGGGTGCGTGCAGGTCCATCGTGATGACACGGTCCGCGCCGCAGACTTCGATGCAATCCGCACAGACGCGCGCGCGGATGGAAACGCGGGGCTCGTCCTTCTTGTCGCCCTTGGCGTAGGAGAAGTACGGAATGATGACCGTGATGGAGTTTGCGCTCGCACGCTTGAAAGCGTCGATCCAGAACAGCAGCTCGACCAGCTCGTCGTTGGCTTCACGCGCGATGGGCTGGACCAGGTATACGTCCTTATCGCGGATGGATTCGTTTACACGAACAAAAATGTTACCCTCGGAAAAGCGGATCGTCGTTGCATCACCAAGCTGCGTGCCAAGATACGCGCACATTCTTTTGGCGAACGGAATACCCGTCCGTCCTGCATAGATCTTGATACTTCCGGCACCGTTGTACATCCCGATTTTACCTCTCATTCCCAGTTTATTTTGATAGAAAAGTTTTCGGGGAAGCGCTTCCCCATACGGCACTCATTATAGCAAACGAAACCCCGTGCCACAAGTCGGCACGGGGAAAGATAGCAAAAAACTATCACATTCGCGGTGGATAAGATTCATTTATCGGGGCGCGGAATTCTCTCCTGCACCCCCGTTCTCCCATCCGCCGGGTTCTCTTTTCTTCTCCGTTTCCGGAAAACGCGGAACCCTGTGAAACCCGGGGCGCCCGGTATGACAAAGCCGGAGAGGAATTCCCTCTCCGGCAGATACCGACGATATTATTCCATGAAGTCGCGCAAACGCTTGGAACGGCTGGGATGGCGGAGCTTGCGCAGCGCCTTCGCCTCGATCTGGCGGATGCGCTCACGGGTGACGTTGAACTCCTTGCCGACCTCCTCGAGGGTGCGGGCTTTGCCGTCGTCGAGACCGTAGCGCAGGCGGAGGACCTTCGCCTCACGCGGGGTCAGGCTGTCGAGCACTTCCATGAGCTGCTCCTTGAGCAGCGTCACCGCGACGGCTTCGGCGGGTGCCGGCGCATCCTCATCGGGGATGAAGTCGCCGAGATGGCTGTCGTCCTCTTCGCCGATGGGGGTCTCGAGCGAAACGGGCTCCTGCGCGATCTTGATGATCTCGCGGACCTTCTCCTCGCTGATGCCCATTTCCTTCGCGATCTCGTCCGGACGCGGGTCGCGGCCGTATTCCTGCACGAGCTGGCGGTTGACGCGGATGAGCTTGTTGATGGTTTCAACCATGTGCACGGGGATGCGGATGGTACGGGCCTGGTCCGCGATGGCGCGGGTGATAGCCTGACGGATCCACCACGTGGCGTAGGTGGAGAACTTGTAGCCCTTCTGGTAATCGAACTTGTCGACCGCCTTGATGAGGCCGAGGTTGCCCTCCTGGATCAGGTCGAGGAACAGCATGCCGCGGCCGACGTAGCGCTTCGCGATGGAAACGACGAGACGGAGGTTCGCTTCCGCGAGCTCCTGCTTTGCGCTCTCATCGCCTTCTGCCATGCGCTTTGCGATCTCGGTCTCCTGCGCGGCGGTCAGCAACGGGACCTTGCCGATCTCCTTGAGGTACATGCGCACCGGGTCGTCGATGCCGATGCCCTCGCCGGCGAACGCTTCGATATTCGTCAGCTCTTCGAGGTTATCGCCGCTTTCGTCGATATCCTCGACGACGTCGATGTTCAGTTCTTCGAGCTGGTCGTAGAACCGCTCGGTCTGCTCCTGATCGATGTCGAGCTCTTCCAGAGCGTCCTGGATTTCCTTATAGGTGAGTACGCCCTTCTGTTTGCCGGTCTCCAAAAGTTCGGTGATCTTCTGCAGGTGCTGGTCTCTTGCCGTAATGACTTGTTCCAATGTTTACTCCTTTCGGTCAGCCGTTGCGCTTCTTCTTTTGTGCGGTCAGTGTATTGATCTCCGCCATGAGGCGGGTCTTGTCTTCCGTTGTTTTCGTCGAATCGTTCAGTTCGAGCTTCAGTGCATCGATCTTTTCGTCGAGCGTGAGGACGCGGAGCCGCTCCGCGCATTCCGCCGCCGCCTTTCCCGGGTCGTTCCCGCGGACGGGATCGTACTCGAGCGCGCGCGTCACGAGCTTTCCGTCCTCTTCGGACAGCGATGCGAGGATCCGCGCGTCGTTCGGCGTTTCGTCCTCCGCCCAGGCCGCGACCACCGCGAACGCATAGGCGTTGAGCGCCGGGGTGCGGATGAGTTCGAGCGCCCCCGCCTGCACCGCGGCAAGCGCGGCGTCCTTCGACAGCGCCATGTTCGCGCAGAGCACCGCCTCGGCCTTGATGCGTCCGGTCAGCTCCCCGCCCGGTTTCGGATAGTAGCGCACGGGGCGCCGCATGGGTTGCGGCTGCTCTGTCACGGCGGGTGCCGCGTTCGCCTGCTCCCTCAGGATCTCCACGGCGAAGCCCGTCTTTTGCGCCAGCTGCTTGTAATGCCGTTCCCGCTCCACGGGTTCGAGCCCCGCGATGAAGCCGCAGGCCTGTTTCACGAAGCGTTCGCGGTCGTTCTCGTTTGCGAGGTCGTACGCGCGGGACATACTTTCGAGCTTGAATTCATTGAGCGACAGTGCCCGGTCGCGCAGCTTTCCGAACGCATCGGAACCGCGTTGCCGGATGAACTCATCCGGATCGAGCCCGTCCGGAAAAACGATGACGCGCACATCGATGCCGGCATCCCGCAGGATGTCGAGACCGCGGATCATCGCATTCTGCCCGGCGGAGTCGCCGTCGTACGCGATGTAGCAGGTGTTCACATAGCGTTTGAGGAGCTTCGCCTGCTGCATGGTGAGCGCCGTACCGAGGCTCGCCACGGCGTTCGTGACGCCCTGTTCATACAGACCGATGACATCCATGTACCCCTCGACCATGATGAGGTACTCGATGCGCTGCCCCTTCTGCATGTTGAGCCCGTACAGATTGTTGCGCTTGTTGTAAACGGGCGTGTCGCCCGTGTTGATGTATTTCGGTTTTTCATCGGTCAGGGTACGCGCGCCGAAGCCGAGCACCCGCCCGTTGATATCGAGGATGGGATAAATGACGCGTCCGCGGTAGGCATCGTACACGGTGCCCTTGCGCTCGTTGTGCACGAGCAGACCCGCATCGAGCATCTCCTTTTCGGAAAAGCCCTGCGCCGTGAGGTGTTCCTTCAGGTTCGACCAGCCTTCCTTCGCGTAGCCGAGACCGAAGCGTTTCACCGAATCCGCGGTGATGCCGCGCTTGTGGAAATACGCGCGTCCGGGGCCGCCGTCCGGTCCCAAAAGCGTTTCCATGAAATATCTTGCCGCCGCGCGGTTCACGGCGTACAGCCGTTCGCGGTAAGCCCGTTGCCGCAGGGTCTCGCCGTCTTCCTCGAATTCGGGCATCTGCATGCCCGCGCGCTGCGCGAGCTTTTCGACCGCTTCGCGGAAGGTCAGGTGATCCATATCCATCAGAAAGCGGATCACATTGCCGCCGGCGTGACAGCCGAAGCAGTAATACAGCTGCTTGTCGGCGTTGACGCTGAAGCTCGGGGTCTTTTCGCCGTGGAGCGGGCAAAGCCCCCAGTAGCGGCGTCCCTTGGGCTTGAGTTCGATGTAGGAGGAGATCACGGAGACGATGTCGTTCTTTGCCAACAGCTCGTCCAACCATGCGTCGGGGAACGCCATACCGTATCCTTACCTCCTTACCTGCGAAAGCCTGCCTATGGTAGATACGGAAGCGCCGTCGGTTTTCCTGCATGAAACCGAAAAAAATTTCGGAACACGTTCTTTTTTTGCTCAGCGCCACGCTTTGGGGACGAACAGACGCTCGAATTCGCTGACGGCGTAGTTATCCGTCATGCCCGCGATGTAATCGGCGACAAGGCGTTCCGGCGTTTCTGCGGAGTGTTCGCACAGTGCTTCCCCGTTCCATTCGCGCGGGTCCTTCAGGTAGGCGCGGAACAATTCGCCGATCACGCGCTGGGCGCGCGCCTCCTCCCCCTTCGCGGCGGGGTTCTTGTAAACGTTGCGGAACATGAACGACCGCAGCCCGTCGAATTCCGTTGCGACCTCTTCGGACATGCGGACATAGGGACGGTCGGCGCTTTCGCGCACGATATCGCGGATGACCGTGTCGATGCGCTTGCCGTGGCTGTTGCCGAGCACCCGCAGCGCGTTTTCCGGAAGATCGCTCTCTTTGAGGATGCCCGCGCGTTCGGCGTCGTCGATGTCGTGGTTGATATACGCGATGCGGTCCGCCAGTGAGACCACGACGCCTTCGAGCGTCGCCGGGTGTCCGCTCTTTTTGTGGTTGACGATGCCGTCGCGCACCTCGAAGGTGAGGTTCAGTCCCTTGCCCTCGTTTTCCAGCCGTTCGACCACGCGGAGCGACTGCACGTTGTGTTCGAACCCGCCGGGCAGAAGGGCGTTCAGTACATCCTCCCCCGAATGCCCGAACGGCGTGTGCCCGAGATCGTGCCCCATGGCGATGGCTTCGACGAGGTCCTCGTTCAGGCGAAGCGCCCGCGCGATCGTCCGCGCGATCTGCGAAACCTCCAGCGTGTGCGTGAGGCGCGTGCGGTAATGGTCGCCCTGCGGGGAAAGGAACACCTGCGTTTTGTGCTTGAGCCGGCGGAACGACTTGCAGTGGATGATGCGGTCGCGGTCGCGGATGAAATCGGTGCGGAGCTCGCACTGCTCCATGGGGCGTTCGCGCCCCTTCGTTTCCGAAGACAGCATCGCATACGGAGAAAGGATCTTCCGTTCCAGTTCCTCCCGGTATTCTCTCGCGTTCATGGCGGACCTCCCGTGCTGCGGATTTTCCGATATGGTTTTATATACGGTGGACCCGCCGTTTTTCCTGCTTTCGGTCCCCGAAAAAGTGTGATTTATCGTACAAAAACATGAAAAAAGAGGCGAACGTTTCCGTTCGCCCCATATGGGTTCCGTTATCTTTCCCTTGCGGGCAGCTGCGCTAGGCTTTCCGCCATGGCGTCGAGCCAGTCGCCCCGGAAGGCTTCGATCTTGCCCGCGTCGCACAGGCGTGCGAGTTCGGGTTCGATGGGGAGCTTCGCGACCACGGGGATCGCGTGCTTTTCCGCTTCCGCATCCACTCGGCTCTCGCCGAAGGGGCGGAGTTCCTTCCCGCAGTCGGGGCAGGCGATGTAGCTCATGTTCTCCACGATGCCGAGCACCGGGATGTTCATCATGTTCGCCATGTTGACCGCCTTTTCGACGATCATCCCGACGAGCTCCTGGGGGCTCGTGACGATGACGATGCCGTCGAGCGGGATGGACTGGAAGACCGTGAGCGGAACATCGCCCGTTCCCGGGGGCATGTCGATGAACATGATGTCGACATCCTCCCAGAGGACGTCCTTCCAGAACTGCTTGACCGTGCCGGCGATCAGGGAACCGCGCCAGATGACGGGGGTCGTCTCGTCGTCGGTCAACAGGTTCAGGCTCATCATCTTCACGCCGCCTTCCGAAACACAGGGATAGATCTCGCCCTTTTCGGTGCCGTAGGCCTGTTCCTTCACGCCGAACGCGCGCGGAACGGAAGGACCGGTGATATCCGCGTCGAGCACGGCGGTCTTCAGCCCCTTGCGGCTCGCGAGGACCGCGAGCAGGTCGGTGACGATGGATTTGCCGACGCCGCCCTTGCCGCTCACGATGCCGACGACGCGGCGGATGCGGCTGGTCTCATGCGGCTTTTCGATAAAACTCTGCGGCTTGTTGCGGCTTGCGCAGCTCTGTCCGCAGGAGGAGCAATCGTGGGTGCATTCTGACATTTTCTCTGTTCCTGTCTGTTATTTTTTCTTGGAGAAGATGCTCTTGCGCACGGGCTTCGAAGCGGTCTCGCCGAAGGATTCCGCGAGCTGTTCGATAATGCCGCGCTGTTCGTCGTTCAGCTTCTTCGGGACGTCGACCCGCACGGTGACGAGCAGGTCGCCCTGACCGCTCTGCTGCAAACGGCGGATGCCCTGATCGCGCAGGCGGAAGGTGGTGCCCGTCTGCGTGCCGGCGGGGATGGTGTACTTGACCGTTCCGTTCAGCGTGGGCACGGTGATCTCGCCGCCGAGCGCCGCCGTCCAGAAGGGGATATCCATCGTGAGCAGCAGGTCGAAGCCCCTTCTCTGGAAGAGCTTGTGCGGTTTGACCGAAACGGAAATGTACAGGTCGCCGTTCGGACCGCCACGCAGCCCCGCTTCGCCCTCGCCGCGCATCGAGATGGTCTGCCCGTTGTCGATACCGGCGGGCACGTTGACGTTGATGCGCTTGTTTTTGCGGATGCGGCCGGAGCCTTTGCAGTCGGTGCAGGGTTCCTTGATGATCTTGCCCGTGCCGCCGCAGGCACTGCAGGGGCGGGTCGAGCTGAAGCTGCCGAGGATGGTCTGCTGCTGGGTGCGCACGGTACCGGTACCGCCGCAGGCCGTGCAGCGCACGGGGTCGGTGCCGGGCTTGGAACCGTTGCCGTGGCAGGTCTCGCAGGTCTCTTCCCGCGGGATGAGGATCTCCTTCTTCACGCCGAACGCCGCTTCTTCGAAGGTCAGCGTCATATTGTAACGGAGATCGTTGCCCGAGACCGGACCGTTGTTCGACCGGCCGGAACCGTATCCGCCGAAACCGCCGCCGAACACGGATTCGAAGATGTCGCCGAAGCCGCCGAAACCGCCAAAGCCCGCGCCGCCGAAGGGATCGCCGCCGCCCTGTGCCGGGTCGAACGCGGCGTGACCGTAACGGTCGTACTTCGCGCGCTTGTCCGCATCGGTCAGGATCTCCGCCGCTTCGTTCAGTTCTTTGAAGCGTGCCTCCGCCTCTTTATCGCCGGGATGCAGGTCCGGATGGCAGGTCTTCGCCTGTTTGCGGAACGCGCTTTTGATCTCCTGCTCCGTTGCGGTCTTCGGTACGCCGAGGACCTCGTAATAATCTCTTTTTTCCGCCATTGTCTTGTTTCACCTTGCTTTGTGCGGAGGCGCGAACGCCGTCCGTATTACCGACTCAAGGTCGCGCACGCTCCCGAAGGATGTGCGCGACCCGGTTCGTTTGTGTTCTTATGGATTACCGCCGGACTCAGTCGACGACTTCGTAGTCCGCGTCGACGACGTTGTCGTCGTGCGGGGGCTGCTGGCCGTTGCCCGCGCCCTGCTGGTAGTTCTGGTACTGCTGGCCGTCCGCGCCGCCCTGCTGTTGCTGGGCCTGCTGCTGGTAGACCTTGCCGAAGCCCGCATAGCTGACCTCGTTGAGGTGCTCGGTCGCGGTCTTGATCATTTCGGTGTCGTCGCCTTCGAGGGTCTTCTTCAGATCGGCGAGCGCCTTCTCGATAGCTTCCTTATCGGCAGCGTCGAGCTTGTCGCCCATTTCCTTCAGGGACTTCTCGGTGGAGTAAACGAGCTGGTCCGCCTGGTTGCGGGTCTCGACTTCTTCCTTCTTCTTCTTGTCCTCACCGGCGAACTTCGCGGCTTCATCGACCGCACGCTTGATCTCCTCCTCGGAGAGGTTGCTGGAAGCGGTGATGGTCACCTTCTGCTCGTTGCCGGTGCCGAGGTCCTTCGCGGAAACATGCACGATGCCGTTCGCGTCGATATCGAAGCTGACCTCGATCTGCGGTACGCCGCGGGGAGCGGGCGCGATGCCGGAGAGCTGGAAGCGGCCGAGGGTCTTGTTGTACTGTGCCATCTCGCGCTCGCCCTGGAGGACGTGGACCTCAACGGAGGTCTGACCGTCCGCCGCGGTGGAGAAGATCTGGCTCTTCTTGGTCGGGATGGTGGTGTTGCGGTCGATCAGTCGGGTGAAGACGCCGCCGACGGTCTCGATACCGAGGGAGAGCGGCGTGACGTCGAGGAGCAGGATGTCCTTGACTTCGCCCGCGAGAACGCCCGCCTGGATGGCCGCGCCGATGGCAACGCACTCATCGGGGTTGATGCCCTTGAAGGGATCCTTGCCGGTGATCTTCGCGACCATTTCCTGAACGGCCGGGATACGGGAGGAACCGCCGACGAGAACGACCTTGTCGATGTCGCTGGTGGAGAGACCGGCGTCGCTCATCGCTTTGTTGACGCAGACGCGGGTCTTGTCGACGAGGTCCTCGGTCAGCTCGTTGAACTTCGCGCGGGTGATGGTGATGTCGAGGTGCTTCGGACCGGTCGCGTCCATGGTGATGAACGGCAGGTTGACGTTCGCCTGGGTCACGCCGGAAAGGTCGATCTTCGCCTTTTCCGCAGCTTCCTTCAGGCGCTGCATCGCCATCTTGTCGTTGCGCAGGTCGATGCCGTTGTTGCGCTTGAAGTCGTCTGCGATGTAGTCCATGAGGCGCTGGTCGAAGTCGTCGCCGCCGAGACGGTTGTTGCCCGCCGTTGCGAGAACTTCGAAGACACCGTCGCCGATCTCGAGGATGGAAACGTCGAACGTACCGCCGCCGAGGTCGTACACGAGGATCTTCTGGTTGTGATCCTTATCGAGACCGTACGCGAGCGCTGCCGCGGTGGGCTCGTTGATGATGCGCTTGACTTCGAGACCCGCGATGCGGCCGGCATCCTTGGTCGCCTGACGCTGGCTGTCGGTGAAGTACGCGGGGACGGTGATGACCGCTTCGGAAACGGTCTCGCCGAGGTAAGCTTCCGCTTCCTGCTTCAGCTTCTGCAGGATCATCGCGGAGATCTCCTGCGGCGTGTAATCCTTACCGTCGATGTGGACCTTGCGGTCGGTGCCCATATCGCGCTTGATGGAGGAGATGGTCTTCTCAGGATTGGTGATGGCCTGACGCTTTGCGATGGTGCCGACGAGACGCTCGCCGTCCTTGAACGCCACGACGCTGGGGGTCGTACGCGCGCCTTCGCTGTTGGGGATGACGACCGGGTTGCCGCCCTCGAGGACGGCGACGCAGCTGTTGGTAGTACCGAGGTCGATACCGATGATCTTGCTCATAGTTTTATTCCTCCTGTTTCTCTCGAAACTCTGAATTTGCTTTTTTGTCTTGGTTTTTTATGTTCACTCGGCGACTTTGACCATCGCATAACGGATGATCTTGCCGCCGACGCGATACCCTTTTTGGATCACTTCGAGGATCTCTCCGGAAGCTCTGCCCTCGGCGGCTTCCGTCATGACCGCGTGGTGGAACCGCGGGTCGAACATCCCCTCCGCGGGGATCTCTTCCATGCCGAGCCTTGCGAGCGTCTCGGTCAATTGCCTGCCGATGAGTTCCATGCCCTTCTTCCACCCTTCGTCCGTGCAAGCGGTGTTCACCGCCCGTTCGAAGTTGTCGAGCACGGGAAGAAGCTCCGTCACGCAGTAGCGGATGGTCTCTTCATCCCGCCCGGGCTTCGGCGCCGCCGCCGGCCGCACGAAGGTTTCCGGTGCTTTGGGAGTCTCCTTGGGTGCCGCCGCTTTCGGCTCGTATGCCGCAAGTTCGGCTTTCGCGCGGTGGATCTCCTCGGCGGAAAGCCCCGCGGCGCCCTTGACCGCCACCTGCCGCGTTTCGCCCGTTGCCGGGTCCGTCGCGGTCACGCTCACAAAGCCGTTTTCATCCAATGAGAACCCGACTTCGATCTTCCCGGCGCCCGCGGGTGCCGGAGCGATGCCCTGTAAGGTGGATCGCCCGAGGTCCTTGTTGCCCGCGGCGTCCGCCGCATTTCCCTGCAGGATGTGGAGTTCGAACTCCGTCTGCCCGTCGCGCATCGTGGTGAAGACCCGTTTTCTTGTCACGGGGATCGCCGCATTGCGTTCGATCAACGGAGTGAACATCCCGCCTGCGGTCTCAACGCCGAGCGCGTAAGGTGTGATCCCGGTGAGCTCCGTTTCTCCGAGTTCTCCGCTCAGGACAGCGCCCAGTGTGGCAGCGCCGCAGACCGCGGCGGTTTCGGGCTCGGAAAACGCGAGCGGTCGTTTGCCGTTGATGCGCACCGCAAGCTCCGTCAGCGCGGGGATGCGGGAAGCACCGCCCGCAAGGAGCACCGTGCCGATCCCGGCGCCGTCCGTTCCCGCATCGCGCAGGACCTGCTCGGTATACCGCAGGATCCGCTCCATCGGTTCCGCGGTCAGTCTGCGGAACTGTTCGCGCCCGAGCGCTGCCTTCAAGTGCCGGGGACCGAAATCATCGAGAGCGATGTACGGTACCTCGACCATGGCTTCCGCCTCGCGGGTAAGCGTTTGCTTCGCGCGTTCCGCGGCTTCCGTCAGGCGCCGCATCGCGCGGCGGTCGTTCCTCAGGTCGATATAGGTGCTGCGGAGAAAAGACTCCGCAAGGTAGTTGGCAATGCAACGGTCGAAATCCGCGCCGCCGAGCGTGTCGTTGCCCGATTGCGAGAGGACTTCGAATCTGCCGTTGTCCCGGTCTGCGACCGCGATGCCGGCGGAACCGCCGCCGAGGTCGATCGCCAGGATGCGTTCTTTGCCGCTTCTGCCCGCCCCGTACGCCAGAATGCCGGCAACGGGTACGCAGATGATGCGCTTGACTTCCAACCCCGCGATGTTTGCCGCATCCGCGATGGCGCGGCGCCCGGCCGCATCGCACATGGCGGGCACCGTGAGGACCGCTTCGGTCACCGGCGTGCCGAGATGCGCTTCCGCTCTCAGCCGGAGCTGTTGGATCACCGCCGCGGCGATGAGTTCCGGGCGGTATTCCTTCCCGCCCGAGCGGTAGCGGACGTCCGTTCCGAGCTCCTTGCGGAGTTCGGTGATGACGCTTTCCGGCCGTTCCCGCATGCGGGCGACGGCGGCGCTCCCCGTGAGGAGGCGTCCGTCCTTGCACGCGACGATGCTCGGAAGCCCGGCGTTGCCCTTCTCGTCCCGCAAGACCGTGGGGCGTCCGTTCTCCCAAACCGCAACGCGGCTCGATGTGGCACCGAGATCGATGCCGATGATCTTCGTCATGGTCGTTGCGCTTTATTCCGCGACCTGGACCATGGAATAACGCACGATCTTGTCGCCGACGCGGTAGCCTTTCTGGAAGACCTGCAGAATGTCGCCGGATTCTTTGCCCTCCTGCGTGCCCTGCATGACCGCGTTGTGGAGGTTCGGGTCGAACTTGCCGTCCGTTTCGACCTCCGTCAGTCCGAGCTTGGTGAGCGCGTCCTTCAGCTGGCGCTCGACGAGCTCGATGCCCTTTTTCCAGTTCTCGTCCGCGCATTCGGTATTGAACGCGCGCTCGAAGTTGTCGAGTACGGGCAAAAGCTCCGTGATGCAGCCGCGCTTGCCTTCCTCGAGGCTGTCGAGGCGCAGGCTCGCGTTGCGTCTGCGGTAGTTTTCGAAATCCGCCTGCGTGCGCTGCAGCAGCGCCACGGTCTCGTCCTTTTCTTTCTGCAGGGTCTCGATGTGCTTGCGCACCTCTTCGAACTCCGCCTTCGAAAGGGTGACCGTCTCGTTCTCCGCGGCTTCCGTTTCCCCTGCGGGGGTCTCGGTCGCCGGCGTTTCGGGCGCGGTCTCTTCCGCGGGCTGCCCGGCTTCCGCGGCGGTCTGATGTTCGTTCGTGTTCACGTTCTGTTCTTTCTCTTTGGTTTTGTTCTTCTTGGACATATCAGCGGTCCTCCTCGATGCATGTGGTCAGTATCTCGCCGAGACTCTTGCGCATGTATTCCAGCACCGAAACGACCTTTGCGTAATTCATTCTGGTCGGTCCGATCACGCCGATGCTGCCCATGGGCATATCGCCCATTGAGTAAGTCGCGGTCACAACGCTGCAGTCACGCAGCGGCTCATGTTCGTTTTCGCTCCCGATGGTGATGGTGAACTCCACGGTCGACGCCTTCTTCAGCATGCCGTAGAGCGTTTCCTTGCCTTCGACCGCGGCAAGGAAGCTGCGCGCCTTGTCCGGGTCGCTGTATTCGGGGTAATGCAGCATGTTCACCGCGCCCGAAAGCTCCACCTGGTGCCCGCTCGCCGCGATGCGGCGGCTGACGGTTTCGGCGAGCCCGTTGAGGAAGGCCCGCTTGTCGCCGAGCTCCCCGGTGAGGACGGTGTTGATGGCTTCCGGCACGAGGTCGATGCGCGTGCCCTTCAGCCGTTCGGTGATCATCGTGGAAAGCTTGCCGAGCGCCTGCGCGTCCATATCCTCGGGGACGTGGACGATGGCGTCCTTCGCAAAGCCCGTTTCGGTCACGACGACGAGAAGCGCCTTGCCCGGCATCAGCGGCACGAGCTGGATGTGCTTCAGCCGGTCGTTGCCGATCTCCGGTGCCAGCACCATCGCCGTGTAATGCGTGATGCTCGAGAGCGCCTTGGCGGTCTGCCGCAGTGCCGAATTCACCGCGTCGACCTTACCCGTGAAGTGGGAGCGGATCTCGCGGATCTCCCCCTCGGACAGCTGCGCGCGGTTCATCATGCGGTCGACGTACAGCCGGTACGCCTTGTCGCTCGGGATGCGCCCGGCGGAAGTGTGCGGCTGTTCGAGAAAACCCATTTCCTCGAGGTCCGCCATCTCGTTGCGGATGGTGGCGCTCGAAAGGTTGAAGCCCGCGGAGCGGCTGACGCTGCGCGAACCGACCGGCGCGGCAGACAGCACATATTCGTCGATGATCGTTTCGAGTATCCGAAGCTTTCTCGCATCCAGATCCATTTCGATGTGCCTCCTTTCCGTCCGGTTGTTAGCACTCTTTTCCGTTGAGTGCTAACCCATGCATAGAATATACGCTTCCGCAAGCGAAAAGTCAAGCGAACGACCGCGCGCAAATGTGACAATAGGGTGAATACTGCTTGGCGCAAAAGCAAGGCTTTCCCGGGTCACGGACCGTGCCGCCACCGGTGCTTCCGGCAACAAAAAAGACGCGGAACCGTGTCCGCGCCGGTACGCCGTTCAGGCGCGTTCCGTTTTGTCTTGCGGTCTTCTCCGGTCGGCAATGGCGTTGATGCACATGCCCGCCGTGCAGAACAGACCTCCGATAAGGTTCCCCATCGGGAGACCGTTTCCGAGCAGCGCATCGAGCACGAAGCCGCCCGCGACCTGACCGATGAACATGATGATCGTCAGATACAGCGCGGGGATGCGGTGGATGACGATGTTCAGGATCGTCACGCTGACGACGCCGAGCAGACCGCCCGTGTACCACAGCGGGTTCGACGGGAGCTGTGCGCCCGTCCACAGCGCTTCACCCCTGCCGAGCAGGAGCATGACCACCGCGGAAGCCGTAAGACCCGTGATGTAGTTGTACAGGGTCGACTGCATCGCGCCGAGGCGTTCGGTCAGAAGACCGTTGAACGAGCGCGACAGCACCATGAGCACGCCGCACAGCAGTGCGCAGAGCACGGGAACCGGGCGGAACGCCGAAAACGGCGCCAGCATGAACAGGATGCCGCCCGCCATCACCGCAAGCGCGAGGATCTTCAGCGGTTCGACGCTGCGCTTTTCCATCCCGAACCAACCGAAGCAGTCGATGAGAAGGCTCATCACCGTGCTGCCCGTCAGGCTGAGACCGATGATCTGCGTGACGCCGATGTCGCTCCCGTAGGCGAAGGCGCTCGAAAGCACGACGCCGACGCCGATCACGCCGCCGAGGTATTCCTTTGCGGGGGCGCCCTTCGGGAACAGGCGGAAGCGTTCGCGCTTCAGCGCCAAAACAACGAGGGTGAAAAACAGACCGATGCAGTGGATGAGCACCGTGCCGGTGTAGTTGCCGACCGCCGTGTTGAACTCTCCGTTGACGAGCGTCATCAGAGAATTGACCCAGCCGTTGACGAATGCGACAAGATAATACATGTGGGGTTCCTTTCCTGATTCCGGGGGCAAGCCCCCTGTATGGTTTCCGCAGCGCCCGGAGGCGCGCGGTCGCGTTCAAAATCAAAGCCCCGCCCTTAGCCGGAAAAACTTACTTACGGCACGGCGGGGAATGCGCCGCGCGGTCCGCTTCTCAGAAGAAACGGATCAGCAGCAGCGGCAGGAAGATCGCAGGAAGATAATCGGCGATCTTCAGTTCGGTGAGCTTGAGCATATTGAGACCGATCATCACGATGAGCAGCGAACCGACCGCGCTCATTTCGGCGACGACCGCCGTGCCGAGCACCGGCGCCAATACGCCCGCCAGCAGGGTGATGCCGCCCTGATACAGCAAAATGGGCAGTGCCGAAAGCAACACGCCGGCGCCCAGAGAGCTTGCGAGGATCACGGAGGTGATGCCGTCGAGAAGGGATTTCGCGAGCAGGGTCGCGTGGTCGTTTTTGAGTCCGCTTTCCAGCGAACCGACGACCGCCATCGCACCGACGCAGAACAGGATGCTCGCCGAAACGAAGCCCTGTGCGAAGGTGTCGCTGTCCTTGGCGAATTTGCGCTGTGCGAAGTCGCCGAGGCGTTCCAGCTTGCCGTTGAGGTCGAGCAGCGTGCCCAATGCGCCGCCGAGCACTACGGAGAGGATCACGAGCAGCGTGTTGTCGCTGCCGAGCGCGCCTTGGATGCCGATGAGCAGCACGCACAGCGCGACACCGCCCATGATCGTATCGGCAAGCCGCTGCGGCACGCCTTTTTTGATGAGAAGCCCGATGCAGCCGCCGACGAGGATGGCGGCGACATTGGCCAGAGTTCCGAGCAAGATCATAAGATTATTCGCAAAAATCCGCTCTGCGGCGGAAGTCCTCCGTCTGCCCGGCGGGCGTTTCCTCCGTTTCGGGGAAACGCCTGCGCAAAGCTTCCGGTACTCGGCTCACACCGCAGAGCGTATGGTCGGGTTTCAGTTTTTCTTGACGCCGAGGGTGACGTTCTCACCGTTGACGTTCCACTCCTTCACATAGCCGTCGGCTGCGCCCGCAACGAGCGTATCGCCGAGGACATCCGCGAGGATGCCTTCACCGTACTTCGCGAAGATCTCCGCGATCTTCTCACTGCCCTGCCAGGAGAGCGTGATGTGATCGGCGACCTCGAAGCCGGCTTCCTTGCGCATCGTCTGCACCTTGGAAACGATCTCACGGGCGAAGCCCTCTTCGATGAGTTCCGGCGTGAGGTTCGTATCGAGAACGATGGTCAGACCGTTGTCCGTTGCGGAAACGAGCCCCGCCTTCTGCTGCGTGGAAACGAGCACGTCTTCACGCGAAAGCGAGATGGTGACGCCTTCGACCACGGCGGTGTAGGTGCCGCCGTTCTCGGTCGCCGCGACGACCGCATCGCCCACGCCCTCGCCCGCGAGGTGCGCGCCGATGGACTTGAGGATCTTGCCGTAACGGGGTCCGAGGGTGCGGAGCTGCGGCTTGACGCTGTAGCTCATGAGGTCGGAAACGTCGTTGACGAAGGCGACCTTCTTGATGTTGAGCTCATCCGCCGCGATGGCGCCGAACTCTTCGGGCATCGCCTCGCCCTTGACATACATGACGGGCAGCGGCTGGCGGATCTTCATCGAAGCTTCGTTACGTGCGGAACGGCCGAGCGTGACGATGCCGAGCACGCGCTTCATGTTCTCCTCGAGCGCCTCGTCGATGAAGCTCTCGTCCGCAACGGGGAAGTCGCAGAGGTGGACGGAGATGGGCGCATCCGCGTTCACGGTGCGGACGATGTTCTGATACATCTGCTCCGCCATGAAGGGGGTGAACGGTGCGGACAGGCGCGCCATGGTTTCGAGCACGGTGTACAGGGTCATGTACGCGGCGACCTTGTCCGGCGTCTCCTCGCTGCCCCAGTAACGGTCGCGGCAGCGGCGGACATACCAGTTGGAAAGATCGTCGGTGAAGTCCTGCATCGCACGCGCGGCTTCGGTGATCTTGAAGGAATCGAGGTCCTCATCCACGGTCTTGACGAGCGTGTTGAGACCGGAAAGCACCCAGCGGTCCATCTCGGAAAGCGCGCAGTCCTTGAGGCTGTACTTCGTCGGGTCGAACTTGTCGATGTCCGCGTAGAGGATGTAGAACGCGTAGGTGTTCCACAGCGTGCCCATGAACTTGCGCTGCGTTTCGCTGACGGCGTCGCCCGAGAAGCGGCAGGGCAACCACGGCATGCTCGACGCGTAGAAGTACCAGCGCACGGCGTCCGCGCCCTGCTTGTCGAGCACATCCCACGGGTTCACGACGTTGCCGAGGTGCTTGGACATCTTGCGGCCGTCCATATCCTGCACGTGACCCATGACGACGCAGTTCTTGAACGCGGGTTCGTCGAACAGGCAGGTCGAGATGGCGAGCAGCGTGTAGAACCAACCGCGGGTCTGGTCGATCGCTTCGGAGATGAAGTTCGCGGGGTAACGCTTCTCGAAGATCTCCTTGTTCTCGAAGGGATAGTGCCACTGTGCGAAGGGCATGGAGCCGGAGTCGAACCAGCAGTCGAGCACGACGGGCTCGCGCTTCATGACCTTGCCGCACTCGGGGCAGATGACATCCACGCGGTCGATGTAGGGCTTGTGCAGCTCGATATCATCCGGGCAGTTGGTGCTCATGCTCTTGAGCTCTTCTCTGGAGCCGATGACATGGGTGTGACCGCATTCGCAGGTCCATACCGGCAACGGCGTGCCCCAGTAGCGCTCACGGGAAAGACCCCAGTCGATAACGTTCTCGAGGAAGTTGCCCATGCGGCCTTCCTTGATGTTGTCCGGATACCAGTTGACGGAGCGGTTGAAGGCGATGAGCTTCTCCTTCACGGCCGTCATCTTGATGAACCAGCTCTCGCGGGCGTAGTAGATGAGCGGCGTGTCGCAGCGCCAGCAGAAGGGGTAGCTGTGTTCGAACGGCAGCGCCGCGAACAGCGTGCCCTTGTCCTCGAGGTACGCGAGGACTTCCTTGTCGGCGTCCTTCACGAACATGCCGTCGAAGGGCGTTCCGCCGCTCATGTGACCGGAGGAATCGACCATCTGCAGGAAGGGGAGCTCCCAGGTGTTGCCGACGCGGTTGTCGTCTTCACCGAACGCAGGCGCGATGTGGACGATACCGGTACCGTCGGTGAGGGTGACGTAACCGTCGGAAACGATGCGGTAGCCCTGCTTCTTGCCGAACTTCGCGGAAAGGTCGAACAGCGGCACATAGGTGCGGCCTTCGAGGTCTTTGCCGGGCATGGTCTTTTTGACCTCCGCGCCTTCGCCGAGCACGCTCTCAACGAGCGCCAGCGCCATGACATAGGTCGCGCCGTCCTTCTCGACGTAGCAGTACTCTTCGTCGGCGTTGACGCACAGCGCGACGTTGGAGGGCAGGGTCCAGGGGGTGGTCGTCCACGCGAGGACGGCGACCTCGGGCTCATCGGTGAGGTAGAACTTCGCGATGGCGGAGGTCTCCTTAACGTCCTTGTAGCCCTGCGCGACCTCGTGGCTCGCCAGTGCGGTGCCGCAGCGCGGGCAGTAGGGCACGATCTTGTGACCCTTGTAGAGAAGACCCGCTTCGTAGATCTTCTTCAGCGCCCACCATTCGGACTCGATGTAGTTGTTGTCGTAGGTGATGTAGGGGTCCTTCATGTCCGCCCAGTAACCAACGCGGTCGGACATCTCTTCCCACTCCGTCTTGTACTTCCAGACGGACTTTTTGCACTCCTGAATGAAGGGCTCCACACCGTAGTTCTCGATCTGCTCCTTGCCGTCGAGACCGAGCAGCTTTTCGACTTCGAGCTCAACGGGCAGACCGTGGGTATCCCAGCCGGCCTTGCGCAGCACGTCGTAGCCCTTCATCGTCTTGTACCGCGGGATCAGGTCCTTGATGGCACGGGTCTCGACGTGACCGATGTGGGGACGGCCGTTCGCCGTCGGCGGTCCGTCGAAGAAGGTGTAGGTCGGGGCGCCCTTGCGGAACTCCACGCTCTTTTCGAAAACCTTGTTCTCCTTCCAGAAGTCGAGGACTTCCTTCTCACGGGGGACAAAGTTCATATCCGTTGTTACTTTTTTGTACATTCTGTTACCTCCCGGATGCACTTGAAACTTTGTTCTTCACACTTGAAACTTCAAAAACCAAGAAAAATAAATAAACGGCCCCTCATCCCGTTGGGACGAAAAGCCGGTCTTTCCGCGGTACCACCCAAGTTGACGGCAAACGCCGCCCGCTCTTGCCCCTTAACGCGGGGTGGACGTCGGCGCCTCATCGGCGCCGCACTCGGGGGTGATCGCAGTCCCCGTGCCCTGCCGTCTCGCACCAAACACGGCTCGCTGGAACGGACACGATAGCGGAACTGCTCTTCCCTTCAACGCTTTTTGCGGTTTATGGGGTCACGGGGCATCCGCCCCGCGGGAAAAGGTCAGGAAATGAGGTCGCCCTGATGTGCGACGAGGGTCGCGTCGGACACGCCCGCAACGCGCAGGAACTTGTCGACAAAGCCGATCTCGCTCTCGCGGACGCGGAGCTCGACGGTGAGTTCGATGCCGCTCTGCTGCACGGTCTTGGACTTGACGTGTGCCTTCGGCAGCTGCTTGACGAGCGCCTTGACCTGCTGGCTCGCGCGCTCATCGTAGTGGAGGATGAGCAGGTACGGCTGCGCGCCGTTGCTCTTGCCCGCGCTGATGACGACCATGATCACGCCGATGACCAGCGCGCCGATGAGACCGACATCCACAAAGCCCGCGCCGAGCGCGAGACCTTCACCGACCGCCCAGAACATGAAGACCGTGTCGATCGGATCCTTGATGGCGGTACGGAAACGCACGATGGAGAGCGCGCCGACCATACCGAGGGACAGCGTGAGGTTCGAACTGATGAGCATCAGCACGAGGGCGGAGACCATCGTCAGCATGATGAGGCTGACGTTGAACGAGCGGGAGTAGACCACGCCCATGAAGGACTTTTTGTAAATGAGGTACAGGAAGAAGCCGACACCGAAGGCGATGAGCAGCGTGAGTACCACGCGGATGGGGTTCAGCGTGCCGGAAAACAGATCGCTAATGGCAAAAGTGGAAAACATCGGTAAATCCCTCCTTGAATGATCGGATTAAAATTCGTATCTTCTGCAGGCAACGTATTTGCTTGCGGCAACGTGTTGACTCGCGCCGAGCTGGATGAGCGTATGCACATAGGTCGGCAGGTAGCGGTTGAATTTGACCTCGAGGATCATGTTGTGCACCATATCCGTCGCGGGGTAGGTCGGCGCGCTGAAATCGAACAGGTCCGTTCCGCGCATCGCCGTGCGGACGTTCTTGTCGAAGGTGATGCGCACATCCTCCACGGGGTAAACGTACGGTTCCCGCGTGTAATCGACGATGACGCGCGGCGTGATGCGGTTTGCCGCGAAGATGCCGTACATCTGCTTGGCGAAGGGCTCGGGGCGGCGCAGCAGGAAGCCGGGCTTGCCCGCGAGGATCGCGTCGCATTCCGCGCGGCTCAGCGACAGGGAGCTCTTTTGGATGTAAGCGCCTTCCTTGTGCTTGCGTTCGAGCTTGATGACCCGGTCGGAGCGGTCGTAGATGCGGATGCGGAACTTATCGCGCGACTGCACGCCCGCGAACTTTTCTTCGAGCGCCGTATCGAACGGATCGTCGAAATACAGGCTGCGGATGAAGTACTCGCCGCCGTTCTTCGCGGCGAAGGCATCGGGCTTGAGCGTGTTCTTGAGCCTCGTCGAAAGGATCTTGTACTCCGCTTCCGAAATGATGTACTTCAGCTCGTGCCGGTAGGGCTTTTCGGCGACCTTCGCGGTGCTGCCGCCGCCGGTGATCTTTTTCGCCACCCCGGCGACGCGCTCGCGGTGCCGTTCCGCCGCATCGGGCACTGCGCGTTTGATCGCGGCCGTCCGCTCGTCCCGCTGCTGCCGCAGCAGGCGTTCGGCCTCGGTCATGATTTTTTCTTTCTCTTCCATCCGGGAAGTCTCCTTACTTCGAACTGACCTTACCGAACAGCGTGATCATATCGCTGTCGGACAGGGAGAAGTACTGCTGGCAGTATTTCAGGAAGTACTCGGGCGCGTTCGCCGCGGAATCCTTGAGGTTGTTGATGGAGTTCTGCCAGGTCTTGAGCGAGAACTTGCTCCAGCGGTCGGTATCCCACTTGATCTCGTTTTCCATTTCGGCAACGAGGCGGTCGATCCGCGCGAGCAGCTTTTCGCTCGTCAGCCAATCGGTATAGAACAGCGCGCACTTTCTGAGGAACAGCGCGCGGAATTCGCTGTTGCGGAGCAGTCCGCGCGAAAGCACCGTCGAGAATCCCTTGCCGACGCCGTGTCCCTTCTCGTGGAAGTATTTCTCGAAGAAGTTGCGGCGGTAGCCGGAGGTCGTCGTATCGGGCTTGTCGTCGTTGCGGTTGAACGCCCAGTCGAAATCGTAGGGGATCCAGCGCCACTTGTTGTCGAGCGCGCTCGAGCGCCAGAACTTGATGTTGCCCGTGTCGGTGTTGCCGACGTAGATCTCCATCGCGCAGTATTCGGCGAAGTTCTCGACATCGACGTACTGCTGCACATAGGCGTAATTCTCGGGCTTCGACAGGTCGTGGTTCTTGACCCATTCGATGAGCTGACCGTAATCGAGGTAGGCGTTCACGCCGGCGATCTGCGCGGCTTCGGTCACGCCGTTCGCCACGAGGATGTCGATGGTGGACGCATCCACATGGTAGGTCTGCGCCAAGAAGTCCTTGTTGACCTTCTGGCGGATATTGTAAATGCCCCAGTAGCGCCCGTTGATGTACACGACGCAGCGGCGGTATGCCTGCGTCGGCAGGATGCTGTCGCTTTCATCCACGAGACCCTGGATGAGGATATCGCGGATCTTGGACATTTTCCAGTCCATCGCGGACGGGCGGAGCGTGACGGATTTGTATTCGGTGAAATCGCGCGTGGCGAAGATCTTGTCGTTCAGCGCGCTCGTGCCGTAGCCGCCGCGCGTGACGATCGACATGCCCTTCTGCTCTTCAAAGCGGGAGAACGCGCCGAAGATGCGGACCATCGCATCGTCGCCGTATTCGAACACGCCGTTCTCGTCGATGATCTCGACGTGGCAGGGGCGTTCCCAGTTGAGCCCGAGCGGGTCAGGGTGCGTTTCGTGCTGCGCGTTGAAGTTCGCCAGCTTCCACTGCTTTTCGTTCGTGCCGTTGACGAGCGTGAACGACGAAGGGTCCTCACCGGTCTTGTCGGCGTAGCGCTGACCCGCGATATAGATACCGGTCTGCTTGTCGAAGAACGCCGCGTTGTCGGAAACGAGGCTAACGATGGCAAAATCGGTCTTGTGGCTGTCGATCGTTTCGGTCGGCTGCGCGATGAAATAGCTTGCTGTCGCGGTGTCGCTCGGCTGGAAGCCGGAACGGAACGCGCGTGCGCGCAAAACGGTATTCGCCGTGAAGTTCAGCGTCCCGTCGTAACGGGTCGACTGCTCCGTCGGCACGGAACCGTCCACCGTGTAGTAGACCGTCGCACCCTCGGGCACGCGGATACTCACGGACTGCGCCGTGTCATAGCAACCCGCGGGCACGGAGAACGAAGGCATGTTCACATACATCGCGCTGCCGGTCCCGTTGGCGGTGCCGGGGGTCGGTTCCGAAAAGTACATGAGCTCGCCGTTCGAACGCCCGTAGGAAACATCCGCGTGAGCGCGCCCGAACTGCAGCTTATCGGAAAGCTTTCCTTCCGGCGTGAACAGGAAGACCGTATCACCCTCGGGCGACAGCGTGAAGTTCGTGCTCAGATTTTTTTTTTGCGTATCGGTCACGCTTGTCCCCGTGGCCAATACGACAAGATATTCGCCCGCACCGAGCGTATAATCGGGAAACACCCACTTGGCGGGGTTTTTCGCGTTTTTCGACAGACCGTAGCCGCCGAGGTTCACCGGCTGGGACGAGGTGTTGTGCAGCTCGATCCAATCGGGATAGGTCAGGTCCGCCTGACGCATGGTCGAATAGTTCGCGCTCAGCACCTCGGAAAGAACGACGGGTCCCTGACCGATGGTGCTCTTCTGCGAAGACATGAACTGCATCAGCCCCGTTTGGTTGTTCGGGTAACCGGGCGTCGGCTGCGTGGTCTCCTGCCACAGGCCCGTTCCGTCGGGGCTGCGCATGATGGAGTGATCGGTCACGGCGCGCTCGTAATCGACGCTGTCGAGGATCTTGCCCGCGGGCGTCGAAAGCACGACGCTTTCCTTGTAGGATGCGAGACCGAAGGAGACCTCGGGCTTCTCGGGCGTACCGCCGTCGCGGCCCGTGCAGAAGATGAGCAGCACGCCGTGCGGCGCGATGGTCGTGCCCTGCGGGAGAACGGATTTCAGCGGACGCGTTGCGGTATCGGACAGACCGTAGCCGGAAAGATCGATCGCGCGGTCCGAGGTGTTGTACAGCTCGATCCAGTCGCAGTAGGTGCCGTCGGGTCCCGTGATGGTCGAGGCGTTGGACGCCATGAACTCATTGATGTACACGCCCGGATTCTCTTCGGAATAGGCGTTCATCGTCGCAAGGTACGCCGCGCGTCCCTCCGCGCTGTTCTGGAAACCGGGGGTCGGCTCCATCGCGCGGAATTCACCGGACCACGGGTCCTTCGACCAGGTCATACCCGCTTCGGTCACGCCGACGATCTCGGATTTGACGACCGTACCGCTTTCGGTCGAGAGCGTGACGCGCTCCCCGGCGGAAAGCTTGAATGCGGCGTGCATGCGCCCCTTCGACTCACCGGAGCACCAGATGACCAAGTAACCGTCGGGGTCGATGGTCGTGTTGACGGGGATCGTCCACTTCACCTCGCCGAGCTCGGAATCGGACAGACCGAAGCCGCCGATGTCGATGCGCGCGTTCGTCGTGTTGTGGAGCTCGATCCAGTCGGGGAATCCGCCGAATTCATCGGCAACGGATCCCTTGTTGCTCGTCATGATCTCGGTGATCTCCACACCGTGGTCGACGGCAACGGTGTTCCCCTTGCCGCCCTTGATGAGATAGACAACGACCGCCACGACGCAAAGCGCGATCAGCAACAGGGTCGTGAAACCGCCGATGGCCTTGACGAGCGCGTCGTTGTTCTTGCCGCTGTTGCCGTTGCCGTTCGGATTCGGCGCACCGTTCGCGGCGGGTCTTTGCGGGGGTCTCGCCGGGGCCGCCTGTTGCGGGCGCTGCGGCGGAACGGGACGCTGCGGCGGTCTTCCCGCCGGTCCCTGCGGGCGCGGGGCTTGCCGCACCGGGGGACGGTTCTGTCCGTTCGGGACCCCGGAATATCGCTTTTCCAATCAAAACGCTCCTTCCCGGGAAATGTCGCAAAACGGGATACTATCCCACATTGCAACCATAACTAACGGTAAGTGTAACACACCGTTCCGCGTTTTGCCAACACTTCCGCCGATTTTTCGCGTTTTTTCACAATTTCCGGTGCTTTCGGCAAACAAAAAAGCACCCGCGTACGGGTGCCCCGGGTCCGATGGGTGCTTTGGCTTTCCGTTTGTCTCGAAATACGGCGTCAGTCGGCTTTCGGCGCAAGCCCCTTCAGCGCGCGCCGTGCCGCTTCGGTGCGCGGTGCGAGCGCCGCCAGCCGTTCGGGCGTGTTGTCCTGCGGGCGGTGGACACAGTGCGCGTGCAGTTCCGCCTTGACCGCGCCGATGGCGGTCCCCGCCGGGAGGTGCGTCGCCTCCATGATCCCCTTGCCGCCGATGGCGAGCTCCCGTTCCGAAAACGGCGTGCCGTCGGTCAGCATCGTTGCGAACAGTTCGCGGAACTTCACCGCGACGAAATCGTCCTCGGTCCCGCAGCCGTGCACGTCCGATTCCCGTACGGCGATGAGCCGCGCGGTGTTTTCCCGCCCGAGGGCGGCAAAGTGCTTGCGCAGGGTCGACTCCTTCGCGTTTTTCGCCGTGTCGAGCATGTGTGCCTTGACGAGCGCCGTCACGGTCTCCCGCGTTTTGACGGGGAAGCGCAGCCCGTCGAGGATGCGCGCCGCCATCGGCACACCGTTCACATTGTGGAGGTGATAATTCCCGTCCCTCCGGAACGTGTACGGCTTTGCGACATCGTGCAGCAGCATCGTCAGGCGGATCAGCGGATCGCGCGGGGCGGCTGCGACCGTGCGGAAGATGTGCTCCTGAACGGTGTACTTGTGGTAGAGCTTGTTCTGCTCCTCTCCCCTGCCCTCGGTGAGTTCGGGGATGAGGTGTTCCCACACGCCGAGCGCGTCCATCCGCATGAGCGCGTTGAACACGTTCTCCGCCTCGCCGAAGGTCACGGGGATGTTTTCGGATGTGACGGATACCGTCCCTCCGCCGTACTTCGCATCGGCGATGAGGATCTTTTCGAGTTCCTCGCGCTTGCGCTCCGGTACGATATCGTCCAGCAACGCCGCATTCCGCCGCGCATCCTCCTCGGTTTCCGGCGCGACCGAGAAGCCGAGTTCCGCCGAGAAGCGGATGAGCCGAAGGATGCGCAGCGCGTCGCTCGACAGGGTGTCCCGCGAGCAGGCGCGCAACAGTTTCCGTTCCACGTCCGCCGCACCGCCGAGCGGGTCGGCAAGCTCGCCCGTCAGCACATCGCGGTAGAGGGCGTTCACGGTGAAGTCCCGACGCAGGGCGTCCTCCTCCATCGACACGCCGAAGAAAACGGATTCCGGGCGGTGCGCTCCGCCGGGCGCATAGCGTTCGGTGCGGAAAGGCGTATACTCCGCGATGATCCCGTTGCCGAGATTGATGTGGAGCGTACCGAGGAAGGTATCCATCTGCACGCACTTGATGCCGAGCCCGTCGCAGAGCGCCTGTACCTCCGCATGCAGCAGCTTCCCCGTGATGTCGAGGTCGCTCGCGGGCAAACCCAAAAGGGCGTTGCGCACGCTGCCGCCCACGAACCAGATGCGTTCGCCCCGTGCCGCGGCCGCTTCCGCAAGCCGTGTCAGCGCAGCCGGCGTTTCGATCGCCATTCCCTTGCTTCCGTCCGTCATGTCCGTTTCCTTTCCGACCGCCTCCCGGCGTCGTTTCGTCTGTTCTTTTCCCGGGTCTCCCCCGGGATATGCGGAAGGCCGCCCCGGCGGGGCGGCCCTCGCTGCACGGAAGCGTTTACTCTTCCGTTTCGTTCGTTTCGGCGGTTTCAGCTTCCGCGGTCACCGTTTCGGTCGCGGTCTCATCCACCGGGATCTCCGTGACCTCGGTTTCATCCTCGGCATCCTCGGAGTGCGGAACGATGGCGATCGCGGCGATACGCGTGCCCTCGTCGACCCGCATGAGGCGGACGCCCTGTGTCGTACGTCCGATGACGTTGATCTGTGCGATCGGCATGCGCATCAGCGTGCCGTCGTCGCGGATGAGCATGAGGTCCTCATCCTCCTTGACCATGCGCAGGCACTTGAGCAGACCGGTCTTTTCCGTCAGCTTCATGACCGCGAGACCCTTGCCGCCGCGGCGGTGTGCGGGATACTCCTCGGTCTCGGTGCGCTTGCCCATGCCGAGCTCGGTCACGGTGAGCACCGTCGCATCCGGAACGACCTTGACCATGTCGACCACAACGTCGTCGTTTTCGAGCGTCATCGCGCGGACGCCCGTTGCGGTACGTCCCATATCGCGGACGTCGTTCTCATCGAAGCGCACGGCCTTACCGCCGCGGCTCGCGACGATGAATTCGTCGTTACCACCCGAGAATTCGGCTGCGATCAGCTCGTCGTCCTCACGCAGTTTCACCGCGATGAGACCCGTGCGGCGGATATTGTCGAACTCCGAAAGCGGGGTCTTCTTGATGACGCCCTGTCTGGTGCACAGCACGAGGTAGCTTTCCGGATCCGGGTTCGCCGGCAGCGGCACCGTTGCGGTGATCTTTTCACCCGCTTCGAGCTGCAGGTAGTTGACGATGGGCTTGCCGCGGTCGGTCCTGCCGCCCTCGGGGAACGCGTAGCACTTCTTCGAGAAAACGCGGCCCATGTTGGTGAAGAACAGGATCGGCGCGTGGGTGCTGGTGAAGAAGATCTTTTCAACGAAATCCTCTTCCTTCGTGCCCTGACCCTTGACGCCTCTGCCGCCGCGGCGCTGCGCGCGGAAGACATCGGGCTCGGTGCACTTGATGTAACCGTCGTGCGTCATGGTCACGACCATGTCGCGCACCTCGCGGATGGCGTCGTCCTCGCAGTCCTCGTCGCCTTCGTTGTTGATCTCGGTCTTGCGGGCGTCGCCGTAGGAATTCTTGACGTCGAGCGCCTCTTCCTTGATGACGGTCATGAGCATGGACTCGTCCTCGAGGATGCTCTTGTAGTATGCGATCTTTTCGAGCAGACCCGCGCGCTCATCCTCCAGCTTGCCGCGTTCGAGACCGGTGAGACGGGCGAGACGCATGTCGAGGATCGCCTGCGCCTGCACCTCGCTGAAGCCGAAGCGCTCCATGAGCTTTGCTTTCGCTTCCTGCGTGTTGGCGCTCTTTTTGATGAGCTCGACGATCTCGTCGATATGATCGAGCGCGGTGAGCAGACCCTGTACGATGTGGAGACGCTCCTGCGCTTTGTTGAGGTCGAACTTCGTTCTGCGGGTCACGACCTCCGCGCGGTGGCGCAGGTAGTGATAGAGCAGTTCCTTGAGGTTCAGGGTCTTCGGCTCGCCGTCGACGAGGGCGAGGTTGTTGATGGAGAAGCCCGTCTGCAGCTCGCTGTGCTTGAACAGCTGGTTCAGCACGACGTTCGGCTGGGCTTCCTTCTTGAGCTCGATGACCACGCGCATACCGGTGTAGTCGGACTCGTCGCGCAGGTCGGAAATGCCCTCGATGCGCTTGTCCTTGACGAGCTCCGCGATGTGCTCGACCATCTTCGCCTTGTTGATCTGATACGGGATCTCGGACACGACGATGCGGTAACGACCGTGACCGTACTCCTCGATGTCGGTCTTCGCGCGGACGGTGATCTTGCCGCGTCCGGTGCGGTAGGCCTGCGCAATGCCCGAGCGGCCCATGATGATGGCGCCCGTCGGGAAATCGGGTCCGGGGATGTACTGCATGAGCTCATCCACCGTGATGTCCGGGTCGTCGATCAAAGCGATGAGACCGTCCACGACCTCGCACAGGTTGTGCGGGGGCATGTTCGTCGCCATACCGACGGCGATACCGCCGCTGCCGTTGACCAGAAGGTTCGGGATGCGGCTGGGCAGAACGGTCGGCTCCATCTCTTCGCCGTCGAAGTTGGGCGTCATGTCGACGGTGTCCTTGTCGATATCGGCGAGCATCTCGACCGCGAGCTTCGACAGGCGGGCTTCAGTGTAACGCATCGCCGCCGCGCCGTCGCCGTCGATGGAACCGAAGTTGCCGTGACCGTCGACGAGGGTGTAGCGCATGCTGAAGGGCTGCGCGAGGCGGACCATCGCATCGTAAACGGAGCTGTCGCCGTGCGGGTGGTATTTACCGAGGCACTCACCGACGATACGCGCGCTCTTCTTGTGCGGCTTGTCGGGACCGACGCCGATCTCGTTCATGGAGTGCAGGATGCGGCGGTGGACCGGCTTCAGACCGTCGCGCACATCGGGGAGCGCACGGCTCGTGATGACCGCCATCGCATAGGAAATGAAGCTGATCTTCATTTCCTCCTGCATATTGACCGGAAGGATCCGGTCCCTTACGGGTTCTTTGTTTTCACACATTGTTGGGGTTTCCTCTCCTTATCCCGTCAGATGTCGAGGTCGGTGACGAGCTTCGCATTCTCTTCGATGAAGGTGCGGCGCGGTCCGACGTTCGTGCCCATCAGCAGGGAAACGATCTCATCCGCTTCGGCGGCGTCGGTGATGTCGACGCGGCGCATGACGCGGTGTTCGGGGTCCATGGTGGTTTCGCGCAGCTGCTTGGCGTCCATTTCGCCCAAGCCTTTGTAGCGCTGGATCTCGAGCTTCGCATTGGGGGCTGCGGCCTTCATCTCCTTCAGGATCTGAGCCTGCTCCTCTTCGGTGTACGCGTAGCGGATGTCGTTGCCGCGCTTGACGCGGTAGAGCGGCGGCTGTGCGATGTACACGTAGCCCTTCTTGATGAGCTCGGGCATATAGCGGTAGAAGAAGGTCAGCAACAGGATGCGGATGTGGCTGCCGTCGACATCGGCATCCGTCATGCAGACGATCTTGTGGTAGCGAAGCTTCGTTTCGTCGAAGGAAGCGCCGTAGCCGCAGCCGAAGGCGGTGATCATGGATTTGATCTCTTCGTTCTGCAGCGCGGTCTCGGGCGCCGTTTTTTCGATGTTGAGGATCTTACCGCGCAGCGGCAGGATCGCCTGGAACTTGCGGTCGCGTCCTTCCTTGGCGCTGCCGCCCGCGGAATCGCCCTCGACGAGGAAGATCTCGCAGTTCTCGGGGTTCTTGTCCGAGCAGTCGGAAAGCTTGCCGGGGAGCGAGGTGAAATTCAGCGCGCCCTTGCGTTCTTTATCGCGGGCACGGCGCGCGGCTTCACGCGCGCGGGATGCGGCGATGCACTTTTCGATGATGTTCTTCGCAAAGCCCGGGTTCTCCATGAGGAAGTTGCCGAGCCCTTCCTTGACCGCCGCCGCGACGACCTGGCGCACATAGGCGTTGCCGAGCTTCGTCTTCGTCTGTCCTTCGAACTGGGGCTCGTTGAGCTTCACGGAGATGACCGCCGCGAGACCCTCGCGGATATCCTCCGCCTTGAGGTCCTCCTTGTCCTTCAGCAGACCCGTTTCGCGGGCGTAACCGATGATGGTGGAGCTCAGCGCGGACTTGAAGCCGTCGAGATGCGAGCCGCCCTCATGCGTCGCGATGTTGTTCGCATAGGAGGAGATGCTTTCGGAGTATCCGTCGTTGTACTGCATCGCGACTTCGACGAAGCAGCGCTCCTCTTCCTTTTTGGTACTCTCGAGTGAGAAGTAGATCGGGTCCGGATGGAGCACGTTCCCCTTCGTTTCGTTGATATGGCGCACGAATTCGCGGATACCGCCCTCGTAGAGATAATCCTCGACGATGGGGTGTTCCTCCGGGCGGTCGTCGGTCACGGTGATGTGCACGCCCGCGTTCAGGAACGCGAGCTCGCGCAGACGGCCGATCATCGTTTTGAACTTGAAGGTGATGGGCGTCATCACCGGTTCGCCGTTCTCGTCGTACACGTAATCGCCGTTCTCGTCCTTGAGCTCGGTCTTGTCGAAGATCTCGGGGTCCGGCAGGAAGGAGATGGTCGTACCGGTCTCCTCGTCCTCGCGCATGTCGCGCACGCAGCGCACCTCGCTCGTCGGGTCGCCGCGGGAGAAGGTCTGGACGTAGACCTTGCGGTCGATGGAAGAGCGGATCTCCGCCGTGAGTTCGACGCTCAGCGCGTTGACGCAGCTGACGCCGACGCCGTGCAGACCGCCGGAGACCTTGTAGCCTCCGCCGCCGAACTTACCGCCCGCGTGCAGGATGGTCAGCGCGACGGTCAGCGCGTTCTTGCCGGTCTTCTCATGATAGCCGACGGGGATGCCGCGTCCGTTGTCGCGGATGGAGACCGACCCGTTCGGGTGGATGGTCACCTCGATGTGCGTGCAGTAACCCGCCAGCGCTTCGTCGATCGAGTTGTCGACGACCTCGTTCACCAGATGATGGAGTCCGCGTTCGTCGGTCGAGCCGATGTACATGCCCGGGCGGCGGCGGACAGCCTCCAGACCCTCGAGGACCTGGATCTGTGAAGCGTCATAATGTTGTTCCATAGATTCTCCGTTTCTTTGCGCGTTTCGGGCACGGATTTGCCCTCTGCGCGGTTTTGACTGTTGATCCGATCGTTTATCTCAAAGCCCGTCCCGCGGCACCGTTGCGCCGGTTTCAGACCTCGGTCACATTGCCGTCCTTCACGGCGTACACCTGCATGCGGTCGGCGCCCGCCCCCGTGAGCACTTCGAGATGCGTGCAGGTCACGAAGGTCTGCGCGCCCTCGACCGTTTTCAGCAGCATTTCCTGCCGGTTGCGGTCGAGCTCCGAAAACACGTCGTCGAGCAGCAGCACCGGCATTTCGCCGCGGGTGCGTTTGATCACTTCCATGTCGGAAAGCTTCAGGCTCAGCGCCACCGTGCGCTGTTGTCCCTGGCTGCCGTACACGCGCGCGTCCGTCCCGTCGAGGATCAGGCGGAGGTCGTCCCTGTGGGGACCGACCGAGGTATGCCCGCGGAAGATGTCCCGCTCGAGGTTCTCGTTGAGCTTGTTGAGCATCCGCTCCTCGGGGGAAGCGCCGCCCGTTTCCGGGATGGAGCTTTCATAGCCGACCTCGAGCAGTTCCTTTCCTCCCGAGATGGAAAAGTGCGTCGTCCGCGCGATCTCGCCGAGCTCGGCGACGAATTCTTCCCGCGCGGCGGTCACCCGCGCGCCGAGGTGCGCGAGCTGCTCGTTCCACGGGTCGAGCATGCCGGGGCGCATCAGCTCCGCTTCCTTCAAAAGGGCGTTGCGCTGTTTGAGTGCGGTGTTGTACTGTTGCAACAGATAATAGTATGCGGGGCGGATCTGCGAGATCTCCATATCCATGAAGCGCCGCCGTTCCCCCGCGCCGCCCTTGACGAGCGACAGATCCTCCGGTGCGAAGAGCACCACGTTCAGGCAGCCCATCAGCTCGCCCGAGCGGGAAAGCGCCGTTCCGTCGACGGAAATGCGCTTGGTGTCCTTGTCCTGCAGGCGGATCGCGATCTCCCGCGTACCGCCGCGCGTTTCGAGCACCACCCGGACGCTGCCGCCCGGCGTGCCGGATTTGATCAGCTCCTGATCGTGCGCGGTGCGGTGGCTCCGCCCGAGCGCCGCAAGGAACAGCGCCTCGATCACATTCGTCTTGCCCGCGGCGTTTTCCCCCGTGAGGACGCACAGCCCCTCGTCCGGTTCCAGGCGGAGCGATGCGTAATTGCGGTAATTCATCAGACGCAGTTCTTTGACGCGCATCCGCCGTTTTTCCTCCTTCTGGGCATAATACGATTCGGTATATTGTATCACAAAATTTTAAATTTGTACACACCTATATCGTATATATTAAAGAATATTTCGAGTATGGTTTTCGGGGATCCGGAGCAAAGAAAAAGAACGGGACCTTTCTGGGGTCCCGCTCTCCGGATACCGGTCGTTGTTTGCCGCTCACTTGCCGCGATCGTCCTCGTGAAATCCCGGAACGATGCCGCGCAGAACCTCCACGACATGCGCGTCGTTGTGCTGCGCCGCTTCCGCGAGCCGCGAAAGCGCCTGCTCGAATTCTTCGGGCACGAGCTCCTCCGTGGGGGCGATCATGATCTTTTCGTGGTCCGTGCGCTCCATCTTACCCTGCTCCGCATCGGTCAAAAGCTCTTCGTACAGCTTTTCTCCGGGGCGCAGACCCGTGTAGACGATATCCATCGTCACGCCGGGCTCATAGCCGTAAAAACGGATCAATTGCCGCGCGAGGTCGTCGATGCGGACGGGTTCGCCCATATCGAGCACGCAGACCGAGCCGCTCCTCGCGATGGCGCCCGCCTGCAGCACGAGCTGCGCCGCTTCGGGGATGGTCATGAAATAGCGGATGATGTCGGGGTGCGTCACCGTCACGGGTCCGCCCGCCTTGATCTGCGATTCGAACAGCGGGATGACGCTGCCGTGGCTGCCGAGCACGTTGCCGAAGCGCACCGCCATGCATTTCATTTCGGTCTTCTTCGCATAGTACTGCATGAGCATCTCGGTCACGCGCTTGGTCGCGCCCATGACGTTCGTGGGGTTGACCGCCTTGTCCGTGCTGAGCAGAACGAAACGCTTCACACCGGACACCGCAGCGGCCTCAAGCACGTTCTTCGTGCCGAAAACGTTGTTTTTCACGGCTTCCGCGGGGCTCGCCTCCATCAGCGGCACGTGCTTGTGCGCCGCCGCGTGGAACACCACCTCGGGCTTTTCGGTGCCGAACACCTCTTTGAGGCGCGCGGGTTCGCGCACCGAGCCGATGAGCACCTCGACGGGCACATCCTTGCCGTAGCGGCGTTTCAGCTCGCACTCGAGCTCATACGCGCAGTTCTCGTAAATATCGAAAACGATGAGCTTTGCGGGATGAAAGCGGATGATCTGCCGGCAGAGCTCGGAACCGATGGAACCGCCGCCGCCCGTCACAAGGACGACCTTGCCGGTGATGTATTCTTCGATACCCTGCGTGTCGAGAACGATCTCCTTGCGGGAGAGGAAGTCGCCGATGTTGAGCTCGCGCAGGAACATGTTGCGCCCCGCCGCGGTTTCGTTCTGCATGCGCATCAGCACGCGCACATGGCAGCCCGTGGACTTGCACAGGGCGACGAGGTTGTTGAGCTTGTCCCCTTCGATATCGGGCACGGCGATGACGATGTCGCTGATGGCGTGCTTTTTCGCGAGCTGCGGGATATCCGCATCCTTGCCGCGCACCGGAACGCCGTGGATCTTATGCCCCTGTTTGGAGTTGAGGTTGTCGACGAACAGCACCGGGTTCCCCGCCGAGGGGTCGCGCTTGCACAGGTCGACGAGATACGCGCCCGCCATCCCCGCGCCGACGATCATCATCCGCGGTCCCATGCGGTGCCGGCGGATGGCAAAGCCGTTGTTCAGGAAGTTCTTCCAAAGAAGCCGCCCCGCGCCGATGAGCGCGCAAGCGATGCCCGACTGGATGAGCAGCATCCCGCGGGAGATGTTCCAGACAAAGCGCACGTCGAGCCAGCAGAGCACCGCGCCCGCCGCCGCGCTCAGAAGCGCCAGCCGCGTGACCTCCGCGCCGCCCGCGTACCGCCACAAAACGCGGTACAGACCGCCCGCCGTGTAGCAGGTAAAGTATACGGCGAGCACCCAGGGCAACACGCGCAGCGCATTGTAAAACTGGACCTGCCCGAAGAAGCGCTCAAACCTCAAAACATAGGCGCAGTACAGCGCCGCGGTGATGAACACCGCGTCGGCGAGAACGAGCAAAAGCTTCCGTATGCCTTTGTGTTTGCGAAACCATTCCATATCAGTTTCGCATTATAGCCCATTTCCCCGAAATTTTCAAGCACGCGCATACGCGTAAGGGGACCCCGCTCCGGTACCGTCCGGCGGCGATCCGAAAATATATCGGATTTTTCTCGGTTTTCCGGGGTTTCATCGCTTGACACGTCCCGTTCGGTTTTGTTAAAATAGCATTCGTGTGAATTTGTGCGATCACTGTGGTTGACTTTTCACGGCCCCGTGAAGCTTCTGCGGTTTTAGGCAGCAAACGACCTCACACGACAAAACAAAAATATTACGATTTCTATGGAGGAACCGCCATGAAAACCTATATGGCAAAGGGCGAAACCGTAGAGCGCAAGTGGTATGTTGTCGACGCCGAAGACATGGTCCTCGGTCGTCTCTCCAGCCAGGTTGCTGCGATTCTCCGCGGTAAGAACAAGCCCATTTTCACCCCCCACGTCGACTGCGGCGACCACGTCATCATCGTGAACGCCGACAAAGTCCGTCTCACGGGTAAGAAGCTCGATCAGAAGCTTTATCGTCACCACACCAGCTATCCGGGCGGCCTGAAAGAGGTCAAGTACCGCATTCTTCTCCAGGAGAAGCCGGAATTCGCTGTGTATGAGTCCATTCGCCGCATGATGCCCAAGGGACCCCTCGGCCGCAAGATGCTCACCAAGCTGCGCGTTTACGCCGGCCCCGAGCACAACAACCAGGCCCAGAAGCCCGAGACGCTCGTGCTCAAATAATCGAGGAGGAAACGAACCATGGCAACTACTCAGTATCTTGGCACCGGCAGACGTAAAAAGTCCGTCGCACGTGTTCGTCTGCTCCCCGGCAACGGCAACATCGTCATCAACAAGCGCGAGCTCGACAACTACTTCGGTCTCGAGACCCTGAAGATGATCGTCCGCAGCCCCCTCGTTCTCACCGATAACCTCTCCAAGTTCGATGTTATGGTGAACGTTTACGGTGGCGGCACCACCGGTCAGGCAGGCGCGATCCGTCACGGCATCGCCCGCGCTCTTCTCCAGTTCTCGCCCGAACTCCGCGGTGCTCTGAAGAAGGCCGGTTACCTGACCCGCGACCCGAGAATGAAAGAGCGTAAGAAGTACGGTCTGCACGCAGCCCGCCGCGCTCCCCAGTTCTCCAAGAGATAATCTCTTTACCGATTATCAAACCTTCAAAACACCCGGAAACACTTGTTTCCGGGTGTTTTTTATTATCCCCGTATTCGGAGGAACCACGGCAAAAGCCCCGCAACCTCAAGGCTTGCGGGGCTTTGTTCTTCGCATTCGGTACGGGATCGCGACCCGTTTTCCGGACCTTTCACGGTTGTCCGGTCAGGATCTCCGCCAGGATCGACAGGGTCTTCTCGACCTTCTCCGGCGTGATATTCGAATAATTCAAAATGAAATGATGCTCCGGGGCGTCTCCCCCGATCAAATCATAGTCGGATAATGCCTTGATCCGGATCTTCCTTTGGGCCAGCAGCTCTTCGACTTCGCGGTCCGGGCGGTCTGTGTGCAGGCGGAGCAGAAAGTGCAGACCGGAATCGTTTTCCATGATATCGCAATGCCGGCAGAAATCGCCGGATTTGATGATTTCGATGATCCGCTTGCGTTTTCTCATATAGTGGAGGCGCATGCGGTTGATATGCTTTTCAAAGCAGCCCCTCTCAATGAAGGCAGCCAGCGTGTACTGCTCGAAGTTGGATACGGTACACGAATAGAAGCTGAACTTGTCATAGAAGCGCTTCACCAAGTGGACCGGCAGAACCATGTAACTGATCCGGATGGTCGGTGCGATGGACTTTGAGAAGGTATTCATATAAATCACCTTCTCGCAGGCATCGATGGAAAAGAGTGTGGGGATCGGTTTTCCCTCCGTGCGGAATTCACTGTCGTAGTCGTCCTCGATGATGTAGCGACCGGTCTTTTCATTGGCCCAGGCAAGAATCTCATAGCGGCGGTTGGCAGGCATGGTGATACCCGTCGGGAAGTGATGGTTCGGACAAATGTGGGCGATGTCGGCATCGATCCGGAGAAGCTCATCCACCTTGATTCCAAGGCTGTCCATGCCGGCATAATGGCAGCGGATCCCCCGCTGACCGTAGATTTGGGCCAGCTTTTTGTAGCCGGGGCTTTCTATGGCATATCGTTTGTCGTTTCCCAAAAGGTCTGCCAGCAACCCGTATAAGTATTCCGTTCCCGCACCGATGACGATCTGGTCGGGGTCGATCATCATCCCCCGGAAGGACCGCAGGTGCTCTGCAATGGCTTCCCGCAGGGCCGCAGCACCGCCGATCGGGGAAACCCGCATGAGCTCGGATTTTTGGGTGGACATGACTTCTCTGGAAAGTCCGGTCCATACGGAGAAGGGAAAGTTCTCCGGCGAATAGTCGTTTCCGGAGAGATCCACATCAAAGTCCGGCGCCTTGGGCAGGTCGATGTCGTAGCTGATTTTGCAGGATACCGGTGGCAGGGCCGTCAGCTCCCGGATCTGAGCAACATAGTAGCCCTTCTTGGTCACAGTATATACATAGCCCTCACTGATCAACTGGTCATATGCGTTTTGAATCGTAATGGTACTGACGCTGTTGTTTCTGGCGAAGGTGCGCTTGGTGGGAAGTTTCTCTCCGGGCTTCAGTTTTCCCGATAAAATGTCCCCTTTGATGCACTTGTATATGTGTTCGTAGATGGGCCCGTCCACATGTTCGAAGCTGTAAGTCAGCATGCTCCAATCTCCCCGTCTGGAATATTATAATATTCTATTTTGGTTCTTTTTATATTACCAGATGATTATATAATGAATGGCAAGTCAAGACAACGGAAATTCGGAGGCGAAATGATTATGAATGCAACGCAGTATAACCTGAACAAGGGATTGGCACAGATGTTGAAGGGCGGCGTCATCATGGACGTCACGACTCCCGAGCAAGCAAGGATCGCAGAAGCAGCCGGTGCCTGCGCAGTCATGGCTTTGGAGCGGATCCCCGCGGATATCCGTGCGGCCGGCGGTGTTTCCAGAATGAGCGACCCGAAGATGATCAAGGGCATCCAGGAGGCTGTCAGCATTCCCGTCATGGCCAAGTGCCGTATCGGTCACTTCGTCGAGGCTCAGATTTTGGAAGCAATCGAGATCGACTACATCGATGAATCCGAGGTGCTTTCCCCGGCGGACGATGTTTACCATATCGACAAGACCCAATTCAAAGTACCGTTCGTGTGCGGCGCCAGAAACCTGGGAGAGGCATTGAGAAGGATCAACGAAGGTGCGGCAATGATCCGCACGAAGGGTGAACCCGGAACCGGAGACGTGGTTCAGGCAGTCCGCCATATGAGAAAAATGAACTCGGAGATCCGCAAGATCGCCGCGATGTCGAAGGACGAATTGTTTGAGGAGGCGAAGCAGCTTCAGGTTCCTTATGACCTTGTGCTTTACGTTCATGAAAACGGCAAACTGCCGGTCGTGAACTTTGCGGCGGGCGGAGTGGCAACTCCCGCAGACGCGGCACTGATGATGCAGCTCGGCGCAGAGGGTGTCTTTGTGGGTTCCGGCATTTTCAAGTCGGGCAACCCCGCAAAGAGAGCGGCGGCCATTGTTCAGGCGGTGACAAACTACAAAGATGCGGCATTGATCGCCAAGCTGTCCGAGGATTTGGGTGAGGCTATGGTCGGAATCAATCCCTCCGAGATCAAAATCATCATGGAAGAACGGGGAAAGTAAGATGAAAATCGGTGTACTGGCAGTACAGGGTGCCTTTATCGAGCATATCAACATGCTCCGTAAGCTATCCGAAATACAGTCATTGCAGCCGGAATGTGTGGAGATTCGCCAAAAAAAGGACTTGGACGGTATCGACGGACTCATCCTTCCGGGCGGTGAGAGCACCGTTCAGGGGCAGCTTTTGCACAAGCTGGAGCTGTTTGAGCCTATCCGGTCTCTGATCGAAAACGGACTCCCGGTTCTCGGTACCTGTGCGGGGCTGATCTTGTTGGCGGAGGAACTGGAGGGAGATGCCACCAAACACCTGGCGACCCTTCCGGTCACGGTCCAACGCAATGCCTACGGAAGGCAGCTCGGCAGCTTTGAAACGAACGCCCCTGTCGGATCGTTTGCCGATTATCCGCATGTTTTTATCCGTGCGCCCTATATCACAGAGGTAAAGGACGGGGCGAAGATCCTGTCTTGCGTGGATGGTCGCATCGTCGGGGTGGAGTACGGAAACCAGATCGGTCTTGCCTTTCATCCGGAGATGACGGATGATGTCCGGATCCATGCATATTTTTTGGACAAGGTGGCGGCTGCCTGCAGGCCGGAGAACCGGTAAATACGCCCGGAACAAAATGGTTTCCGGCATGGTTCAAATCGTTGCCCTCACTTCAAGAATACTCTCATACGATCGGAAGTCCGTCCGGGATCATCCCGGGTGGACTTTTTTCGTCCGCATACACAAATCCGAAAAGATCCGGAAAAACAAAACGATTGACAAATACCTCTGGGGGGTATATTTTATATACATTGTGCCACCAATCCAGTGGGTTAATAGGTCGTTAATGAGGATGAAGCAAATGGATACCGGAATCATGCATGAAGTTATTCGGATCGACGGAATGACTTGCGTCAACTGTCAAAGAAAGATCGAGCAAAAGCTGATCCATACGCCGGGGATGCAGCATGCGTGTGTCGATTACCGCCGGAGCAATGCCGAAGTATCTTACGATCCCGCGTCCTTGTCGCCGGACCGGATCCGTACGATCATCCGGGAGCTTGGCTACGAGGTCATCGAGGACGATTCCGAAAAAGCAGCCAAGAGAACAAAAAACGCGGTCACCGTTGCAACGATCCTCCTGCTGTATTATCTGCTGCAACGCTTCGGGCTTTTGAATTATCTTGTGCCGTCCAAGCTCGCCGATTCGAAAATGGGCTATGGCATGCTGTTTGCGGTCGGTGTACTGACATCGGTGCACTGTATCGCAATGTGCGGCGGGATCAATCTGTCACAGAGTATGCCAACGAAAAGCACAGCATACGGAGCCCCGTTGCGGAAAAGACAGGTTTCCGCAAGCCTTCTCTATAATCTCGGACGGGTGATTTCATACACCTGTATCGGCGCCGTTCTCGGGTCCATCGGCATGGTGGTTACAGGCGGAAGCACCGGCGGTATTCCTTTGTTGCTTCAAGGCATACTGAAAACGACCGCCGGTATCCTCATGGTGATCATGGGTATCCGGACCCTCGGTTGGTTCCGGGGCTTCGGAGGGTTGAATATCCGGCTCCCGAAAAAACTTGCCGATGGGATCGTCCGCAAAAGGCTTACGGAGAACAGACCGCTCTTGGTCGGAATACTCAACGGTTTCATGCCCTGCGGTCCGATGCAATCCATGCAGATCGTTGCTCTGGGTTCGGGAAATCCGTTCTCCGGCGCGGCGGCCATGTTTATGTTCAGCCTGGGAACCGTTCCGTTGATGCTCGGACTGGGAAGCATCGTCACCCTCCTCGGGAAGAAATACACGAAAACCGTGATGAGGGTCAGCGGGATCCTGGTGATCGTGTTGGGAATGGCAATGTTCACGCAAGGTGCGGCGTTGGCAGGGTTCGATCTCAATATCGCCGGAAGCACCTCCCGCAATGCGGAACCGGATACTTACGTGCTTTCCGGAGACGGTACCGTCCAGTATGTGGAAAGTACTTTGGATTTCGGAACCTATCCGGAGATCACGGTGCGCCGCGGCGTTCCGGTCAAGTGGACGATCCGTGTACCGGAAGAAGTGATCAACGGATGCAATTACAAAATGAACATAAAAAGCTTTGGGATCACCCATGTGTTTGAGCCCGGCGATAACCTCATCGAGTTTTTGCCGGAAGAGGCTGGAACCGTCCCATACACCTGTTGGATGGGAATGATATACGGAGAAATCAAAATCGTTGAATAAAACAACAAAGGAGCATTCAGAAAATATGAGCACAAAAAGAGCATTGGCCGTTTTGCTTTTGGGGGTTTCCGCTTTGGCACTCACAGCCTGCGGAAATCAAGAAACCGTGAAACCGGCTGCAAGCAAAACCGAAAGCACCGGCGAGAACGGGAATGCGGAAAAGTACACAACGGTGCAGGCGGAAGACGGAGTGATCGCGATCGATCCTTCCCGGTTTACGGAGCATGCATCCTACTTCAATTATGATGCGAACGGAACAACGATACAGCTGATCGGTGTCATTGCGTCGGATGGTACTCCGCGCATTTCCCTGAACACCTGTCAGGCGTGCAATCCTTCCCCGCGGGCGTATTTCGTGGAAAAACAAGGAAAGTTGGTATGCCGGAATTGCGGAAACGTGTTCCGGATGGACAGCGTCGGGAAACAGGCGGGCGGCTGCAATCCGATGGCGATCGATCACAAAACAGCAGAGAACAAAATCACGATCGATGCGGCAGTGCTGGACTCGTATGCCGGTGCTTTTGCAGCCTGGGGCGGACCGACCCGGTAAATACCCGGACCGCGCCGCTTGACCGACCGATGACACAAACCGATGCGAAGAAAATTCCCGACCGTTTTTCAAGACGCCGTCGTTTCTCCGCATAAAGACGGACTCGACATTTCCCGGTCTTTGCTCCGGAAGCTCCGGTTTCCGGAGTTTTTTCATGCCCGTATTCCGATACTTTTTCAGTTCCGGACAAAATCTTTCAACTTGCGTTTCGTATAAATAACGGAATATAATAAATTGTTATTATATATGCTGTAAACTGCAAGTATTCCTGCGTTTTCGCAGTCCGGAACGGGTCCCGGGCAACCGGCATCCCGTCCGTTGAGAGGAGGTCATCCCATGCAAAAGAAAACACGGCAACGCTACACCGGAACGTTCATCCTCGTCATGTCCGTTCTGTTGTTGTCCACCTTGCTGGCGATGCTTTCCATGAACAGGATGAACGCCGAAAACCGCAAGGATATGAGCATGCTGATCGCCGCGCGCGTCCACGACACCATCAGCTCCTCCATGACCGAGCCCATCATGGCGGCGAAGACCATGGCGAGCAACGGCTTCCTCGCGGACTTCCTCGTCGAAGAGGAGAGTTCCGAAAACGAAGCGGGCGATGTCGCGAAGATGCAGCGGTACCTGAGCTCGGTCAAAGAACGCCTCGGGTTCGATTCCGCATTCACCGTTTCCACCAAGACCTCGCGTTATTACACTGCGGTCGGGCTCAACAAAATCGTCGACCCCGTCAACGACCCGCACGATGTCTGGTATTCCGCGTTCCTCGAAAAGAACAAATCCTACGACCTCGACGTCGACACCGATGAGGTCAACGGCAACCTCTGGACGGTTTTCGTCAACGCGCGCATCGAGACCGATGAAGGTCTGGTCGGCGTGGGCGGCGTGGGTGTTCAAATGACGAACATCCAGGATATCCTGTCCGCTTACGAAAACCAATACGGTGTGAAGATCAACCTCGTCGACGCGAACGGTCTGGTGCAGGTCGATACCGATACCGTCAAGATCGAAAACGCTTGGCTCAACGACATCCCCGTCAGCGCAAAAACCGAAAACGAATACATTTACAACGAGACCGGCGGCAAGATCATCATCACCAAATACGTCGAAAACCTCGGTTGGTTCCTCGTCGTGCAGAGCGACGACATCAAGCTCGACAACGACATGAAGCTCATGCTGTTGCTCAACGGCGGTCTGTTCCTCATCCTGCTCGTCGTCTTCTTCGCGGTCGGTCACGCCACACGGCGCCGCACGACCGTATTGCTCGACAACTCGTATAAAGACGAGCTGACCGGTCTGTCGAACCGCCGCGCCTACGAGGAAGCGATCTCGCGGCTGAAAAAGGCGCCGCTCCCGCAGGGGCTCGTTGCCGTCAACGCCGACGTCAACGGTCTCAAGGAAGTCAACGACCGCGACGGACACAACGCGGGCGACGTCATGATCCGCGCCGCAGCGGATTGTCTGCTGCAGTCCTTCGGCGAACACGGCGACGTGTACCGCATCGGCGGCGATGAATTCTCCGCCCTTCTGAACCTGACGCCCGACGAGCTGGCGTCCGCCATGCGCTGCCTCACGCACATACTCCGTTCGTACCGCGAGACGCTCGGCTTCGAGCTGTCCATCTCCATCGGCACCGTACCGCACTGGGAGGATGAAGCCCTCTCCCTCGATGAAATGATCGACAAGGCGGATGAGCGCATGTACGCTTCGAAGCGCGCGCATTACGAAAAGAACGGCAACGACCGCCGAAAGAACTGAACTTTCCCGCAACTGCAAAAGGCAATGTACCGCCCGGTACATTGCCTTTTTTCTTTTCCCGCTCCATTTCCGGGGCGAATGAAAGGGTCCGCTGCGGCTTTGCCGCAGCGGACCCGGTGTTTCCTTTGTTATTTCATGCGGACGTCCGCCCCGCCGAGGAAGAACAGCGCGACCGTTCCCGGTCCGACATGCGCGCCGGTCACGGGTTCGTAGCACACGGTGAGGATCTCCTTCGGCGGCTTGTTCTCGTTCAGCAATCGGACGAGATACGCCGTGTCCTCATCGTTGTCCGCATGCGCGATGCAAACGGTCTGCTCCCCGGGGTTTTCGACGAGCTCATCGTAGATCTCCGCAAGGCGCTTGATCGCCTTTTTGCTGCCGCGCACCTTTTCGGTGTTTACGATCTGCCCGTTTTCGTTGCCCTTGAGGATGGGACGGATGTTCAGCACCGTGCCGAGGATGCGCGCAGCGTTCGACAGTCTCCCCGTGCGGCACAGGTGCCCGAGGTCCGCCACGGTGAACACCTGGCAGATGTGCGGTACCAGCTCCGTCAGCTTCCGGAAGGTCTCCTCGACCGAAAGCCCCGCCCTGCGGTATTCGACGGCTTTGAGCACGGCGATGCCCTCGCCGAGGGAAGCCGCCTTGGTGTCGAGCGTGAAGAACCTGCGTTCAGGGTACTGCTCGCGCAGCATCGTCATCGCGATCTCGCTCGAGTTGAACGAACCGCTGATGCCAGAGGACATGGAGATGAACAGGCAGTCCTCCCCCGCTTCCGCCGCCGGGGCAAGCGCGTCGAAGATGGCCTGCGGCGCGATCTGCGAGGTGTTGTACAAGATCCCGTTGCGGATGCTGTCGTAATACGCCTTGCCGTCGAACGCCTCGATATCCGTCACCTGCTTCAGCGCGCCGCTGTCGTTCTGCGGGTAAAACGAAAACGGGATCAGCGGGATGTTCTCCTCCACCAGAAGGCGCATCGGAAGGTTGCTGGAAGTATCCGTGAAGATTCTGAAAGACATCGTTCTCTGCTCCTTGCGAAAAGCGCGCAGGGCTCTCCCGCCCACTCGACAAATATTGATACAAGTGTAATAATAACATAGTCGATCGGTGCGTTACAATGCCACTTTCGTCCGATCTGTTCATTATCCCCCGGGAACGGAAACACCATGGAAGACAAACGCATCCTCAAAACAAAAAAGAACCTGAAATCGGCGCTCATCGCCCTGTTGGGGGAGTTCCCCTTCGAAAAGATCTCCGTGACGGAGCTGTGCCGCAAAGCGAAGTGCACACGCGTCACGTTCTACACCTATTACGAAGACAAATACGCCCTCGCGGAGGAGCTGTTCATCGGCTACATCCGCGAAGCGGACGATACCTACCACCGCCTGCAAGAGGAAAACAACCCCGAAAACGACGCGCTCAAAGGCTACGTCAACCTGCTCGAGTCGATCCTCTGCCTGTATTTCGACAACAGCGCGTATTTCATCCACGCCACCCAGCAGCGCAACCCCTATCTCTTCAGCTCGTTCTACAGTCTGGTGTTCGAAAGCGTGGACGATTACATCGACCGTCACCGCGGTCTCGTGCCGAAGTACCCCTCCCGGCAGACGGCGTCGGTGCTGTGCAGCAGTATGTTCGGGCTCATCAACACCTGTGTTCCCGAGAACCTGCCCGAGCCCGAAGTCCGCGCCATGGCACGCGATATCTATCTCAAGCTCCTGCGCTCGGGTCTCTTCACGCTCCCGGGTTCCGCGCCCTTGTAAGCTGCGGCGAAACAAGCTACAATATAAAACAATATATCATTTCCCCCTCGGGAACAGAAAGGAACCACCGCAATGTTTACCGATATCGGTCTCATCGGCTGCGGCAATATGGGCGGGACGATCGCAAAGCTCATCGCCCGGAACGCCCCCGAAGCCCGTTTTCATCTTGCGAACCGCGGTCCCGAAAAGGCAGCGGAACTCGCCGGCGCTCTGCCGAACGCAAGCGTCACCGGCAACGCGGGCGTCGCCGCGAACGCGAAGCTCCTCCTGCTCGGCGTCAAGCCGCAGGTCATGCCCGCCGTCCTCCGCGAGATCGCGCCCGTGCTCGCCGAACGGAAGGACCGTTTCGTCCTCGTGACGATGGCGGCGGGGCTCACCTGCCAAACCATCGCAGAGCTTGCGGGCGGAACGTACCCCGTCATCCGCATCATGCCGAACACGCCCGTTGCCGTCGGCGCGGGCGTCATCCAGTACTGCGCGCTCGGCGCGACCGCCGAAGAGTGCGAGACCTTCCGTAAGCTTCTCGACGGTAGCGGCACCGCGGACGCCATCGACGAAAAGCTCATCGACGCCGCCTCCGCCCTTTCGGGCTGCGGTCCCGCGTTCTGCTGCCTGTTTCTCGAAGCGCTGGCAGACGGTGCGGTCGCCTGCGGTCTGCCCCGGCAAACGGCGCTGCTCTACGCCGCGCAAACGCTCGAAGGCACCGCAAAGCTCGCGCGGCTTTCGGGAAAGCACCCCGGTGCGATGAAGGACGCCGTCTGCTCCCCGGGCGGCACGACGATCGCCGGTGTGCGTACACTCGAAGAGAAGGGCTTGCGCGCCGCCGCGATGGACGCCGTGATCGCCGCCTACGAAAAAACACTGCAATTGAAATAAGGAGTCCCCAATGCGTATCGTTGTCAAAGTCGGCACTTCCACGCTGACCTACGCCTCCGGGCGGATGAACATCCGCCACGTGGAGGAACTTTGCAAAGTCCTCGCCGACCTGAAGAACGCAGGTCACGAGATCATCCTCGTCTCCTCCGGCGCGATCGCCATGGGCGTCGGCAAGCTGAACCTGCCCGGCAGACCCGCAGACATCCCGTCGAAGCAGGCGGCCGCCGCCGTCGGTCAGTGCGAGCTCATCAACATCTACGACCGGCAGTTCTCCCAATACAGCCACACCGTCGCGCAAGTCCTTTTGAGCGCCGACGATGTGAACGACCCCGAGCGCCGCGTGAACTTCGAAAACACCATGCACCGCCTGCTCGAAATGGGCGCACTGCCCATCATCAACGAGAACGACACCGTCGCCACGGCGGAGATCACCGTCGGCGACAACGACACGCTCGGCGCCATCGTCGCATCGACCGTCGAAGCCGACCTGCTCGTGCTGTTTTCGGATATCGAGGGGCTGTACACCGCAGACCCGCACAAGGACCCGAACGCGCGCCTGCTGCACACCGTTACGGAGATCACCCCCGAGATCGAAGCGCTCGCAGGCGGCGCAGGCACGGCCCGCGGCACCGGCGGCATGATCACCAAGCTCCGCGCCGCGAAAACGGTGATGGCAAAGGGCTGTGACATGGTCATCACCAACGGCGAACACCCCGCGGTCCTCTACCGCATCGTCGACGGCGAACCCGTCGGCACCCGCTTCACCGGGAGGAAAAACATATGACGACGCATGAAATCCTGCTTGCTGCCAAGGCGGCAAAGCCCGCGCTCGCCGCTGCCACCACCGACCGAAAGAACGCCGCCCTGCTGCACATGGCGGACGCGCTCGTCGCGCACACGGATGCGATCCTCACCGAGAACGCGGCGGACCTCGAAGCCGCCAAGGGCTCGATCAACGAGGTCATGCTCGACCGTCTGCGTCTCGATGCGGGGCGCATCGCCGGCATGGCGGAGGGAATGCGTCAGGTCGCCGCTTTGCCCGACCCGGTCGGCAAGTCTCTCGGCACCCATACCCGCCCGAACGGGCTGGTCATCGAAAAGGTCGCCGTCCCGATGGGCGTGATCGCCATCATTTACGAAAGCCGCCCGAACGTGACCTCGGATGCCGCAGCCCTCGCGCTGAAGGCGGGCTCGAGCTGCGTACTGCGCTGCGGCAAGGAGGCACACCGTTCCGCCCGGGCGATCGTGGATGCGCTGCGCACGGGTCTCATCCGCGCGGGGCTTCCCGAATCCGCGGTCTCCCTCGTTGAGGATACGACCCACGCCTCTGCGGAAGAGCTCATGACCGCGCGCGGTCTTGTCGACCTGCTCATCCCGCGCGGCGGCGCGAACCTGATCCGCCGCTGTGTGGACAACGCGACCGTCCCCGTGCTCGAAACGGGCACCGGTATCTGCCATATCTATGTGGATAAAGATGCCGACTTCGGCATGGCGTTGGATATCCTCGAAAACGCGAAGTGCAGCCGCCCCTCGGTCTGCAACGCTGCGGAGGTCTGCCTCGTGCACCGCGACATCGCACACGCCTTTTTGCCCCTGTTCCGCAAGCGCCTTGCCGAAGACCGCGCCGCGGCGGGCAAACAGCCCGTGGAGCTGCGCCTCGACCCCGAAGCCGCGAAGATCGTGCCCGGCGTTGCCGCCGGCAGTGCGGATTTCGACACGGAATTCCTCGGCTATACGATGGCGGTCGGCATCGTCTCCGGCGTCGAAGAAGCGGTCGCGCACATCGCGGCGCATTCGACGGGGCACAGCGAAGCGATCGTGACCGCGAATGAGGAAACCGCGGAGCGCTTCGTCACCGGGGTGGATTCCGCGGCGGTCTATGTGAACGCCTCGACCCGTTTCACCGACGGCGGCGAGTTCGGTCTCGGCTGCGAAATGGGCATCTCGACGCAAAAGCTCCACGCCCGCGGACCGCTCGGTCTCGGCGAGCTTTGCACCTTCAAATACGTCATCCGCGGCAACGGTCAGGTCCGCTGACCTCCGTCGCCCCATTCCCGTCCCGTTCTCCGGGGCGGGTCTTTTTTGCCCGTTTGACAATCCGCGGTTCCGATGGTATGGTAATGGTGTATGCGGCATACAGCAACGACCGCCGCATCGGGAAAGGAGTTTCAACATGCTCGGCAGTTTTACCTACCACAACCCCGTAAAGCTTTATTTCGGCGAGAACGCCGTTTCCAACCTGAAGGAAGAGACCTCCCGCTACGGCGGCAAGGTCCTGCTCGTTTACGGCGGCGGTTCCGTCAAGAAGAACGGCGTGTACGATGCCGTCGTCGCGCAGCTGAAGGCCGCCGGCAAAGAGATCGCCGAAGTCTCCGGCGTCATGCCGAACCCGACCCTCGAAAAGCTGTATGAGGGCATCGCCGTCGCGCGCGAATTCCGCCCCGACCTCATCCTCGCCGTGGGCGGCGGCTCCGTTTGCGACTACGCGAAGGCCGTTTCGATCTCCGTGAATTGCCCCGAAGACCCGTGGGACAAATACTTCATCCGCTTCGACGAACCCGATGCGGACCTCGAGATCGTGCCCGTTGGCTGCGTCCTCACGATGGTCGGCACCGGCAGCGAAATGAACGCGGGCACCGTCATCACCAACCGCGATGCCGGGCTCAAATACGGGCACGTGTTCCGCGACGCGCGTGTGATGCCGAAGTTCTCCGTGCTCGACCCGCGCTACACCATGAGCCTGCCGCACTACCAGATGGTTTCCGGCATTTACGACATCTTCAACCACATTTCGGAGCAGTACTTCTCCGGCAGCGACGACTGCACGAGCGATTACCTCGCCGAGGGACTCATGCGTTCGCTCATCCACGCGAGCCGCATCGCCAACAAGGACCCGCAGAACTACGAGGCGCGCAGCAACATCATGTGGACGGCGACCTGGGCGCTGAACACGCTCATTTCCCGCGGCAAGACCACCGACTGGATGGTCCACCAGCTGGGTCAGGCGGTCGGCGCACTGACCGACGCCGCGCACGGCATGACCCTCTCCGCCGTGTCCCTGCCCTATTACCGCTTCATTCTCGAGTCCGGGTTGCCGCGCTTCGTCCGCTTTGCGACGGAGGTCTGGGGCGTCGACCCGGAAAACAAGCCGGACATCCAGATCGCGCACGAGGGTCTCGACGCGATGGAGCAGTGGATGAAGGAGCTCGGTCTCGTGATGAACATCACCGACCTCGGCGCCACGCCCGACATGGTCCCCGCGATGATCTCCGGCATCCGCATCAAGACCGGCGGCTACCGCACCCTCACGCCCGATGAGATCGCGGCGATCTACAACGAGAGCTTCTGAGCTTTTGCATACGAAAAAAGATCCGCAGCACGCGCTGCGGGTCTTTTCATTTATGGTAGGTTTCGTTGTTGTTGATCTTGAAGGCACGGTAGGTCTGTTCGAGGATGAGGATGCGCGCCAGCCGGTGTGGGAAGGTCATATCCGACAGGGACAGCGTTTCATCCGCACGCTGCATCACCGCAGGCGACAGCCCGAGCGAACCGCCGATCACGAAGCACACGCGGGAAAAGCCCGACAATTGCAGCTGTGCGATGTGCTTTGCGAACGCCTCCGAGGTGTACTTTTTCCCGCCGATCGCCATGGCGATCACGCGGTCCTGCGGGGCGATCTTCGAAAGCAGGCGCTCGCCCTCCTTCTCGGTCGCCATCCGTTCCTCCGCCGGAGAGGCGTTGTCGGGGATCTTCTCATCCGCGACCTCGGCGATCTCCACGGTCGCAAACCGCGAGATGCGTTTCACATAATCCGCCACGGCCTCCGTCAGATATTTTTCTTTCATTTTGCCGCAGCAAACGATGCGAATGGTCATACGATCCCTCCGAGCGATGGTTTACGCCTTATTATACCCCGCCGCCGCGCATTTTTCCAGAAACTCCCGTCCCTCGCGGACGCCCCCGCACGCGTGCAGGCTCCGTGCCATGGCTTTCGCCGCGTTCTTGTAAGATGTTTGCCCCAATACCGTCTCCAACGCACAGCGGATCGCTTCCGGGTCCGTGTTCCGAAGCAGCTGTCCCGCCCCGACTTCGGCGGTCCTCCGGGCAACGGCGCCCTGTTCCGGCGTCTGGGGCGCGAGCACGAGCGGCACGCCGCTCCACAGCGCTTCGGAAACGGAGTTCATTCCGCAGTGCGTCAGAAAAACATCCGCAATCCCGAGGACGGACATTTGGTCGACGCTCCGGTACAGGCGCACGTTCTCCGGAACATCGGCGGGAGCAACCTCCGTTTCCCCCGTCGATACAAGCACCTGCCAATCCGTGCCGCGCACGGCTTCGATGGCGTTCTTCAGCAGCCGCTCGTTCGATACGACGGTACCGAGCGAGATGTAGACCGTTTTTCCGGCGGTTTTCTCCGTTTTCTCCATTGCAGGGCGGACCGACGGACCGATGAAGCGGTACCGTTCCGAAAAGGTCTTCGCACACGGTTGGAACGCCTTCGATGTGTAGACGACGGTGTTCGTGTCGTTGTCGTTCGCAATGATATCGAACACGCTTTTGACGGGATAGCCCGCCGCCCGCAGACGCCCGAGCGCACGGCTGACACGTGGCATCGCAAACAGCATTTTGATCATACTACCCGCGCTTTGCGGCATGTATTTCGATGAGTAGCGGTTGAACGCGAACGTCGTCGTCGAACACACATACGGAATGCCGAACTTCAGCGCCGCGAGTTTTCCCCAGAACGCCACCGAGTCGGAGACGATCAGGTCCGGGCGCCACGCACCGAGTTCCCGCGTCAGCAACGGGTCGAGCGCCAGCGTCGCCCGTACGATGAGCTCCGTGGAATACGCGATGTCCTTGCCGACGCGGTCGCCCGCATCTCGCTCGCCGTCGCCGAGGTCGTAATCGTCGCAGGGAACGAAGGTCGCGCCCGCCTTCTCGATCTTTTCGCGGAACATCGCGAACGAGAAGTACCGTACCTCGTGCCCCGCGCGCGTCATCTCCTCCACAAGCCCCAACGTCGGGTTCGTATGCCCATGCGCCGGGATGCAAAACCAAGCGATCTTCATTTCAGCCGTTCTCCTTCCCCGCCTGCTCCATCAGTTGTCTGAGCTGCGCTTCGAAATCCTCCGCCTTTTTCAGGGCGATGCCTTCGCCCTCGGAACCGAGCACCACCAAACGGTCACCGCATTTCAAGCTGAAGGTCTCGCGCGCGACTTTCGGGATCACGATCTGCCCGCGCTCGCTGATGGTCACGCTGCCCCAAATGTACTTGCCCTTCGGCGGCGGCAGCAATGCGGTCCCGGCGTCCGTCGTGTGCTCCCGCATCAGGTTCTCGACCGTTGTTCCGAAAAACTCCGCCAGAGCCATGCACCGCTCCACATCGGGCACCGAGGTTCCCTTTTCCCACTTGGCGTAGGCCTGCCGAGAAACGCCGACCTTCTCGGCAAGCTCCTCCTGCGTCAGCCCGTTCATGTTTCTCAGTGCCGTCAGATTCTTTCCGAGCATGATGTTCCTCTCCGTTGCGAAATTTGCTTTTGTAAAACTATTGTAATCCCCGGTTGCCTTCCGTTCAAGCAACCGCACTTTGCGTGTCGGTGCTCTTTCCGTTCGTTTCGGTTGCATCCTCCGCCCCGCGCCGCTTGACAGACCGTGCGAACAAGGGTAGGATGAAACGGTATCCCAACCGGAACGGGAGGAACGCATGCCGAAACGACCGCCGAAAAACGCACAAAACATCCACCGCCTGATGCGCGAACTCGGGTTCACCGAAACCTTCACCGCAGGCATCGTATCCATGCTGGATACCGATTTCGTGGCGGACCGGCTGTACGGCTATCTCAGAAACGCCCGCCCGCGCAGCGAGACCGCCGTTGCGGACGAGGTCGTCGCGGTCTTCACCGACCGCGAAAAATACCGGCAAAAGCACATCGATGATGCAATCATCGCACGAAGAACGATCGTCGACTCCCGCAGATGAATTCTTTGAGGAGGTAACCCCTTTGACACTCGATGAACGAATGATGAGAGAAGCGATCCGCCTTTCCGCGCTCGCCGTGGAGCACGGCAACGAGCCCTTCGGCGCCGTCCTCGTCAAGGACGGAGAGATCGTCTTCACCAACGAAAACCAAATCTACACCATGCACGACCCGACCTTTCATGGCGAAACGGGTCTGATCCGCCGCTTCTGTGCGGAAACCGGCATCACCGACCTCAGAGAATACACCATGTATTCGAGCTGTGAGCCCTGCTTCATGTGCAGCGGCGCCATGGTTTGGGTAAAGCTCGGGCGGCTGGTCTACGCCGCAAGCAACCGCGACCTCGAGTCCATCTTCGGGGACGAAGGCTCCGACTGCAGCGCGCTCGTGTTCGCGAACTCCAACTGGAAACCGGAAGTCACCGCCGGCGTCCTCCGCGACGAGGCGTTCCCCATTCTCGAAAACTACTTTTCGAACCACATCAAGGGCTGAAGCCCACGGCAAAACAGCACGGACACGCACCGTGCTGTTTTCTGTTTCCCCTGTCCCGGTCCTCTGTTTTCCCGCCTGCATCGCCGTTTTCGGCATGAAAAAAAGGCTCCCCGAAGGGAGCCTTTTTATGAGAGTAAGATGACTTACTCGATGACGCTGGC
>JAUNCT010000014.1:0-16408 GCA_030526425.1 Clostridia bacterium
CGCAACGAACTTGCCGCACCAAAAGCCTCCCTCAGAGAGGCGGTAAGCCGTTGCGAAGCGAGGCGTTAGGAAGCGACAGACAATAAGCAAATGCTTGCATTTGCGCAGTCTGCGCTTCAGCGCAGACGGTAGATAGCGACAGCTGTTCGTTCACGAACAGCGTAAGCGATGTTGGCGCAGCCAATATCGAAAGCGTGGTGCGCCGAGCCATAGGCACGGCGTGACGGAAGGAGTGACACGGGAGTAACGGGCTTGACGCATGACATCGGGAACGATGCATCGGGAAAGAGGCTTTCGCTTCAACGGTCGAATCCCTTCCGCCTCGCATACGCTCGGCACCTTCCCTTGCTCTTCAAGGGCAGGCTCCGCTGTAAGTCTGTCGAGGTACTGTAAGTTGCTCGAAACAATTGTTACTTGCCGGTTCGCAAGTTGCGAGGCCGTTAGGCTCCACTTGAAGACGAAGTCTTCTCCGAAGCGCAGCGAAGGAGTCGAGCAAGGGGATGCCCAAGCGTTGTGCAACAACGCGGGGCGCGACAGTGGTGCCGCAAAGCGCACCACGATAGCGTGTCACCGAAGGTGATGGAGACGCAGTCTTCCCCGCAGCGAAGCGCAGGGGTTGGGATTCGTCCCGAAGCCGTAGGCGAAGGAGGCGAGATTCGTCTCTCATCGCAAGCAGCAGCAGACAGCGTGCCGAACCGCACCAAAAGCCTCCCTCAGAGAGGCGGTAAGCCGTTGCGAAGCGAGGCGTTAGGAAGCGACAGACAATAAGCAAATGCTTGCATTTGCGCAGTCTGCGCTTCAGCGCAGACGGTAGATAGCGACAGCTGTTCGTTCACGAACAGCGTAAGCGATGTTGGCGCAGCCAATATCGAAAGCGTGGTGCGCCGAGCCGCAGGCGACGGCGAGACGGAAGGAGTGGCACTCAAGTAACAGCCTCTCCGAATAACATCGGCAGCACGAACCTCCCCCCGCTCCCCGTCCCACGCAAAAAGGCGACCGTTGCCGATCGCCTTTTCGTTTGTTTTGCATTTGATACCGGAGTGAAACTCCCTTGTTTGTTATGCGAGCTTCCAGCCGAGGGCGGCACCCACGGGCACTGCGGTCAGCTGCACGGTCGCGGGCAGCGCATCGCCGCCGGGCGCGACATCCGCGATCACCGTCACGGCGTCGCCGTTGGGTTCGCAGGAGATCACCGTAACGCTCACGGGGTCGCCCGCGTTGTCGAAGGTGTATTCATACCCCGCCACGGTGACGGCGATGTCGTAGGAGGCTTCCTCCTCGGCACGCTCGAACTGCAAGCCGGAAACGGAGTTGAAGAACGCCGCCAGCGCATCCTCGCCGATGGTCAGCATGCCGCCGTTGCGTGCGGCATCCGCGCCGGTGAAATCACCGGAAGCGCGGTAGAGGCAGCTGAGCGCGTAGATCTGACCCGCGCGGTCGCCGCCGCGCTCATCCATGCCGTACTGCAGTGCCGCCAACGCGGAGAACGCCTTCATGTCCTGCGCGGTGGGCTCGAACACCGGCTCGGGTTCGGGCTCCGGCTCGGGTTCCGGCGCGGTCTTCCGGGGAGTAGTGGTGTGCCGCGCACGCCGCGTGCGCCTGCAGGGGCGTCACGACGGGCGCCTCGGTCACCTCGGGCATGGGCTCCGGCGTCACGACCGGCTCTTCCGTTTCGACGGGCACCGGCTCGGGCGTCACGACCACGGGCGGTACGTAGCGCTCGGTCACGACGGAGATCGTGCCGCTCTGCGTGTAGGTCTTGCCCGCTTTCACGTATTTATATTCGTATGCGAATTCCCACAGGCCTTCGCGCTCCGCCACGACCGAAAGCGTGAGGTCGGTGTAGGCGCCGTTCAGCGTCTGCCCGACGGACCAGCTCGAAAGACCGGATCCGCTTTCGTTCTTGGCGTAGAACTCGGTGACCTCACCCTCCTTCACGGAGGCGATGTCGATGTTCTGCTCGATGCCCACGGGGATGGTGACATCCGCCGTTGCGGCCAATGCGCCGAGCGGCGCCAGCGCGGTGGTCATTGCCGCAGCCAGCGTGAGCGCCGTGGTTTTCAGAAGTTTCTTCAGGTTCATATGTCTGCTCCCGTCCCGGGCGATGCCCGTTTCGTTTTGATAGGGCAATTATAAAACAGCTTGCCGCCCGTTGCAAATGCCGCGGGGGAACATCCGCATATTCTTTTCATCCCGTTCACAATTCAACCGGTGGGATGATGCGGATGCGGAGTGGATGCATCATCCCGGAACCGTCGCAAAACCATGACCCGGGACAACCGTATTTCCGTGCCGGATCCGCCTCTCACCGAAAGCAACAAAGGGCAACGCGACAAACACGGCGAACCAAAAGCCGCCCTCAGAGAGGGAGGTGTCATGGCGTGCTTGCACGACATGACGGAAGGAGTGACACGGAAGCGACGGACTTGCCGAATGACACCGGGGAACGATTCGATATATTGCACCCGGAGATTTTGGCGCCTTATATCCGAATTCGGTTTTATCAAAGAACGGATAACGGTACTACAACTTGAATTCCATCGAAACCCCTCAGTCCGCATTCCGTTGGCTTTTCCAACGGACAAGACTTCGTCTTGGCGGACAGCTCCCCTTGCAGTCCTCAAGGGGAGCCTTTCGGTATACGCTGCCTCTGTTGCAATGAAGTCACACGACTCGCCAGTCACTCGGTACTGCTCAAAAAACAATCCCGTCAGGCTCCACTTGGAGGCGTAGTCTTCTCCGCAGCCGTAGGCGCGGGAGTCGATGCAAGGGGATGCTTCGTTTTAAGCTATTGTGGTTTCACCAAGTCACTCGAAGCGCTTTTCACTCAAAATCACTCAAAACTCACAACAGTTAGGCTCCACTTGAAGTGCAAGGGGAGCTCCGCCGCAGGCGGTGAGGGGATTCGTCTCGAAGCCTACGCCACAGGAGTCGGGCAAGGGGATGCCCGAGCGTGCCGAAGGCATGCGGGGCGCGCCGGATGTTGGCGAAGCCAATATCGAAAGCGTGTCGCCGCAGGCGGTGGAGACGCAGTCTTCCCCGCGGCGAAGCGCTGGGGTTGGGATTCGTCTCGAAGCCTACGCCGTAGGAGTTGTGCAAGGGGATGCCCGAGCGTTGCGTGCAGAGACGCAGTCTTTCCCGAAGCGAAGCGCAGGGGTTGGGTTTCGTCTGCCGAAACCCATAACAACGTAGTCGGCTCGGAAACACTTCCGGGTCTCATTCATCCGAATGAGTCATTCGGTGACGCTGTATTATTATAAAGTTTCTATTGGCTTCTTTCACATCTCCACTTTCCCTCACTCCGTGCCGAGCAGCACCTCGAGCACGGGGTCGCGCGGGGTGCCGGCGTTGCCGGAAAGGCTGCCCGGGCTGCGGCGTTGCGCTGCGATCTTCCCCCGGAGGGATGCGGTCTCGGCACGCAGGCGCGCGTTCTCGGCTTCGAGTGCGGCAAGGGTCGGGTCCTCCCCGCGGGCGGCGGCCTCCGCAACGGCTTCGGGCACGCCGTGCTCCATGGCGTCGGGGTAGCGTGTGAAATACCGTTCCCACTTGGCGATCTCCTCTTCGGTCGGTTCGGCATCGGCGGCTTGCGCCCCGTTGCCCTGATCGGCAACCGAGTCGTCTCTTGCGTCCGCTCCTTTCTTTCCATCGGCGGCTTGCGCCCCGTTCACGGCATCGGCTCCCGATGCATCGCTTGCGTCCGCTCCGTTCTTTCCGTCGGCGACTTCGGCACCGTTATACCTATCGGCACCCGGGGCACGGTCCATGCCGTTTTCACCTTCCGTACCGCTTTCTCCCGCACCGTTCTTTCCGTTTGCTCCTTCGGCACGCCTTGCGCCCATGGCGGTGTTACCGTCCTTACCTCCCGCGCAAGCCCCGTCGTCACCGATTTCCGTTCGGCTTCGCCTCGGCTCCGTTCCGCCCTCACCTCCTTCCGGTCGCACCGTTCCCGCATCCTCCCCGCGCAGCACGGCGCACACCGCCGCATCCTGCATCGCATTCTCAACTCGTTCCGTCGTCATTCGCTTCTCCTTTCATGGTTCTTTGTTTCACACCCGGCACCGCAAGCGGCGCCGCGTCACGCCTCCAGCCGTTCGGGCACGGCGGCGCGCAGCTCTTCCTCCGTCACGGGGAGCCCCGCGGCGATCAGCTCCTTCAGGGTCGACAGCGCGCCCGTTTCGCTCCACTCGGCGGCGTCGCCCGCATGCACGACAGCGCGGTCCGCGGCCACGGCGGCAAGGGAAAAATCCACATCCAAGTCCCCCTCGTCCGTCCGCACGGTGCGCACCCCGTAGGCGGCGGACATCCATTCGAAGACGATGCGCACGCACTCCTCGAAAAAGGCGAGGTAGGCGCGGCGCTGCAGGGCTAGGGGCTCGGCGCTGGCGCGCTGGCTGGCGAGGATGGCGCTCGCGGCGGTGTTTTCCGCGTTGATGCTGCCCATGGCGGCGTCGGTCGCACCCATGGTTTCGCGTGTGAGGCGGATCGCGCTTTCGATCACCTGCATGACCTGTGCGGAGGTATCGCCCCCGCGCAGCACGTTCACCGCACAGTCGCCCACGTCGCCGTAGACCCCGATCGCCTCGCCGATGCGGTTCGTCCATCCGCCCCTGCCGAACTTCGTGATATCGTAAACGACCTTGGGGAAGGCGTTCGTTTCGACGCTGCGCACGTACATCGAAAACAGCTTATTAATTATGATCTGGTTCGGCACCAAGCCCGTCACCGCCGCCTGCCCGTGGCAGCTGCCGGTCACTTCATCCCAGCGGAGCCACGCGATGGGGTAGCGCGTAAGCCCCGTGCAAAAGGGCGGGCGCACCGTGGCGCCGCGGGCGACGGAAACCGCCGAGATCCCCTCCGCCGTGCGGAAGAACTTGGTCACGACGGTCGCGAGCTTTTCGGGCTCCCCGGCATCGGGCGCGAGCCCCGCAGGGTCGTCGGGCAAGATGTTCTCCCAACCCTCCGCGCCGTTTTCCGCCGCCTCGGCGCGCAGCTCGTCGTAGGGGCGCCGCGTGCGGATGAGGATGCCGCGCTGCGCATCGACCGCGGGCTCGTAGGGGTTGAGGAAGAACACCTCGGTGTTGCGGATGCGCTCGGAACGGATGCGCTCGCGCACGGGGTCGTAATACCAGTAGAGGCAGGCGTCGCCGTCCACCGCGGCGGCACGCACGCAATCGGCAAGCTTGGTTTCGGTGCCGTCCTGCTCGAAGACCTCCTCCGCGGCACGGCGCAGGGCAAGGCACAGCCCCTCCGTCCCATCCGCCCAAGGCTTCACGGTGAAGGCGGTCGCGCCCTTTTTCACGGTGGCGGCAAAGTAGCACACCGCGCGCTTGAGGATGTTGAGCACGGGCTTTTCGAGATCCGGCGCCTCGAGCCCCTCCCACTGCCTGCCGACGAAAAACGCCTCGTTCTCCCGCACGGTGTCGAACAGCCCGATGCGCTGCTTGTAGGCAACGCCCGCCGCCAGCTCGCGGAAGATGTGCTCCGGGTCGGTGAAAACGCTCATACCGCGCCCCCTTTCATGCCGTGGTAGCGCATCAGCTTCGCCCACGCCTGCTGCAAACGCAGCTCCTCCTCTTCGGGCGGGGCGGAAGGCGCGGGGGTCGCAGTCGTCACGCGGGGCGCTTGTGCTGTGCGCGCTGTGGTTTCGGGCTTGCGGAAGCCGTCGGATCCGCCCCCGGCGGGGCGTTCTCCCTTCCGTCTGCGGTGCCGTTTGCGGCAACAAAGCGCCGCGCGCGCACCGAGAAAAGCGGCCAGGGCATTGCACCCCGCCGCCAAGATGATCATGATGTGCAGTTGTGTCATTTGGGTCCTTTCTCCCCTATGCGGGATCGCTCCCGTGGGGTATGATGATATCGTATCTTTGAAACACGGAGGGTACCATGCCGATCGTCCGCCACAATCCGCGCCTCACGGCGAACGCGCAAACGCTGCGCAAGCAACAAACGCCCGAGGAGCGCAAGCTTTGGTATGGGTTTCTCCGCCGGCACCGCGTCAAGTTCACGCGGCAAAAGGTGCTTGGGCGGTACATCGCCGACTTCTACGCCCCGCAGCTGAAGCTCGCGGTCGAGTTGGACGGTTCACAGCACTACGAGGCGGAAGGTCTCCGCAAGGATGCGGAACGCACCGCGTTCCTGAACGGATGCGGCATCCGCGTGGTGCGTATCGCGAATTGCGATGTGAACAAGAACTTCGGCGGCGTGTGCGCGTATCTCGACAAGATCGTTGCGGAAGCCGAGCGGGAACGAAACGGGTGAACGGGCTTCATTGGGATGTCGAAACCCCGGCGGGCAACAAAGCCGACGCGCCTACGAACCGAAAAGTCCGTTTCTCGAGTCTTCGAAACCCCTCAGTCGGCAAAGCCGACACGCTTTCGCTATTGCCTTCCTCTCGTGGCGCAAGCGCTCCGCTTTCGCTGTTCGTGAACGAACAGCTGTCGCATCCTACCGTCTGCGCCGAAGCGCAGACTGCGCAAATGCAAGCATTTGCTTAACGACTGTCGGGTACCGTCCGTACCTTCGGCACGGACTGCGCTTCCGCAAGCGGAAGCTTACGGGCAACAGCTGTCGCGCCCCGCATGCCTTCGTCACGCTCGGGCATCCCAACCCCTCCGCAGACCGCAAGCGGTTCCCTGCTTCGGGGAAGACTGCGTCTCTGCATCAGTTGCTTTGGTTGCAATGTCGAAACCCCTCAGTCTCGCATACGCTCGACAGCTCCCCTTGCAATCCTCAAGGGGAGCCGCCTGCGGCGGGCGGTATTGCAACAGCTTGCGTGGTTGAAATCCAATTACGTATGCATGCTACTCAAAATCGACATTCGCCGAACAAGTTGCGGAGTATCTCTTGAAACGCAAACGTCATCGTTCAACAAAAAAGCTAAGCGGTCTTTGAGCAGCTCTGCTGCGAAGCTCCCCTTGAGGATTGCAAGGGGAGCTGTCACCGAAGGTGACTGAGGGGTTTCGATACACCGCGGGATTGTCCTCACAACCGTGTCATCGAAGGAAACTTCGGGGTTTCGATGCAAACCGATAGATGCTCAAAGCGGGTGTGATTCCGCTCAAGAATCATCCGCAACAACCTATGAGTCACTTGGGGACGGTGCTTCACCGTCCCCTTTCTCAACCCTCACATTTCCCCGCTCTCCCTCTCTCATCCGCTCTTCCATCCGGTTCGCAAGCCTCTCTCATCCCCTTTCCCCTCACCTTCCGTACTCCAGCCAGGCGCGTTCGTCGCGGGTGATGCCCGGTGCGGGGTAGAGCGGGGTGCCGTTTTGCTTCGCCAGCTCCCTTGCGATGATGCCGGGCGCGGGCAGGGCGGGCGCGGGACGCGCGGTGACGAGGTACCTGAGCGCATCCGGCAGGTGGGTGATGTCGTGCGGCTCGGTCGCACAGTCGGTGGGGTCCTTGCGGTCGCGCATGAGGCGCGGCAGGCAGCGGATGAGCTCCGTGCAGTTCGAGAAAAGGAACAGCCGCGGTCCGTTGGCATCCCCGCGCAGGCGTTCGGCGATCATCTGCCAGCCTGCGGCGCGCCCCGCGTGCACTGCAACGAAGGGCAGCCCGTTTTCGAAGAACAGCGCCGCCATGCTGCGCCCGCTTTCCTTGCTCCTCCCGAAGAGATCCGGCGGGGCGAAGGCGGCATCCCGGCACTCGGGTCCCAGCGCGGCGATCTCCCTTGCGGCGGCGCCGATGACCATGTCCTTCTTGGCGTATTCGCGGTAAACGTACAGCCGCCCCGCCTCATCCGCGGCCGCCCAAACGCAGGCGGCGCAATCCAGCCCGTAATCCACGGCGCGGTAACGGGGCCAGTGCGGCGGGATGGCAAAGGGCTCCACCACGTGCAGCCCGGCGGAAAAGCCCGTGAAATACTGCCCGCTCAGCACGTCCCAGTCGCCGTAAAGGTGGGCGCGGCGCAGCTCGTCCGGCAGGGTCTCGAGCGCGGTCAGGTAGCCCGGGTCCGCCTGCATCAGCACCGGGTTGTCGAACAGATCCGCCCGGATGAAGCGGTAATCCTCCGGCTTTTCGTTGGGGCGGTACTCCCTGTCGATGAACAGGCGCTTCACCCAGTGGTGCCCCACGCCGCCGGGGTTGCAGGTGTAGTACATGCGCGGCGAAAACGCCCGCTTTTCGGGGGCGCTCGGGCGGTTGCAGGTCATGATGAAATCGCGCTGGGTCTCGGTGAACATCGTCGCCTCCTCCATGCCGATCACGTCGTACTGCTGCCCCTGGTATTGGTACACATCGCTTTCGAGGGCGCAGTACCCGCACTTGATGCGGCTGCCGTTGGGGAAAAGGAACTCCGTGCGGCTCTCCTTGTACTCGGCGATGCCGGAGAGCAGCATCTGCAGCGGGCGGATGTGGTTTTCGCGCAGCTCGGGCATGGTGCGCCGCATGAGGAGGATCTGCAGCCCGGGGTAGTTAAGTGCGAGCAGCACCAGCTTTGTGCGCATGGCCCAGCTTTTGCCGCCGCCGCGCGCCCCGCCGTACGCCGTGTGCCGCACCGTGGAAAGAAAGAACTCCCGCTGCTTGGGGTTGGGCACCTGCCCGGGGATCAATACACGCTCGCCCAAGGATGAAACACCTCGCAATAGCGCGGCATGTGCCCCGTCGCGACCCAGATGGGGCGCATATCCTCAAACCCGGCACGGACGGGAAACCGCTCGTGAGTCGGTTGGGGACGCTCTTCTCTTTTGATTTGCACCGCCTCCGCCGTTTGGGGCTGCGGCACCGTGGTTTGTTGCTTTTCGTTCATCAGATCACCTCGATTAAGTCGTCGAATTCTTCCTCGGAAAGGCGGGTCTGCGCATAGGGTGCGCTGCCGCCCATGCCTCTGCGCCCTGCGGAAGGCGCCCCGGGGCGTGCCGCCCCTTTGCCGAACTCATGCCCCTGCCACGAAAGCAGCTTTTGCCGCCAGTTGCGCACGGGCTTGCCGCGGCTGTCCCGCCAGCCGCCCTCGGTATAGAAGCGGTGGAAATGCGCCGCATCCACGTTGAGCCCCCGCTCCGCAACGAACGCCGCCACCTCCTCCGGCGTGGGCGGAAGAAAGTCCGCTTTCTTCCCACTCTCCTTGGAGAGTGCTTCTTTACAGTTACTTTCTTTTTCTTTGTCTTTGTCTTTTTGGGTTCTTTGGGTTTCGTTGGGTTTTTCGGGCGCCTGCTTCGCCGCCGTTTTCGCAGGCGCGGTGCGGGTTTTCTCCGCCTTCGGTCTGCCGCCCTTCGCGCCGTTTTCGCGCTGCTTTTTCAGAAACTCCGCCTCGCGGTCGATCGCCTGGCGCGACGCCACCCACAGATAGCGCTCGTTGCCGCTGAGCTCCGCCTCCGCACCGGTCGCGGCATACCCGAGCATCGCACGGAAGAGCCTGCCCGCCTCTTCATCCGTCAGGCAGGCGATGGTCTCCGCAAAATCCGTAAACACCTTGAGATAAGTCATCTGCATCCGTTCCTCCCTCATTTCTCATACTCCCCGCCGAGATCGAACCGCACCGTGAGCGGCGCGTTGCCCGCCTTTGCATCGTTGAGCCCGCACACCAGGCTGAAGACCGCGCGCGCCGCCCCGCTGCGCTTTTCGGTGAGTGCCTCGTCGAGCACCGCCTCGCACAGCAGCCGTTTGTTGTCCCCCTCCTCGATGAGGCGCAGCATGGTCTCCTCGAGGGTCCGCTTTTTTCTTGCCATTTCCGTTTCTCCTTTCCAATGCAAAAGGCGCAAGCCGAAGCCCGCGCCCATCCGCCCCGCCGGGGCGTTTCCATATGTCGTTGTGGTGTGTGTGATGTGTCTTGTCCGGAGGGTGCATCGTGTATTGACGATATCGTTCCGATACTGCCGTGCAATCGCCTCGCAACCGCGCAAAAAGCAGTAATCATGGGCTCCCTTGTGTACTTCGAAGATCCTCCGCAGCGCAGCGGAGGAGTAGGGATGCCCGAGCGTGCCGAAGGCATGCGGGGCGCGACAGCTGTTGCTTGCAACAGCGAAAGCGTCCGCCGTAGGCGGTGGAGACGAAGTCTTCCCCGTAGCGAAGCGCAGGGGTTGGATTGATCTCCCCGCTCAAGCCCCTCGCAACCGCGCAAAAAGTTCTCCGCAGCCCGCCGCAGGCGGCTCCACTTGGAGACGAAGTCGTCTCGGCGCAACGCAAAAAGCTATTTACAGAGCCTGCCCTTGAGGATGCAAGGGCAGGTGTCGGCGTAGCCGACGGAAGGGATTCGATCTCTCCGCTCAAGCCCCTCACAGCCACTCAAAAAGTTCTCCGCAGCCGTCGCAGGCGGCTCCACTTGGAGACGAAGTCTTCTCGGCGCAACGCAAAAAGCTGCACCGGTGCCGCCCTTGTGTACTTCGAAGATCCTCCGCAGCGAAGCGGAGGAGTAGGGATGGCCGAGCGTGCCGAAGGCATGCGGGGCGCGACAGCTGTTGCTTGCAACAGCGAAAGCGTGCCGAGCTTGCGAGGCGGAGGGATTGTCCCTCCCCGCTCAAGCCCCTCGCAACCACTCAAAAAACTCTACACAGCCCGCCGCAGGCGGCTCCACTTGAGGATGCAAGGGGAGCTGTCGAGCGTATGCGAGACTGAGGGGTTTCGATAACCACTTCGTCCCCTCCCGAGGTACAAAAAAAGGACGGCGCACTCGCCGTCCTTTCGGACTCATTCTTTCGATATTCCGGCGATCTCATCACCGGCCCGTCCCTCTTTTTCGGACAAGTATATCATAACTCCCGGGCGCATGTGAAATCAAGTGAAATTGTGTGAAAATGTGTGAAAGGATTTGAGAAAATCGTGAGAAAATCACCGATTTTTGTGATAACCTTTTATCACGATTGAAATCAAATGAATATTGGATTTCCGTGATTTTCTCATAAACTCAGCCTTCAAAAAACGGCAACGATTTATTCAACCGGAACCAATGCCCAACGTTTTTTGATAACCGCAATCAGTTCTTTCTCCCTGTCGTCAATCGCTTTCTGATTCCAGACTTCAACTTCAACCAGCTTTCTTGTCATCTCAATCGTAGACTTGGAATAGTTTTCCTTTTTCACCGGGAACACTTTATTCGAAGCCGATTTGTTGTACTCATCGAGCATTATTGTTTGGTTCGCCAGCCGCAACAAATTCCGCTTATGGAAGTCCTCGTCAACTTTCCACTGCTTATTGTTTTTCGGCATTATGTGTTCCAAGTTGATTGTCTTGTTGCTGGTGTTCGTCTTCTTTTCGGGGTTACCATAGTCCTCAATTTCCCGCAAAATATACTTTGCGACTTGAGCTTTCGGTACAACCAGGTTTTTCAGATTTAACGAAAAACGCTCATCGTCAATCGTCTCGGCACGCAATCTTTCCAGCGCATTTTTTATCAAGCACTGACCGTTGCTGATTTCATTCGCAAGATTTGCAAAGAAAACCTCGTACTTATTACCTGTCAAACCCGCAACGATGAAATTGCGGAGTGCAAGTCCTTCAATCGCCTTCAAGACTTTTCTGATTTCGGGCTCATCGTAATCCTGCTTTACCAATGCAAATACAACCGGATAATAGGTTGCGCATGACATCGTTGAAAGGTTGCACAAACAGCTGTTGATTTCAGGATCACTGAAGCGTTTACTCTCTTCCGGATTCGATATGGCGTTGTATACATCAGCCATATTTTGCAACTCCGATACAAAGTCATAACAGTTGTCTTGAGTAATCCGAACGCTGACCTCACGGTACAAATCTTTTTCACGTACCTGCTTATGGCGAGAGTTCCAGAAATATCGAATAAACTTGGTTGCTTCATCCCGATTATCGAGATTGTCCATTAGGCTCGCCCAAGTCGATTTTATTACATCGATGTTTTTACCCGCCTTTCGGAAAATATTATTTTTCAAAAGGTCAGCCGTTTCAAGGTCTTTGCCTCGGGCATTTAAGGTCTCAAAAATAACAAAAGCTTCATTCACATCATCTGTAGTGACAACGATGATTTTAAAACTTTGTAAGAGCGTCTTGTAACACTTTGATAAGATTGTAACCTTTTCGGTCACCGTCAAATCTCCGGCAATCATTTCGGACAGATTGTTCCTAAAAAAGTCGTAAGCGTCCAAAATTCTCTTTTGAGACGGTGTCTTTGGTTTCGTATCTTTTGACGGCTTACCACCCTGAATGTTGTCACGGAAAAACAGTTTGTCACCAATACCGAGATAAAATTTCAGTTCATCACTTTCTGCATCGTACCGTCCAATATACTTGACACGTATGTCCTCAACTTTGTTCCTTGCAAGTTGGTTCTCAGGCGCAAACTTTTCAAACTCATCACGCAATGCAGCCAATAGAATAATCACTGACGTTGTTCTTTGCTGTCCGTCAATTATGTAAAACTTGTTCTCGTTTTTGTCTTTATGAATAACCGCCTGCCCATAAAAATGGTCACGGTTTTCTTGGATAGCACTTGTCAAATCCTGCCACAAATCATCCAGTTGCTCTTGACCCCAAGAATATTCGCGCTGATAATCCGGGATATAGTATGTTTTATTCGACAAATAGTCAGAAATGCAACTGTTCTCAAGGTTAATAATCGCCATATCTTTTACTCCAATTCCGACCGGTTTTGATTTGAAAATGAATGCTGTAACTTATTTATAAAGCATATCATCCGTCGAATAACGAAACAAGATCTGACGGATAATTTCTAAATATCACACTCTTGCGCTATAATGATTTTACGAAAACTTAGTTTAAGGAGAAAACATGTCCGCCATCATCACCGAGCAGTATCTGCTCAAAAAAGAAATCGATTGGTCAGTTCTGACGGACGGCTTCACGTTGCCGATTGCGACTTCCTTGTTCTTCTCATGCATTGAAGACGGGTTCTTGGTTCGCGGTCAAAGCAAGACCATTCATGTTTGGCTCGATGGCGCAATGTACGATGCCCGTGTTTCCAACGTGAACTTCTCCAACAAGTTTAACCACAAAAACGACATCATACAGATTCGGTACGATGGGAAGGCGTTGGCGAAGGCATTGCAACAGAGCTTTTCCGCCAGCTTCAATTACATCAACACCATCCGCAATTCGCCGGATTGGAAGAAACGCTCCCGCATCCTTTTGCCCGACGATGCCAAGGAGTACCTCGTCATTTACGCCACCTCACAACCGGACACCTTTGTGTTTGAGCCCTTGCTCGCAACCGAGCTTGCGGAGGTGACCGCCGCATTCCAAGGCAAGGACGAGACCGAAGCCGAGCAGGCGCTCGAACGGTTGGATATGACCGACGACACGGCGCAGATCTTCGAGAAGCCCGGCGTGCGGAAAATGCGCAAGCTCAACAAGTCCATCGGGGACGCGCTCAAAAAGCATTATGTCTACCGTTGCCAAATCTGCGGTGCGCCCATCGGCAGCGCATACGGCGCGCACATAGCCGAGGCGCATCACATCCGCTACTTCACGAAGAGTCAAAACAACGATGCGGAGAACATCCTCATCTGCTGTCCGAACCACCACCGCATCATTCACGCAACGAACCCCGTGTTCGACTTCGGAACGCAGACATACACCTACCCGAACGGTTACAGCGAAGGTTTGTTGCTGAACGACCATATCCATTGACGGAGTCCCACCCCGCACCGCCGCACGGCGGTGCTTTTCTTTTGCCCCGGTGGCAAAAGTGGCAAAAGTGGCACGATTTTACAAAAGTGTTTTGAGACTGTCGTTTCTTGTTCCCAACAAGTTTACGGAAAAACGGCATTTTGCCACCTCATTTTGCCACCCGGTTTGCCACCGCAAGGGCAAGGGGGCACGCAGGCGGAAGGGACTCGTTATGCGCAGGCGTAGCAAAAGTAGCAAAAGTAGCACGATTTCCAAAAAGTGTTTTGAGACTATCCGGTCTTGTTCCCAACAGTTTACGGAAAATCGTCATTTTGCTACCCATTTTGCTACCGGGTTTGCTACCGAGTTTGCTACCCGGTTTACTGCCGCAATGACCCTCCTCCCCCTCCCCCGACAAAAAAAGCACCGGTCCCGAGGGATCGGTGCGTGGGTGCATTTGAAGTTTTGGGGTCAGCCGCGGTATTCCTCGTCGATGCCGGGGTCGATGTTGCCGTCGTCTTCCACGGTGAAGGTGGGCACGCCGAGCACCGCCTCGGGGTCGGGTGCGGCTTGGGTTTCGGGTGCAGTCAGCTCGGGCACGGGGGTGGGTGCCGCGGCGCCCTGCATGTTCACGGTTTTGCCGTCCCTGGCGATGGCGGCGTCGCTGTACAGCACCTCGAGCGTTTTCGCGCCCGCCTGTCCGTCCGCCTGCAGACCGTTCTTCTCCTGGAAGGCCTTGATGGCGTTCACGGTGTCGGGTCCGGCGGTGTCGCCCACGGGGCTGGTGAAGTAGCCCAGCTCCTTCAGGCGCTTCTGCAGCTTGGTGACCATGTCGTTCTTATCGCCGCGCTTCACGAAGAAGGGCTTGGCGTCTTCGCTCATGAGGAGGTCGTAGGTGCCCTGTCCGCACCATCCGTCGCTGGTGAGTCCGTTCTTCGCCTGGAAGATCTTCACCGCCTCACGCGTCACGCGTCCGTAGCTGGTGGTGACCTGTTCCACACCGTCGACGACGGGGTAATCCATATACCCGAGGTCGATGAGGCGCTGCTGGATATCCGCCACGACGGGGGCCTGCATGCCGAACTGCAGCGGCGTGGCGCAGGGGTGCTGCGTTGCCGCGGGCGCGACGGAAATGTTCATCGTGGGGGTGGGCGTCGCATTGAAGATGGGGGTGGGCGTGAAGGATGCGGCAGGCGCGCCGTTGTTTGCGCCCTTGTTCCCGCGCGGGATGAGCAGCACCAGCAGAATGACCGCAACGAGGAAGACCGTGACGATCACGCCCGCAGCCGCGAGCTTTTTCGGCGGCACGGTGGCAAGCCTTTCGACGAAGCCGTTTTCGGCGCTGACGCCGAGATCCTCTTCGGGTCCATAGGCGCCGTTGGCCCTTGCCTGCGCCTGCGCGGCGGCACGGCGGCGTGCGTCGATCTTCAGGCGGCCCGTTTCATTCGGATCGGGCTCGTCCTTGGTGGTGCGCCCATAGGGGTTGGCGCGGTTGATCTGCCCGCGGGTGGCGGGTCCCGGTCCTCTGCCCGCATTCGCGGCGGGACGCTGCGTGGGGATGCGCCCGGTGTTGCCCGTGGGTTGCGCGGGGATGCGCCCTTCCGGTCCGTAGACCGGGGCCTGACCGCGCTGGGTGGGGATGCGCCCCGTGTTGCCTGTGGGGCGCTGAACGGGGATGCGGCCCGTGTTGCCCGTTGCCTCGCGGCGCTGGACGGGGATGCGGTTGGTGGTGCCGCCCCGGTCGCCCTCCATGGGGCGCGGCGCGGGGCGTTCCGCACCGGTGCGGGGACGCTGTGTGGGGATGCGGTTGGTGGTTGCGGCTTCATCCCCCGCGGAGCGCATGCGTTCCGTGTTGCCGTAGTAATTCATTTCCGTGCGGGCGTCTTGCGGACGTCCGTTTCCGACCTCTCTTTTCGGGGTCTCCATTGAGCTGATTCTCCTTCCGTATCGGGGTGTATGTTGGCACCCGCAGACCGAATGATGTGGCGGTACACAGTACCTGTAACTACAGTGTAACAAGTTCGACCCCGAATTTGGTCGGTTTGTTGTGAATAAAGTATGTATATTCTGTTAAGATTGCGCCGAAATCGCCTCAAAACCGCGGTTTGCAGTGCACACGCGCCCCATTTTGCGTTCATATTTGCGCCACATTCCCCACCCGGGGCGGTTTTTGCTCCACCCGCCCCGAATCCGCCCGCGCCCCCGCCCGCAGCCGCCGCACGTTCGCGCATGGTTTAAGGTGCGGAGGGGGTGCGGTGTTCGTGCTACGATGATATTCGTCAAGTCCGATACTTCCGTGCCACTCCTTCCGTCTGTGAGAACGCCTTCGGCAACCTCCAGCCACCTCCCCCAAAGGTGGAGGCTTTTGGCGCAGAGTGTTTGTTGCGTTGTTCTTTGTTGCTTGCGTATGAAGGCGAATCCCAACCCCTGCGTCTCCGGTCCGCATTCGCTCGACACGCTTCCGTGGCGCGGAAGCCGGCTTGCGCACAATCGAAACCCCTCAGTCTCGCATTCGCTCGACAGCTCCCCTTGCAGTCCTCAAGGGGAGCCTTGCCGCTCTGCCTTTTGCGAGGTTCCATGTGACAAACGCGACAAGTGACTCACCGCCGTGCGATCGACACGCTCGGTCATCTTCGCGCAGCCCGGCTCCTTCGTTTCACTCGAAGACGAATCCCAACCCCTGCGTCTTCGACTTCGGGGAAGACTGCGTCTCCACCGCCTACGGCGGACGCTTTCGATGTTGCAAGCAACATCGAAAGCGCCCCGCATGCCTGCGGCACGCTCGGGCATCCCCTTGCTCGACTCCTCCGCTGCGCTTCGGAGAAGACTGCGTCTCCAAGTGGAGCCTTGCGGAATCGCAATTTGAGCGGTTCTGAG
>JAUNCT010000014.1:16508-23750 GCA_030526425.1 Clostridia bacterium
GAAGACTGCGTCTCCAAGTGGAGCCTTGCGGAATCGCAATTTGAGCGGTTCTGAGGAACGGACGATTCAAGTAACTGCAAGACATCGCAAAAATCACCCAACGAAGCCTGCCCTTGAAGTGCAAGGGAAGGTGCCGAGCTTGCGAGGCGGAAGGGATTCGTCCGTTGATGCGCAAGTATCGGTACGGAGTATCGTTCCCCGATGTCATTCGGCAAGCCCGCAGCTTCCGTGCCACTCCTTCCGTCTGTGAGAACGCCTTCGGCAACCTCACAGCCACCTCCCCCAAAGGTGGAGGCTTTTGGCGCAGAGTGTTTGTTGCGTTGTTCTTTGTTGCTTGCGTATGAAGGCGAATCCCAACCCCTGCGTCTCCGGTCCGCATTCGCTCGACACGCTTCCGTGGCGCGGAAGCCGGCTTGCGCACAATCGAAACCCCTCAGTCTCGCATTCGCTCGACAGCTCCCCTTGCAGTCCTCAAGGGGAGCCTTGCCGCTCTGCCTTTTGCGCGGTTCTGAGCTGCATACGCGACAAGTGACTCGACGCAGCGTTGATACCACCGAACGAAGCCTGCCCTTGAAGTGCAAGGGAAGGTGTCGGCGTAGCCGACGGAAGGGATTCGTCCGTTGATGCGCAAGTATCGGTGCGGAGTATCGTTCCCCGATGATATTCGTCAAGTCTGATACTTCCGTGCCACTCCTTCCGTCTGTGAGAACGCCTTCGGCAACCTCACAGCCACCTCCCCCAAAGGTGGAGGCTTTTGGCGCGGCATGTTCGTCACGCCTTCCTTTGTTGCTTGCGTACAAAGACGAATCTCGTCATGGCAAGTCTCCCCCACGCAAAAACACGACCCGCGTCCGGGGTCGTGTTTCGTATCGCATTATATTATTGTGTATTATACGCCTTCGCTCACCCGATGCCGAGGATCTTCTTGGTGGCGCTGGCGCCGATGCGGTCCGCACCGGCTTCGATCATCTTCAGCGCGGTCTCGCGGTCGCGGATGCCGCCTGCCGCCTTCACTTCGCAGTCCCGGCCGACCGCCTTGCGCATGAGGGCAACGTCTTCCGCCGTCGCGCCGGACTTGGAGAAGCCCGTGGAGGTCTTGACGAAATCGGCGCCCGCGTCGCGGCTCGCGATGCACGCTTGGATCTTCTCCTCGTCGGTGAGCAGGCAGTTCTCGAGGATGACCTTCACCACCGCGTTCGATTCCTCCGCCGCTTCGACGACGGCGCGGATATCCGCCTTCACGTAATCCCAGTCGCCCATCTTGGCGCGCCCGATGTTGATGACCATGTCGATCTCCTGCGCGCCGTCCTCACAGGCGATGCGGGTCTCCCACGCCTTGGCGGCGGGGCTCATCGCGCCCAGCGGGAAGCCCACCACGCAGCAGGTCTTGACCGTGGTGCCTTCGAGCGCCTTGCGCACGGTGCGCGCCCAGCAGCTGTTCACGCAGACGCTGGCGGTGTCCAGCTCCTTCGCCTCTTCGCACACGGCGAGGATCTCCGCCTCGGTCGCGTCGGCACGCAGCAGGGTGTGGTCGATGTACTTGTTCAGTTGCTTTTCCATGGTTGCTCCTTTGCGGTCGTGATATCAGCGGGGGCGCGGGTCGCTCCCCCGAAAGTTTGCCGTTGTTTCACCATTATACCCCATGCGGCGGGGGCTTTCAACCGCGCAAGCCTTGAGCGCGGGCGAGGTTTCTGCTATACTGTACTCTATCCATACATATGGACATTTTGAAAATCCCGGAAAAGAGGTTTTTGAAAAAATGTTGAAACGCATGTTCTGCCTTTTGCTCGCGCTGGCATTCACCCTGTGTGCGGTGCCCGCCCTTGCCGAGGACACGGAAGCGCCCGCAGCGCGCTTCGATTATTCGAAACTGACGACCCCGCGCTACATCGTCATCGACGCGGGCGACACGGGCGCATCGCAGCCCATCGCCGAAAAGGGCGCGGACGAGCAGCTCTACCCCGCCTCCACGACGAAGATCCTCACGGCGATCGTCGCGCTCGAAAACGGCGACCCGGACATGGAGATCACCGTGGGCGACGAGATCCTCGGTCTGTACGAGCTGAAGCGCGGCTACACGGCGCAGAGCTCGCTGATGGGCTTGGTGCAGGGCGAAACGGTGACCCTGAACGACCTGCTGCACGGCTTGATGCTGATTTCGGGCAACGAAGCGGCGGATGCCATCGCGGTGGCGATCGGCGGCTCGATCGAGGGCTTCGTGAAGATGATGAACGACAAGGCCGCCGAGCTCGGCATGAAGAACAGCCACTTCATGAACCCGAACGGCGTCAACCACGAAAAGCACTACTCCACCGCGCGCGACATGGCGAAGCTCACCGCCTACGCCATCCAAAACCCGAAATTCGCGGCGCTGTGGTCGACGAAGAACTACATCGCCCCCGCGAACAGCGTGCGCAGCACGGACATCGTGATGGTGAACACGAACTTCCTGCTCACGAGCGAGGGACACCCGGAGTACGACGAGTACGTCTACCCCTACTGCACGGGCGGCAAGACGGGTCTTACGACCAAGGCGGGCAGCTGCCTCGTCACCGCCGCGGAGAAGGACGGTGCGAGCACCATCGTGTGCCTGTACGGCGACGGCATCGACGGCAAGGAAAAGTACGAGCGGTTCTCGAACGCGAAGGCGATCTTCGAGGATTGCTTCAACTATGTTTACCAGAACCTCAACGGCGAGGATCTGAACCTGCAGCGCGAGTTCACCTGTGAGGTCGCGAACGGTCTGGAGGACGACCTCGAGAACGGCACCATCACGCTCACGGCGGATATCGGCGGTTTCAGCGTGCGCGCGCTGCCGCAGGAGGTCGAGGCGCTCAAGGCGCCCGGTGCGATCAAGGCGGAGATCGAGTGGGAGGAGAGCGAGCTCTCCGCGCCCATCCACCAAGGGCAGCTGCTCGGCACGGTGCACTACACGCACAACGGCAAGGAGGTCTACAAAACGAACCTCATCGCCCCGCACGACGTGAAGGAGATCGCTCTGGTCGGCGCGAACGTCATGACCGCCGACGGCAGCGCGGGCGGCGAAGAGGGCTCTGTGGGCGGTCTGCTCGTGACCCCCGCCCCGACCGCCACGGCGGAAACGAAGAAGTCCGGCGGCGGGCTCGGCTTTGTGATGAAGCTGGTGATCGTGCTCGTCGCGCTGGTGCTGATCGCCCTTGTGCTGCTGGTGATCGTCGGGAAGATCCGCAAGGAAAAGCGCAAGAAGGCGCGTGCGGAGGCGATCCGCCGCCGCAAGCTTGCGGAACAGCAGCAGGCGAGTCTGAAGCGCCGCCCCGCGCCGCGCATCACGGTACCGGACGCCGAGCCGGAGGCGCTGGGGCAGAACATCCCCGGGCGCACCCGCACCATCGACCCGCGCATGCCGCACAGCCCGGCAGCCACGACGGGACCGAACCCGACCCGCGCCGCGAACCCGCAGCCCCGCGCACCGCGCGCAGGAGCGCCGCGCCCGAACGGAAACCGCCCCGTGGCGGGCATGCCCAAGAAGGGCGGACCCCGCGCCGGCATGCCGAAGCGCAACGGGTGAGGGGACGAAAGTAAATAATGTATTTTTTGTGGGGAGAACCTTTTTTGTAAAAAAGGCTTCTCCCCACACCCCTTTCCAAAAAACTTTTGGTGGGGTTATTGGTAATAATAAATAAGTCTATGAAGTGACACGGTTGCCGAAAGGCACCGTGTTTTTTTGTCGGTTGGGATAAGGTGAGATATGGTTGCGGTGTCCTTTGTCGCAAACGATGATCGGCAAAGCCCTTCGTCTTCGGAGAAGACCGCATTTCCAAGTGGAGCATGACGGTATTGCTTTTTGCGCCGAACCCGAGTAACACTCGAGTCGTGTAACTGTTCACACCCCGATAAACTCCGAACGGAGGCTCCACTTGGAGACGCTCGGGCATCCCCTTGCCAACTGTTCTTTGCTGACGAATCCCCTCAGTCACCTTCGGTGACAGCTCCCAACCCCTTCGCCTACGCCTACGCTACGGCGGAGCTTCGCAACGCAGACCGCAAGCGGTTCCCTGCTTCGCGGTAAGCATTTGCAAGGCAAATGCATGAGGGAGCGACAGATGTTGGCGAAGCCAATATCGAGAGCGGAGGAAGACTTCGTCTCTGCACTTCAAGTGGAGCCTTACGGTATAGCTGTTTGTGCGGTACTCAGCAACAAACGAATCTTGTAACTTACCGTTGCTCAAATCTCGATGAGCGAAGCCTCCACTTGGGGATGCAAGGGGAGGTGTCGGCGTAAGCCGACGGAGGGGATTCGAACGCGGAAACGCAAGTGACAGAACGGTGCATCGTCCCCGATGTCATTCGGCAATGCCGTCACTTCCGTGCCACTCCTTCCGTCTGTTCGCCGCGCTGCGCTTGCTCACAGCCACCTCCCTCTCTGAGGGAGGCTTCTGGTCCCGTGCGTTTGTGCCGTTGTCCTTTGTCGCAAACGATGCTCGGCGAATCCCAACGCCTTCGGTGAAGACCGCATTTCCAAGTGGAGCATGACGGTATTGCTTTTTGCGCTGTACCGAGAAACGAACGATTGAAGTAACTTCAATACACCGGGAACATCACGGTACGGAGCCTTCCCTTGAAGTGCAAGGGAAGGTGCCGAGCTTGCGAGGCGGAAGGGATTCGTCTCTTTACGCGAGCAACTCAGCGGCAGTTCGTTTCCCCAATGTCATTCGTCACATCCGTCGCTTCCGTTCCTTCAGCCACGGTGCCTTGCCGCGTCCCTCCTTACCGAACGTTATTTACAAGCCCCCCGCTTTATGATATGCTCACAGTGTGGAGGTGTTTCCCCCGGGGATACGCCTGCCGCGACGGCATTTCCCATCTCACATCGTCTCGACCCCATGCACCGCATCCCGCGGGGCGCGCGCCCCGCAAGAACATAAATCAACAACACCAAAACGATCCCCAACGACCCACAACAAAAGAAGGAGGCAATCATGAAAAAATTCCTCGCACTGTTGCTCGTCACCCTGTTGCTCGTTTCGGGCGTCGCCATGGCCCACGGCGGCTGCGGCGCATACGCCGCGAACGGCTGCGGAAAAACCGCCTTTGCAGGCAACGCCTGCGGCGCCTACCGCGGACACGGATGCTGCCGGTGCTGTTGTTGTTGCTGCGGCGGCGTTGATGCCACGCAGCCCGCCGCGCCTTGGACCTGCCCCACCTGCGGCACCGAGCAGAGCGGCGGCTTCTGCGGTGAAGACGGCACGAAAAAGCCCGGCTGGGTGTGCGGCAACTGCGGCACCGCCAACGGCGATGATGCGAAATTCTGCGGCGAATGCGGCACCGCCTACGGCTACATCACGGGCGATGAAGGCGGCTTCGGCGTGACCGGCGACGACACCCTCGGCTACAGTTGGATCTGCGGCAGCTGCGGCAAGCCCAACACCGTCGATACGAAATACTGCACGGGCTGCGGCACCAAACCGGCACCCGGCACCGTCGGCACCCTCGCCATCCCCGCGAAGGGCTGGGTGTGCGGCACCTGCACCAAGACCAACAACGAAGATTCGAAGTTCTGCGTCGATTGCGGCACCGCAAAGCCCATCACCCCCGGCACGACGACCATCACCCCCGGCGGTCCCACGGACTTCGACCCCGGCACGACGACCTTGACCCCGGGCGACCCTGCGGAACTCACCCCCGAGACCACCACCGCCACCCCCGAAACGCCCGTCACCCCCGACCCCGCCGAGGGTCCGGCCACCGCGACCCCCGGTGGACCCGCAGAGGATGAGAACGCCCTCGTCGGCAGCGGCGGACTCAGCGGCAGCTCCGACGTGAGCAACGCCTTCGTGGGGGACAAGCCCGCCACCGGCGGCAACAATACGCAGGGCAACACGCAGGGCAGCATCCCGGGCAGCGTCATCATCCTGCCCGACGGTTCGATCGCAGATAACGTCGTGCCCCCGAACTTTGTCGTCAACTGAGCTTGCGTTTTCCCCTTTCTTTCCCCAAATCATTGAATTATCGTACCCAAATGCAGTATGATTCAATGGAGGGGCGGTCGTTCCGTCCCTTCCGAATCCATTTTGAATAAGGAGAGCCCCATGAAAAAGATCGTCTGTTTGCTTCTCGTGTGCATGATGCTCGTGCCGACCTTCGCCCTCGCCGCCGAAAGCTGGAAGTGCGACAACTGCGGCCGCACCAACACCGGCAACTTCTGCCCGAACGACGCGACCCCGCGCCCCGACGCCGCGTGGACCTGCCCCAAATGCAGCGCGCAAAACACCGGCGCCTTCTGCGAAAACTGCGGCACGGCGAAACCCGCGGGCTCCGCTCCCGCCGCGGCGTCCCCGTCCTCGAACACCACGGCTTCCCGCCTGCCGAAGGAGGGCGTTTTCAGCGCCGACGGCAAGACCTACCTCGGACCCGAGCCGGAGCAGGTCAGCCTTTCCTACAACAAGGGCAAGCCCGTCACCGCCTACGCCGTGCGCCTTTCGGATTGCATGAACGACATCAAAAAGTACATCGAAGTAAGCCCGGATAAGATCAGCTTCGGCTCGACCCTCGGCAATTACTGGATGTTCCAAAACACCGTCGAAGACTGTCTCGGCATCGCCGTCGATATCGAGATCGTCGAGAAGACGCCCGATGAGCTGCGCTTCAAGGTCGGTATGCTGAACAAGCGCAAGGGCGACTATTGCGACTATCACAACGAAGTCCTCATCGACGAATGCGAGACCGGCACCGTGAAGTGCTACAACCGCCAGCCCAAGAAGTTCGACGGCTTCAAGATCATGGGCGCGCAGGCGAACGGCTACAGCTTCATCCACGACCTGAAGGATGTCACCCTGTACTTTGCCGATCGCGACGCCGCCGTGACCTTCGTGCGCAGCCTCAACGGCTGAGTTATGCCCCCATGCCCCCGTTCTGCGGGGGCTTTTTTCGAATGCGGGCGCACGGTCGCGCTGCTTTGCCGCCCTTTCCCGCCCGTTTCCCCGAAACCGACCCGTAAGGAGACCCCATGAAACGCATCCTGTCCCTGTTGCTTGCAATGCTGTTGCTCGTGCCTTGCACCGTGTTTGCCGAAGGCGGTTGGAAGTGCCCCGCCTGCGGGCGCGAAAACAGCAAGAACTTCTGCCCCGCCGACGGCACGAAGCGCCCCGATCCGGCTTGGACCTGCGCCAAGTGCGGTGAAAAGAACACCGAAGCCTTCTGCGAAAACTGCGGCACCCCGCGCGCAGGCGCCACCGCGGCGACCGCAGCGCCCAAGCCCACCGC
>JAUNCT010000014.1:23760-60191 GCA_030526425.1 Clostridia bacterium
ACGAAGAAGCCCGTGACGACGAAGAAACCCACCGCCACCGCCAAGCCGAAAACCGGCATCTACACCGAAAACGGCAGCCGCTACCTCGGACCGGAGCCGAAGCAGGTGAACCTGTATTACAACAAGGGCAAATCCGTTTCCGCCACCGCCGTGCGCGTGCTCGATTACGCGAACTCGCTGTGGGATGTGCTCGACCTCAGCACCGATTCGATCAACTTCGGTTCGACCCGCGGCAACTACTGGATGTTCAAAAACGATGTGCGGAACTGCCTCGGCATCTCCATCGACATCGAGGTCACCGAAAAAACGCACGACAACCTGCGCTTCAAGGTCGGCATGCTCTACCGCCGCAAGGGCGACTATTGCGACTATCACAACGAGTCGTGCATCGACGAGTGCGAAACGGGAACGATCGCCTGCTACAACCGCCAACCGAAGAAGTTCGACGGCTTCAAGGTCATGGGCACGGGCGCGAGCGGCTACAACTTTCTCTACGATCTGATGGATCTCACCGTGTACTTTGCCGACCGCGACGACGCCGTGGCATTCATCCGAAGCTTCGCGTGACCCTTCCCCCAAAAGCCACCCCAAGGAGCAACCATGAAACGCACGCTTTCCCTTCTGCTTGTCCTGCTGCTGCTCGCCCCCTGCGCCGCGCTGGCGGACACCAAAGAGTGGTCCTGCTACAAATGCGGGCAAAAGACCACCGGCAACTTCTGCGAAAACGACGCGGCGATAAGTCCTTACAATCAGTGGTCCTGCCCGAAATGCGGCACGGAAAACCGGTACGCCGTCCCCTGCACGAACTGCGGCTGGGAGAAACCGAACCGCGAACAGGCGAACAAGAACGCGGCCGCCTACTTCTACTACCACCCCGAGGCGTGGCCGAAGGGCGATTATCCCTTCCCCTCGGTCTACGGGAACCCCGTGAAGGCGACGGCAACGCCCGAGCCCAAACCCACGGCGACCCCGAAGCCCACGCCCGAGCCCGAGGACGCTTCGGTTTACAGTGAAGACGGTTGGTACATCGGACCCGCGCCCGAAAAGGTGAGCCTCAGCTACAACAAGGGCAAGCCCGTCACCGCCTACGCCGTGAACCTGCACGAATACCTCGTTTCGGTCGGCGACGTGCTGGAGCTCAGCCCGGACAAGATCAACTTCGGCTCGACCTACGGCAACTATTGGATGTTCAAAAACACGGTCGAAAAGTGCCTCGGCATCTCCATCGACATCGAGATCACCGAAAAGAAGCCCGACGAACTGCGCTTCAAGGTGGGCATGCTGTACAACCGCAAGGGCGACTATTGCGACTACCACAACGAGGTCTGCATCGAAGAATGCGAATCCGGCACGATCGCGTGCTACAACCGCCAACCGAAGAAGTTCGACGGCTTCAAGGTCATGGGCACGGGCGCGAGCGGCTACAGCTTCCTCTACGACCTCGAGGACCTCACCGTGTACTTTGCCACGCGCGAGGCGGCGGTGAAATTCATCCGCACCTTCGAAGACGCGTAAGCCCGGGCGGCGCCCCGAAGCTTTTCCCCGAACCTTCCCCCGACGAAAGGAGAACGACATGAAGCGCATCCTTCCCGCGCTGCTCACGCTGTTGCTGCTCGTTTCCGCCGCGGCGTTCGCCGAAGGAACGAAGACCTGCCCCGCCTGCGGTTTGGCGAGCGGCGGCAACTTCTGCCCCGAGGACGGCACCCCCTTGCCCGCAGACGGCACGCAGTGGACCTGCCCCGCCTGCGGCAGCCGCAACGAAACGAAGTTCTGCCCCGCGTGCGGCGCGAAAAAGCCCGCGGCGGAGCCCACGGTCACACCCATACCGACGCCGGAACCCACGCCCGAACCCACGCCGGAGCCGACCCCCGAACCGACGGCAACGCCCGTGCCGACGCCGAAGCCCGGCGTATACGACACCGCGACGGGGCGGTATTTGGGACCCAAGCCCGCGGAGGTCTCCCTGAGCTTCGACAAGGGCGCGCCCCTTACGGCGTACGCGGTGAACATCCGCCGCTATGCGGACCTTTCCGCCTGCCTGCACTACAGCAAGGACGCCATCAGCTTTGCGAACGCGCGCGGACCTTACATCGAGTTCAACGCGCCCGTGGACAACTGCCTCGGCGTGGCGGCGGAGCTGCGCTGCACGGAGACGATCTCCGAGACGATGCGCTTCCGCATCGGGATGATCCGCAACCGCAAGGGCGACTACTGCGACATGAGCACGAAGCCGCTGATCCCCCTGAACGAAACGGGTACGGCAAGCTGTTACAACCGCGAGCCGAAGACCTTCAACGGCTTCAAGGTGATGGTCGTGAATGCGGGCGCCTTCGGCAGCTTCGATTACGAGGTCGAGAACGTCACGGTCTACTTCTCCTCCTACAACGATGCGGTCGCCTACATCCGCACCATCGCGTGAGGCGCCGTTTCCCCGCAACAATCCTTTCCCCCGCCCGGCGCGGGGGTTTTGTTTTGCCCGGAAGCCTTGCGTCCGGCGGTGTTTTTCGCCCTTGCGGCTTGCCCGCGCGTGCGGGTTTCGGTTACAATAACGGCAACGAACACAAGGAAAGGACGACACGATGCGCACGATACTCCACGGCGATTTTCTCTGGTCGAAGGGACCGGAGGAGCTGACGACGCAAACGGGCTACCTGGTGGCGAACGACGGTGTGATCGAAGATCTGTACCCGGTGCTGCCCGAAAAATACGCGGGGCACCCGGTGACCGAGCACAAGGGGGCGATCGTCCCCGCGTTTTGCGACCTGCACGTGCACGCCTCGCAATATGTCGAGCGCGGCTTGGGCATGGACCTGCTGCTTTCGGACTGGCTGAACGAATACACCTTCCCGCAGGAGGCGCGCTTTGCGGACCCCGCATACGCGGAGCCGATCTACGACGCGTTCATCGACGACCTGATCCTGCACGGGACCTTTGCGGTCTCGGCCTTTGCGACGATCCACCGCGGGGCGACCTCGTACCTGATCCGCCGCATGGAGGAGAAGGGGCTTTACGGCTACATCGGCAAGGTGAACATGAACTGCGGCGCGCCGGACTATCTGACGGAAACGACGGCGGAGTCTTTGCGCGAAACGGAGCAGTTTCTCGAGGAGTTTTCGGGCAACCGCACCGCGAAGCCGATTTTGACGCCGCGTTTTGCGCCGACCTGCACGGAGGAGCTGATGCGCGGGCTCGGCTTACTTGCCGCGCGCTACGGCGTGGGCTTACAGACACACTTGGTGGAATCGCGCTGGGAGGCTTCCGCCGCTCTGGAGGGCTATCCCGATTGCGCGTGCGACACGGAGATCTACGAGCGCGCGGGGTTGATGGACCACGGTCCGGTCATCGGGGCGCATTTCATTTTCCCGTCCGCCAAAGACATCGAGATCCTGAAGCGGCACAACGGTGTTGCGGTGCACTGCCCGGACGCGACGGTGAACATCATTGCGGGCATCATGGAGACGGGCACATTACAGGACCGCGGGGTCGCCGTGGCGCTGGGCAGCGACATCGGCGGCGGGCACAACATCGGGGTCTGTTCGCAGGCGGCGCGCGCGGTGCAGCTTTCGAAGCTGAAGCATTTTTACGAGCCGGAGAACAACCGGCAGATCGGTTTTGCGAACGCGTTCCACCTGCTCACGCGCGGCGGCGGGCAAGTCTTCGGCAAGCTCGGCGCCTTCGAGCCGGGCTACATCCTGAACGCCCTTGTCTTGGACGGCTTACACGACCCGGGCATCGTACGCACGCCCGCGGAGATCGCGGAGCGGTTCTGCTACATCGGCACGCCCGCGAACATCACCGCACGGTATCTGAGCGGGAAGAGGATTTGAGGACGACGGTTCTTTTGTGGGGGAAAACCGCTTTGAAAAGCGGTTGTTCCCCCACACCCCCTTTCCCCAAACTTTTGGTGGGATTATTATTTAGGGAAACCTTTTTGTAAAAAGGTTCTCCCGGCCGATATCGCCCCAAGGGCGAATCGGCAGCGACAGCACTGTGCAACAGTGCGAAAGCGAACGCTCCCCTTCCTAAAACTTTTGGTGGAAATTTGGTGTATGAAAAACAGCCCGTTCGGCATGATGCCGGCGGGCTATTATATTAAATACGTATTTGTTTTTAAACACTTAACTCTTTCAGAGGGACTTCATGCTCGTTTTTCCACGCCGCATTTCCGCTAATGCTGTATCCGCAAACGAATGCCGCAGCCCCCGAAGGTGAGCCAAACAAGATATCCGTTTGCAACACGTTGTCTATAATTCTTTCCCGATACTTCTCGCGGTTTTTCACGGCGTGCATGGGACAGCTTTTAGAAATGGTTTCGGCGATTTTACTGCCTTTCAGCACAACAAATCCATCGCGCACGATTCGACCGAACGCTTTTACCCCACCTTGGCAGAAATGCAATTTCCCAATTGTATCCTCTGCTGCGCTTTCATCAACCAACGGCTCAAAGACCTGATATCCAAGCGTACCCATCACGAGCTTTGCATAATCGATAAACTCTTCGAGCTCGCTTTCCTTCTCTTCGGTGATGTTTCCCGGATTCGGGTCGTTTCCGTTTTTGACGACATAGCGGTTCGCCCCGACGGCAAGGTTGCGGAAACGGTTTTCGAGATAACTGATTTCCGTCGGTCCAAAGGAATTGTCGGCAGTTGTGAAAGCGACCGCTTCCGTCCAGTAATCGATTTGCGGATGCGGTTCACCGATACGGTACAAGAGTCCCTTGTTGTTCTTTCGAACCCCCGCCTGACCGATATACACCGCAGGTTCCTGAGCCGCGTCCGAACCGAACAAGAAGTAAACACCGGATTGTTGGAGCGCACCGATCTTTCCGCACTGTCCCAATGCGGTACGCGGGATTTTGTAAGTGAGCCCCGTCCAGTTTGCAAGGGTGCATTTCATACGCCCCATCGGTGTTCCGTCCATCAGAAACAGATGGATGCTTTTTCCTCTGACTGCCATTTTCGAATCCTTTGCCGTAGCACCGTCTGCGGTCCCGCCGCATTCGTGCACTTTGTATCGTTTGCTTTTTTGATTATAGCATGTGCCCTGTACCGAACTCAATCGCGCTCCATACCACACTAAAGCGTCACGAATTCCACGGGGACGTTCCCCGGCACCGCGATAACGAAGAGGTTTGCCTTGGCGGTGGCGTTCAGGGCGCCCTTTTTCCGCCCTCCCGGCACACAAATTCCATCCGTGTGCCGTTCCCTTCCCCACTACCCGTTTGCCGTTTGTTGTGCTATACTTTGATGTATGAGACTGTTCAAGAAATACGATGACAAAAAACTCGAAATGCTGCACATCGCGCGGGAGCTCGTGCTGGCCATCGCACTGGCGGTGGTGATCTTCGGCTTCCTCATCGGCATTTCCCTCGTGAGCGGACCGAGCATGCACCCGACCCTGAAGGACCGGCAGCCCGTGGTCTATTCGCGCATTTCGCGCGACTTCAACGTGGGGGATGTCGTTTCCGTGCGCATGCCCAACGGCGAATACTATGTGAAGCGCATCGTCGCGATGGCGGGCGACACCGTGGAAGTCAAAGACGGCGCGCTGTATGTCAACGGCGAACGCGAAACGCGGGAGACCGTCCACGGCGTGACCGAACCGCAGGAGGGCGAGGTCGTTTACCCGCTGACCGTGCCGCTCGGGCAGGTGTTCGTGCTCGGCGACAACCGCGAGGTCTCCATCGACTCGCGCACCTACGGACCCGTCGCCACGAGCCAGATCCGCGGCAAGCTGTTTTTCGTGAAATAAGGGGGGCTTTTCCCCCATCGCCGCACCCACAGCCGCAGCGGCGGCAAGCCGGGCTTCGGGAAATCGGGTGGAGCTATCCGTCCGCGCGTCACTGTCGCGGCACGCCCGGATTCGTGAAATACGGTGGAAATTTCCCCGTCCGTGAGGCGGACCTCCGCAAGGCGAGCCCTCCACAGGCGGCTTTCCGCACGGGTCGTCCTTGCCGAAAGGTGTGACCTTCCGGACGCTGTGAAAAATGCTTCGTGCCCCCTTGACGGGCGTGTCTTACGCGGCATATACTGAAAGCGCAAAAGAGCGAGAGCGTATCATAACCGATACGCTCCCGCTCTCTTTTTTCCACAAACTTCGGAGGGCTTTATGGAACACACCGCACAACGCCGCTTTTCGCTCAAAGATTTTGCCGCGCAGCTCTTTTGGGAGTGCATCGGCAGCCTGCTCATCGCCGTCGGCATCTGTTGCTTCGCCCTGCCCGGCGCCTTCCCCATGACGGGCTTTTCGGGCATCGCCATCATTCTGTACCGCCTGACCGGGCTGCCCGTCGGTCTCGCCACGGTGCTGCTGAACCTCCCCGTGGCGGTCTGCTGCTTCCGGCTGCTGGGCAAAAAGTTCATGGTCGCCTCGCTGCGGTGCATGCTGCTGTCGAGCCTGTTCACGGATGTCATCGGTCCCATGCTGCCCGTTTACGGCGGCAACCGCCTGCTCGCCGCGCTGTGCACGGGCGTGATCACGGGGCTGGGCTACGCGCTCATCTACATGCGCAACTCCTCCACGGGCGGGTCGGATTTTCTCATCATGTCCGTCAAGGCGCTCCGGCCGCACCTTTCCGTGGGCAGCATCGCCTTCCTGTCCGACGTGCTCATCATCCTCGCGGGCGGCTTCCTCTTCCGCGATGCGGACGGCGTGATACTCGGCTTCGTCATCGCATGGCTGCTCTCCGTCGTGGTCGACAAGGTGCTGCTCGGCGCGAACGCGGGCAAGCTCCTGCTCATCGTCACCGACCACGGCAAGCGCATCGCGGATGCGATCGAAGCCACCTGCCAACGCGGCTCGACCATACTCAACGGGCGGGGCGGCTACCGCGAGGACCCGCGGCAGGTGGTGCTGTGCGCCTGCAGCAACAAGGACATGGTGCGCATCCGCCGCGCCGTCGCCAAAACCGACCCGCGCGCGTTCACGGTCATCCTCGGCTCGCACGAGGTGCACGGCGAAGGCTTCCGCATGGTGGAGATCGGCGAAAGCGAAGGCTGAGGGGGCGATCCTTCCGCCGTTGCATTCGGTTTTTGCATACAAGTTTTTCCGTTCTCGCGATGGTTTCTGAATTTTCGCACCGTTTTCTGTTATTTTTTTCGTGTTGCTTCGGGCGCATGCTTCCGGAAATCGAATCCTCACCCGTTCCGTATCTGTTATGCTTTTATCAATAACCGCGGATCCGGTCCGCGCAATACGAACGGAGGAAACACACATGTCCAAGAAACTGTCGGTTCTGGTCGCACTGATGATGCTGTTCACGCCGGTGATCGGCGCATCGGCGGAAAGCTTTTCCGCGACCGCACAAGGCTTCCACGGTGAAGTCACCGTAACGCTCGACATCGAAGGTGATACGCTCAAAAACGTCACCATCGATGCCAAAGACGAAACCCCCGCGATCGGCGGCGCTGCTGCCGAAAAGCTTGCCGAGGCGATGCTCGCTGCGAATTCTGCGGAGGTCGAAGCCGTCACCGGCGCGACCCTGACGAGCAACGCCGTCCTCACCGCCGCGAAGGAGGCCGTTGCGGCTTCCGGCGCGAAGCTCGTTGCCAACGCATCCGCTTCCGCCGTTGCGGAGCGCGAAGATGAAACGACCGACGTGCTCGTCATCGGTGCGGGCGGTGCCGGTCTTGCCGCCGCGATCGCCGCAAACGAAGCGGGCGCAAGCGCGATCCTCGTGGAAAAGCTTCCCTTCACGGGCGGTTGCTCCGCCATGTCCGGCGGTGTCATCACCCGCGGCGCTGTGGAAACCGATGCGCCCGGCTCTATGACGAGCGAAGAGCTCTTCATCTTCCTGATGGAAACCTCGGAAAACCGTGCGGATGAGACGGTCGTGCGCAAATACATCGACTCCGTCACCGGCACCTGCAACTGGATCTACGACAACATGGTGCAGCACCCCGAAAACGTCGGTCTGTTCCCGATGATCCCCGAAAACATCGTCTCCCCGTGGCTCCCGGGTCAGGGCAGCGAGATCGTCGGTGACATCGCAGCCTACGCCATGGGCAAGAACATCGACATCCGCACCGAAGTCACCGCCACCGAACTGATCTCGGAGAACGGTCGCGTAGTCGGCGCAGTCGTCCGTTACGCGGATGGCGGTGAGCAGAAGATCTACGCCAAGGGCGGCGTCGTCCTCGCGACCGGAGGCTTCGCTTCCTCCCCCGAAAAGCTGGGCACCTACTCCACCCCCGGTGCGGACAAGATCGCTTCCTACGCTTCTGCGGGTACCGTCGGCGACGGTATCGAAATGGCGGAAAAGGTCGGCGCTTCCGTTGCCTTCACCGAGGACTGGGATACCTGCGGCTCCTTCACGAGCGCGTTCTCCCTTTCCGTCACGGGCTATGACCTCGGCATGCTGCATAAGTACATGCTCATCAACGACGCCGGCGAGCGCTTCGTGAACGAGGCGAACATCCAGCCGACCATCTACACCGCGATGCGCCACGAGATCGCGAAGGGTCACGAGAACGCGTTCTGGTTCATCGTCGACGACCGCATCGATGAGAAAACGCAGTGGCTCGCCGAAACGCAGGGTGCCATCCGCGTCGACTCCGTCGAAGCGCTGGCGGAACTCACCGGCGCCCCCGTGGAGAACCTGAAAGCGACCCTCGAAGCGTACAACGCCGCTGCGAACACCGACAACGACGTGTTCGGCAAACCCGCGCAGTACAACCTCGGTCTCGAAGCGCCCTTCACCGTGCTGTTCAACCAGCCCATGCGCACCACGACCATCGGCGGTCTGAGCATCACCCCCGAGGCGGAAGTCCTCGGCACCGACGGCACCCCCATCCCGGGTCTCTACGCCGCGGGTGAAGTCGCGAACAAGAACTTCTACGGCACCATCTACACCTGCGGCACCGCGTTCGGTCACGCCGTTGTTTACGGTCGTATCGCGGGCACCAATGCTGCTGCCGCCGCGAAATAAACCGCATTCTTCTTTCCCTCCGAAGAGACCGCCCGCGGTCTCTTCTTTTTTCGGTTGCCATCCCCGGCCGCACATGGGATAATGACAAAAAACCCGGAGTACCGCCGATGAAAACAGAGTATCTGCAAGCCTTCGTTGCCGCCGCCGAAAAGCAGAGCTTTTCCCTTGCGGGCGCAGCGCTGTATCTTTCTCAGCCGACGATCAGCCGCTATATCGGCGAGCTCGAAAAGCATCTCGGCACGCCGCTTTTCCTGCGGAACGCGCACACCTGTGAGCTCACGCCCACCGGCAAACAGGTCTACCTGCACGCCAAGCGCATCCTCAACGAATGCGACGCCATCGACGCGCTGAAACAGACGACGGACCACCGCGACGACGTCATCCGCATCGGCTATACCTTCCACGAAATGATGCCGCGCATTTCCGCCGCGATCATGCAGACCGACGCCGGCGCGCGCGGACCCGAGATCTCACTGCGTTTCGGAGACGGTTCGGACATTTGCCGCCGTATCCGCGAGGGGCTGCTCGAATGCGGTGTGATGCACCTGCCGAGCGTTCCCCCGGGCAGCGGGCTCACCATCCGCCTCATCTCCAAATGCGGTATGTGCGTGTATATCCCCGAGACCCACCACCTTGCCGCCCGCAAGGGCGTGAAGCTCGAACAGCTCATCCACGAAACGGACGTGCGCACCCAAAACGAAAAGAACTACTACCGCATGACGGACGAGGCGTTCAAGGCGCTGAACCTGCCCGAAACCAAGCACCGCTATGTCGAGCACGCCGCCGATTGTATGCCCATCGTTCGGTACAAAAACCTCATCTGCTTCACCCCCGCGCTCTACCCCGCGTGGCCCGGCTGCGTGAAGATACCCATCGAAGACTGGACCACGGATTTTTCCCTCGTGTTCGTCACGCGCCCCGAACGCGAAACCCCGTACCTCGATGCGCTCTGCCGCGCGCTCCGCACCGCCGCGCCCCCGGATGCGCGGTGACCCATTTCAAATACCCCCGAAAAGCACGACACCCCCGAATTCGGGGGTGTTTTCGTTTGCGCATATGCACCGTATTTTTTGCCTGTGGCGCCGTTTCAGCCCTCCACCGCATAGCCCGCGGCTTTGAGCGCTTGCGTTGCGCGGGCGAGGTTTTCCGCCTTTACGAGGACGTAATCGGTGTCGAAGGTGGAGACGGCGAAGATGCCGATCTTCTCGGCGGCGAGCACGGCGGAGATCCCCGCGAGGATGCCCGTGAGCCCGAAATCGAGCTGTCCTTCGATGCGGAAGCCGCGCCAGCCGTCCTCCCGCGCGGTGGTGTTGCGGGGCGTGCGCTCCGTTGGGCACACGAGGGAAAGCTCCCGGTCGGTGCGCCCGGTGAAGGTGAATTCCGCCGTGAGGTCGGTTTCCGAATAATCGCGCACCTTGCACACCGTGAACGCGGGCGCAAGCACGGTCAGGGTCAATGCTTCGTGTTCCATGCCGTTCCCCTTTCAAAGCTCGGCGCGGGCAAGGTACGCCGCGCGCTCCGTTCCGGGCACAAGCCCGCCGCCCGTCGACCAGGCGACGTGGGTGATGTTTTCGGGGGCGACCCCTTCGGGCAGCTGCCACCCATGCCGCGCCAGCAGTACGGGACCCGCGAGCGACGCGCAGGCGGAAGGCTCGATGAAGGTGCCCTCCGTGCGGTACAGCAGCCCGAGCAGGCGGTACAGGCGTTCATCCGCCACGGTGTACACGCCCGAGACCATGCGCCCCGCCTTGGAGACGACGAGGGGCGAGGGTCTGCCGCAGGCGAGCCCGTCCGCTTCGGTGCGCCCGTCGAGCCCGATGTCCTGCACGCAGATATCCGCGCCCTTGCCACTCGAAAGCCCCAAAAGCATGCAGGGGCAACCCACCGGCTCGGCAAAGAAGCAGTGGGCCGCATCACCGAAGATGCTCTTGAGCCCGTAGGTCACGCCGCCCGGCGCGCCGCCGACCCCGCAGGGCAGATACACGATGAGCGGATGCGCCGCATCCACCGTGACGCCCGCCGCCGCGAGCTGTTCGGCCAGTTCCTTCGCCGCCGCGGCATAACCCCAAAAAAGGGTCTCCGAGCGCTCATCGTCGACGAAGTAACGCATCGGGTCGCCCGCACAACTTGCGCGCCCCGCCGAGACCGCCTTGCCGTAATCCCCCGCGTATTCAACGACCTTTGCCCCGCGCGCCCGCAGCAGCTCCTTCTTCCACTGCCGCGCGTCGTGCGACATATGCACCACGGCGGTGAAACCCAGCGCGGCGCTCATCGTGCCGATGGAGAGCCCGAGGTTGCCCGTGGAGCCGACCTCCACCGCATAGCGGGAAAGGAACGCCTGCACTTCGGGCGTGGCGTACGCCGCTGTGGAGGCATCCTCCGGCAGGATGCCCGAAGCTTTCACGAGCCGTTCGGCATGGGTCAGCACCTCCGCGATGCCGCCGCGCGCCTTGACCGAGCCCACCACGGGCAGGCTGTCGTCCCGCTTGAGGAAGAAGCGCCCGGGCAGCGCGAAGCAGCCCTTTTCCGCGAGTGCCCTTGCGAACGCGGGGATCTCATCCAAGGGGGATGCGATGCGCCCGCCCTCCGTCATGCCCGGAAACAGCGCCTCGATGCACGGCGCGAAGCGGGCGAACAGATCCCGCGCGGCATCCGCCCCGGGGCAGTCAAAGGGCGCGCACGGGGCAAGCGCCGGGTTTTGCCACAGCTGTTCTTCTTTGTTGCGCAGGCGTTCGAGTACGCGGTCGGTCGTTTGCATGGGTTTGTTCCTCCGAATCTTTCTGTGGAGCATTATACCACGGGGAACGGAAAAGATGCGGAAAGATATGCGAGCCGACAGAACGACGCCCACTCTCCGTGCGGAAATCTGCGGATCGAATCGCCCGGAAGCAAAAGCTTCGTGCCCCGATGTCATTCGACAAAACCGACGCTTGCGTGTCTCTCCTTCCGTCTGCGCCGTTGCGCAGACTGCGCAAATACAAGCATTTGCTTAACGACTGTCGCGCCCCGCATCGCTTCGGGATGCGTGGGCAGCCCCTTGCTAGACTCCTGCGCTGCGCTTCGGAGAAGACTGCGTCTCCAAGGGGAGCCTATGGGCATTGTTTGTTATGCGATACTGAGTTGCATACGTTGCAAGCGATTTCTTTACGCCGAAAAACTCGGAACGGTGCCGCCCTTGTGTACTTCGAAGACCCTCCGCAGCGAAGCGGAGGAGTAGGGAGGCCGAACATTGCCACAGGCAATGTGGGGCGCGGCAATGGCGCTTGCACCATGAGAGCGGGGCATTGAGCCACCGGCGAAATGACGTAAAGGGATTCGACCGTTCATGCGCAAGTTGCTTTTCGGAGAAACGTGCCCCGATGTCATTCGGGAAGTCCGATGCTTCCGTGACACTCCTTCCGTCACGGCGCATTGCATGCGCCGTGCCACCTCCCTCTGCGAAGGAGGCTTTGGGTGCGGCATGTTGCTTGCGTTGTCTTCAGCCGCAATTGTTTTTTCGCGCATTCCGGCAAAGACGATCGCCGATCCGCTTTACGCGCAATGAAACCATCATCCTCCCCCGGGCAACGAAAAAAGAGAGCAGATCGCTCTGCTCTCTCGGGGTTCGGGAAATTTACTTGTTGATGACGTGGACGATCGCTCTCCAGAGGCGGTTCGCGTTGTCGGCGGCGGCGGTGAAGCTGTGGCTCATGCCGCGACCCGCGCTGTGGATGGTGCGGCCGCCGTCGGTGGTGTACTGCCACTCGACTTCGTACTCGACGCCCTCGAGTCCTTCGACGTTCGCGGTCAGGGTGATGGTCTCGCCCTCGGCGACTTCCTCACCGCCGTGGTTGGAGCGGAAGGAAACGACGATGCCTTCGAGCTCATCGCTCTCGACGACCTTTTCGGTCTCCTCGGCGACTTCCTCGGTGGTCTCGGTTTCTTCGACGACCTCTTCGGTCACGGTCTCTTCGACGACGTCCTCGGCGACTTCCTCGGTCTCGGTGACTTCGGCGTTCTCCTCGGTCTTCACCTCTTCGGTGACTTCCTCGGTCTCGGCGACCTCTTCGGTGGTTTCGGTCTCTTCAACGACTTCCTCGGCGACCTCTGCGGTTTCCTCGGTGGTCTCGGCGACTTCAACGGTCTCCTCGGTCTTCGCCTCTTCGGTCACGGTTTCGGTCTCAACGACTTCGGCGACCTCGGTCTTGGGTTCTTCGGTTGCCGGTGCTTCGACTTCCGCGGTCATGACCGCAGCTTCCGCAGCTGCCTTCTCTTCGGCGGCTTTGGCTTCGGCTGCTGCCTTTTCCTCGGCTGCCTTGGCTTCCGCGGCGGCCTTCTCTTCGGCTGCCTTCTGCGCCTGATACTTACGGTCGACCTTGTACTTCGCGTGGATCTCGAGGTCTCTGCGGATCTTCTTCACGCCGTGGTCCCAACCGTCGAACAGCATGCCCTCGGGTACGGGGACGTCCTTCTTGTCGGGAGCGGTCGCACGCTTGCCGTGCTCGACCATCTGCTCGGAGATGACCTTGTCGCCCGCCATGAAGACGACCTTGTGCATGCGGGGCTTCTTCTCGCCGTCTTCCGCAGGCTCCTCGTCCTTCTCGTCCTCATCCTCGGAGAGGACTTCGGTTTCCGCCTTCTCGGATTTCTCCGGCTTGGCTTCCTGCTTCGGCTCTTCCGCCGCGGACTCCTCGGTCTTCGGGGCTTCCGCTTCGGACTCTTCCGCCTTGGGCTCTTCCTTCGCCACGGTCACTTCCTGAACGACCACCTTCGGCTCTTCGCCCTCATCGGCGCGCTTCACCGGGCGGTTCATTCCGCGGACGACCGTCGTACCGACCTGCTTCACGCTGGCCTGCAGGGCGGCATTCACGCCGTAAACGCCCGCAAGCGCAACGCCGCCGCAAGCGACGAGCAGCAGTGCGACGCGGCGGATGTTTTTCTTGAGATCTTTGTTCATTCGTCAATCCCCCATTTCGGTATTGCTCCGGCGCCCGTGGGCGACCGGTTCGTTTCAGTTCACGCCCTGTTGAAGGGCTTTCATCTATAAAGAGCTTCCATCCAAGCTCAAAAGGTTCAAAATTTTTTCATATATTTTCCGGAGCCCCGGAAAGAGGCCCCGGAAACGGGGTCACTCGCCCAGGAAGGCGTTGATCTCGTCCATGAGCGCATCCGCGTCGATGCCGTGCACCATGCAAGCCTCTTCGAGGGTCTCGCCGTGCGCCATCGCGCAGCCGAGGCAGTGCATGCCCGCGTTCATGAGGATGGGCGCGATGCCCTCGTTGACGTTGATGATCTCCATGATCGTCATGTCCTTGCTGACAGCCATTGGTATGTGATTCCTTTCCTGAAAGATGATTATATCGTCTCGCGTGGCACCGTATACGATGCCACAGTGAGATTCTACCACAATTTAACGGGTGTTTCAACAGCTTCGGCACGGGTTTGCGCCGATTTCACAATTCAACACTCGGTCTCGAAGCGTTCGCCGCACTGCGGGCAGGTCACGCGGATGTGCCCCTTGCCGCGCGGCACGCGCAGGCTCTTCGCGCAGTTCGGGCACGCGATGTATTTATACGATACGGGCTCACCCGCAGGCTCCGCGTGCGCCGTGTGCGCCGCTTTTTCCGTGCGGGTCGTCTTCCCCTTGCGGAAGTGCCCCTTCGGGTCGCGGAAGAATTCCTTCACGCCCGTGAGCAGCGCGAGAAAGCGGGTGTTCTGCCCCGCCGTGCGCGCCGGGTCCTTCGAAAGCATGCGCAGCGCGAAGCAAACCAGCGCCGCCGTGCCGCCGAGGCTCAGCACCACCCTTGCCGCGGTGCCGTAGGCGAAGGCTTTCGAAAACAGCAGCGCACCCGCGCCGCCGACCGCCAGCGTTTTGCCCAATTCGTCGAATGCGGGCGACCCCATGCCGCCCCTGCCGAAACCGAACACCGCTTACGCCTCCCGTTTGCACACCGTGTAGGACAGCGGCGCGAGAACGATCTCCGCCCCGTCTGTGAGGGTCAGGCTCTTGCCCTCCGCATCGGTCCACGTCCCCGTGAAGGGCTCGTCGGCGCCGTCGGTGCCCTCGGTGAACGCCGCGCCCGAAAGCACGACGGTCTTCTCCTCCTCTGCGGCGTTGACCAGCAGAAGCATCCGCTCGCCGCCGTAAACGCGCACCGCGGCGAACACATCGTCGTCGAGACCCGCCATGCGGCAACCGCCGCGCTTCAGGCACTCCTCGTCGCGGCGCATCGCGAAGAGCTTTCGCGTCGCTTCGACCAGCTCGGTATCCTGCGCGTCCCACGGGTAGGGGGCGCGGTTGAACGGGTCCGCCATGCCGGTCATGCCCGTTTCGTCGCCGTAATACAGGCAGGGCACACCGGGCAAAAACACCTGCAGCGCCTCGGCGAGCGGCAAACGTTTGCGAGCGCGCGCCGCGTTTTCGGGCGTGGGTTCCCAGTCGCGCTGGTCTTCCCTCGTGAGGTCGTCGCGCCCGGGGCACTCGCTCAGCTCCGTCATGAGACGGATGACATCGTGCGAGCCCAGCAGGTTGAGCGCCGCATCGTAGAAGGGCTTCGGGTACTGCTCCTTCAAAAAGAGCAGCTCGTCGGCGAATTCCTTCGCGGTCGACCTTCTGCGCAGGTAGTTCAGCACCGCGTTGCGGAAGCAGTAGTTCATGACGGAGTCGAGCTCGTCGCCGTTGACGTAGCCGCGCCTGCCCGCGCCGCCGCGCTTTGCGGTGGGCTCTTCCCACACCTCGCCGAGCAGCACGCCCTCGGGGTCGTTCTTTTTCACGCGCCAGCGGAGGATGCGGATGAACTCATCCGGCAGCTCGTCCGCCACGTCGAGGCGCCAGCTGGTCGCGCCGAGCTCCGCCCAGTGCTTGAGCACGCCGTGCTCCCCCGCGATGAAGTCGATGTACGAGGGGCTGAGCTCCTCGACGTTCGGCAGGCTTTCGAAGCCCCACCAGCACTCGTACGGCGGGGTCTTGTCGGGGTGGAAGCGGTACCAGCTGCGGTAGGGGCTTTTCGGATCGCGCCACGCGCCGGTATCCGCGCCGTAGCTGCCCTCGCGGTTGAAGTAGACGCTGTCGCTGCCCGTGTGGCTGAACACGCCGTCGAGCATGATGCGGATGCCCCGCGCCTTCGCCTCGCGGCAGAGGGCGGCGAACTCCTCGTTCGTGCCGAGCACGGGGTCGATCGTGCGGTAGTCGGCGGTGTTGTAGCGGTGGTTGCTCGCCGCCTCGAACACGGGGTTCAGGTAGATGCAGGTGACGCCGAAGGAGGCGAGATAGTCGAGCTTTTTGCGGATGCCGTTGAGGTCGCCGCCGGAGTAATCGTTCGGGGCGTAGTGCGGCTCGCCCGCATCGGGCTCGATGGTCGGCTGTTCCGCCCAGTCCGCGTGCATACGCACCTTGCGCCCGCGGGCACGGTGCGCGTCGAGCCTCCTTTGGAAGCTCTTGTCGTCCGAACGGAAGAACCTGTCGGGGAAGATCTGGTAGCAGATGCCCGTGCGGAACCACTCGGGCGTTTCGTAAGCGCCGTCGTACACCGTCACGCGGAAGGAGCCGGGCTCCGTTTCCGAAAGCGCGCCCTCGCCGCTGCGGCCGCCGTAATACAGCTGCGTGCCGTCCTGCAGGCGGAGGATGAAATAATACCAAACGAGGCACGGCTTGTCGGGCAGGCGCAGGCGCGCAGCGAAGCCGCCCGCGGCGCGGTACATGGGTACCTGCCATTCGCCGATGCCGTCCTCCCACAGGCGCAGGGTGACGGAAGCCTTTTTGTAAACGCCCTCCGCAGCGCAGAAAACACGCCAGTCCGTGCCCATGGGGCACGCACCGAGCGGCGCGCGGAACGACGCAAGTCTCGAGTTGTGCAAAAACTTATCCATAGCCATGAATTATATCATAAACACATGCGTTTGTGGGGATGAGTTTTTCGGGGGCGGGCACGATGCGGGAAACCGGCGCAAAACGACACAACAAAAAACGACACAAGAGCCGCGCGGCGGATCGCCGTGCGGCTCTTTCTTCTTATGCGGTTTCGGTATCCAAGTGGTTGTCCGTCCACAGCTCGCACTGCTCGATCACCGTGCCGACGGCGTCTTCCATGCCCTCGGGCGGGTAGCGGTGGGTCTTCAGCAGCTTTTTCACCGTCATGCGCATCTTCGCCCGGGCGTCTTCCTTCTTTTCCCAGTCGACGGTGCGGTTCTTTCGCAGGCTTTCGGTCAGCTCGCGGGTCAGCGCCACCAGTTCCTCGTTGGCGTAAAAGTCCTTGATCGCCTCGGGCTTGGTCAGCGCGTCGTAAAACGCCATCTCCTCATCGCTCAGCCCGAGTTGATTGCCGAGGCTTTTCGCGTCCTTCAGGGTCTGCGCCATGGCAAGCAGCTCTTTGATGACCTCTTCGTTCGTCAGCTGCCCGTTGCGGTAGGCGTTCATCACCTGCTGCAGGCGTTCGCTGAATTCCTGCGATTTCACCACGTTCGTTTTGCGGTACAGCTTGACCTCGCCGTCGAGCAGCTTGCGCAGCAGTTCGAGCGCGATGTTCTTTTCCTTCATCTTGGCGATCTCTTCCAGCAGCTTCGGGTCGAACAGCGAGATGCCCTCTTTCACATCGGCAAACAGGTTGACCACGCCGTCGCTCTTCACCGCGTGCTTCAGCAGTTCGTTGATGCGGTCGTTCACCTCTTTCAGCGAAAGCTTGCCGTGACCGCCCTCGCTCATGAGCCGCATGATGAGCACCCGGCACGATTCGAAGAACGCCGCCTCGACGCGCTGGTCGTAATTCGCGATGGAGCTGCACAGCGACAGCGCCTGTTTGAGCAGGTGCGCCTGCTTCACGTATTTCTGCCACTCCGCCTCTTCGCCGCGCTTCTTGTCGCCCTTCTTTTCGGCTTCGAATTCAAGGCGCAACATTTCCGCCGTGCCGTTCTTGCCGAGGATGAAGTTGACCGCGCCCGAAATGCACTTGGCGCGTTCGAGGTCGCTTTCGCCGAAGAACGCCGTGTAGTCGAACCCGTGCAGCATGTCGCGGCAGACCTCGAGTTTTTCGGTGAACTCCTTGTAGGTAGCCTTGGCGATATCCATTTCGCCGAAATTCTGTTGGTCGCGCTTTGTGTAATCCTTCATCGCCTGCTTGAGCGCCGCGGCGATGCCGATGTAATCCACGACCAAGCCGCCCTCCTTGTCCTCGAACACGCGGTTCACGCGGGCGATCGCCTGCATGAGGTTGTGCCCGACCATGGGCTTGTACACATACATCGTCGCAAGGCTCGGCACATCGAACCCGGTCAGCCACATGTCGACGACGATGGCGATCTTCAGCGGCGAGGCGTTGTCTTTGAACTTCCGCGCCAGCTCTTCCTTATACGCCTTCGAACCGATGATCGCGTGCCAGTCCTCGGGGTCTTGGTTGCCGCTCGTCATCACGACGGCGATTTTTTCCTGCCAACCGGGTCGCAGTTCGAGCATGCGGCGGTAGATCTTGATGGCGATGGGGCGCGAATACGCCACGATCATCGCCTTGCCGGTCAGCAGGTGCGCGCGGTTGTTTTCGTAATGGGCGAGGATATCGTCCACGAGCGAGGCGATGGTCTTGTCGTCGCCGAGGATGGTCTCCATTTTGCCGAGGTGCTTTTTGCTCGCCTCGACGACCTCTTCCTCCGCCTCCTCGTTGTCGAGGATGGCTTGGTACTCCGCGTCGATTTGGGCAAGCACGGAATCGTCCAGCTTCAGTTGGATGGCGCGGTTCTCGTAATACACGGGGCGGGTCGCGCCGTCTTCCACGGCCTGCGTCATGTCGTAAATGTCGATGTAGTCGCCGAACACCTCGCGCGTGTCGTGCTCCTTGGCGGAAACGGGCGTGCCCGTAAAGCCGACATAGGTCGCCTTCGGCAAACTGTTGCGGATGATCCGCGCGATGCCGAGCATGAGCTTAGCGACCTTTTCGCCGATGGCGTTCGTGACCATTTTGATTTTTTCGGCAAGCCCGTAATGCCCGCGGTGCGCCTCATCCGCCATGACGACGATGTTGCGCCGCTCGGAAAGCGCCTCGTCCGAAAGCTCGAACTTCTGCATCGTCGTGAAGAAGATGCCGTTCGCCTGCCGGTCCTTCAGCAGGGTCTTGAGGTGCGCGCGGTCGCTCGCCTGCACCGGGTCCTGCCGCAGAAAGCCGCGGCACTTTTTGAACTGCGTGAACAGCTGGCTGTCGAGGTCGTTGCGGTCGGTGATGACGACGACGGTGGGGCTTTCCATCTCGCTTTGGAGCAGGTGTGCGAAAAACACCATCGAAAGCGACTTGCCGCTGCCCTGCGTGTGCCAGAACACGCCGCCCTTGCCGTCCCCGTCGGGGGCGGAGGCGCGCAGCGCCGAAGCGACCGCCTTGCGCACCGCGTAATACTGGTGGTACGCCGCCATGATCTTGATGCTTTTGCCCGTGCCCTCCTCCGCGAAGAGGATGAAGTTTTTGAGGATGTCGAGCAGACGCGTTGGTTCGAAGATGCCCTCGAAAAACGTATCGAACTGCGCGAGGGCGGTGTTTTCGTACATGCCGTCCTTCGTTTTCCACGCCATGAAGCGGTCTTCCCCGCTGGTGATCGTGCCCGCCTTGCTCACCGCCTGGTCGCTCATCACGAGGAACTGGTTGTAGTGGAACAGGCAGGGGATGTGCTTCATGTAGTTTTTGAGCTGCAGGTAGGCTTCGCTCGCGTCCGTTTCCGCGCGGCTCGGCGACTTGAGCTCGATGACCGTCACCGGGATGCCGTTGAGGAAAACGATCATATCCGGGCGCTTCGTCTCATACTCCTGCACCGTCCACTGGTTGGCGATGATGAAGCTGTTGCGCGCGGGGTTCGCGAAATCCGCAAGGTAGACGAGCGCGCTGCGCTGTTCGCCCCGGTCGGCATAGGTGACCTCCACCCCGTTTTGCAGGTAGTCGGTCATCGTGCGGTTGATGTCCGTGAGCGCGCCGTTTTCGGGGTGGCGCAGCTTATTGAGAGCGGCATCGAGCGCCGCCTGCGGCAGCCCCGGGTTCAGAAAGGAAATGCGCTCTTCGAGCACATCCTCATACAGGGGGTCGCGGTAATCGCGCACGACATCCGGACCGTACACATGCGTGTAGCCGAGGTTTTCGAACAGCTCGACGAGGCACTGCTCGTACGCCGCTTCGTTGTAAGGTGTCATGGGTTTATTGCCTCTTACATAAATTTTTGAACAATACCGATAAATTCACCGATATCAGAAAAATAATTGGGATAAGCCGTTTTCAATTCATTAAATGAAGATACACGTACCATTACAGCATCGATTCTGTCTTCTGCACGACTGCTTTCGATTTCATCGTAAACACGATTTGCATCTTCTATTTCGCTTGGTTTGAAATACTTGATTCGCAATCTCTTGTGCTCATAATTCAAAATCAAAATGCAATACCCGCGTTTGATCTTTTTTTCGCTCTTTTCGCGGGCATCAACAGCAACACGAATACCCGATAAGAACTCAAGATATTTGTGTTTAGCATTTAGATTTCGTATTTCATCTCTGATGACATCGATATCGTCGCAAACATTGGGTGGTAATGGTTGTTGCTCAATTGATGCAAAAACCGCAGAACAAAGCAAGAAAAAGCGTTTAACATCCTCTTCACCTTGTCCTGCTTTTAACGCCGTTTTTGTAAACAGACCCATCGTCTCGACTGCAGTTGCCCATAAGTGTTGCAAATGAGTTCTGAATTGAATCTCAATTTGCATGTTTCTGTTATAGGTTTCTACAGTATCGCTGTGATACTCATAAACCAAATGCAAACTTCGATACCCGGATGTTTGTGGTTCTTGGATATAATCGTGCACCCGCTTTAGGGTATGTCTGATTCTTGAATCTTTGAATTTATTTGATACGAAATAAACATCTTCAATTGACGGCACAATCAACCGACAACCTCCAAGGTCTTGCATCTCCCACAGATTCATTCTTGGCAAACGCTTTAGCTTTTTTATTATTGAATCTAAGCGTTTTAATCTTTCGGCAACAACAAATCCATTTTCCGCACTTGCATAGCGTCTCAAGTTATTATAGAAAATATGCAACGGAAAAGCATGTGAAGCACGCCAATTATCGATTACTTCCGTTGCCTCTTTAATTTCCTTCTCTGTGCTGAATTCATTCCTTATTATCTTACCCGCCCTGATTATTTCACTACGTGAGTGTTCAACCGTTTTCCATTTTGGACGTATTGCTTTAAGCTCCATTATATCCCTCGGTAAGTCGGATTTATAACTCTATTTCTCCCGACATCAGCTTCGGGAGCAAGCTGTCGCGAAGTTCCGCAAGCTTACGGTTTTCAACCCGGTTGGAAATGACCAAGTCATATATCGGCGCAAGTAAGCTTCCGATTCTATGATACTCTTCTGTTGTCGGTATCAAGACTTCCGCCTTTTCAAGTTCGCCGCGTTTGATATGCCCCATTGTCGTTGCCATATCTGCCGCGATTGCCGCAAACTTTTCAAGATGATAGTTCGTCCATGCATAATAGAACCATTTTTCAAATTTTGCGGAAGTCACTTTGAACAAGTGCTGATTCAACCCGCACTTTCCACCGCACCAAAAATCGACAAGCAAACTGCCGGACCATGAAAACACGACATCTCCATCTTCAACGATATACTTTGGCATAATCGACGGTGAACAGAATTCGCTGTTGGCATCGCAAATCCCTTGACGTAATTCTTTGATTTTCAAAACAGGCAACCCTTGCTCGCCTTCTTTTGGGCGATACTTTTGCATGGCAAGACCATTCAAATAATCAGCAATACCAATCAAGTTGCTTTTTACCCAACCTTCGGGTACATCATCAAACAAGCACAGTTCTTTCTCGAAAATAGTTTTCGCTTGCGCTTCCAAATTCTTGTTGATGGCGTTGTTCAGCTCGATTTTGTCATCCAGCGAGCCCAGCACCGCCGCGATCTTTTTCTGTATTTCATAATCGGGAACGCGAATCGTTAACCTGCCGATCATTTCGTTGTTGAGACTTGCACGCGTTGAAAGCAATGCCATTGCATCGATTTGATTTCGAAATTCCCTTGACCTTAAATAGTATCCGATGTATCGGGGATATACTTTCACCTGACAGTCCGACTTCATTCTCAAGCGCTTTGTAAATCCATTGAATGTTGCTGTCGGATAATCTTTCAAAGCCACACTGCTCATGCCCAATTCGTGCATGGTTTCGCTTGTGCGTGTTAAAAACACATCACCCATCCGAACGGAACATTTTTCCTGTTCCTTTTCAGTTGCATTTGCAACATCTTTGATTTCATCCGGCAAAAAATAATTGTTGAAAACTGTTTTGAATGAAACGAATGGTGTTCCACCGTTACCGAATTCTTTTGCGCTTTTCGACAAACCGGATGCAACGTCGTATAGTTCGCCTAAGCTATAGGTTTCAAATTCCATACCCGATCGCCTCCAGCTTCTCGCGGATGCTCTGTTCGAGTTCATGCGAACGGTCGAACAGGGCGGAAAGCTCGCCCGTCAGCCGCTCCATCTTCTCTTCGAAGGGTTCGCCGTCTTCCGCCTGCTCTTCCAAGCCCACGTATCTGCCCGGGGTCAGCACATAGTCCTGCGCGGCGATTTGCTCCGTTTCCGCCACGGCGCAGAAACCCGGCACGTCTTCGAGCGTGCTTGCCTGAAAGGCTTCGAACGCCCCGGCGATCTTTGCGATGTCTGCTTCCGTCAAATCGCGGTGGGTGCGGTCGACCATCGTGCCCATGCCGCGCGCGTCGATGAAGAGGGTCTTGCCCTTTTGCTTTTTGTTCTTCGAAATGAACCACAGCGTCACGGGGATGGTCACCGAATAGAACAGGTTCGTCGGCATGGCGACGATGCCCTCGACCAAGTCCGCCTCGATGATGTTTTTGCGGATCTCTCCCTCGCCGCCGCTTTGGGTGGAAAGCGCGCCGTTCGCGAGCACGAGGCCGATCTTTCCGTTCGCCGACAGGTGGTGGATCATGTGCTGGATCCATGCGTAGTTCGCGTTGCCCGCGGGCGGCAGACCGTACTTCCACCGCACGTCGTCGGTCAACGCCTCCTGATGCCACGGCGTGTAGTTGAACGGCGGGTTCGCCAAAATGAAATCCGCCTTCAGGGTCGGGTGCAGGTCGTTGGTGAAGGTATCGGCGTGGTGCTTGCCGAAATCCGCCGAAATGCCGCGCACCGCCATGTTGATCTTCGCCATTTTCCAGGTGTCGGCGTTGGCTTCCTGTCCGTAAACGGCAATGTGCCCGCGCGTGCCGCCGTGGGCTTCCAAAAACTTGGCGCTCTGCACGAACATGCCGCCGCTGCCGCAGCAGGGGTCGTACACGCGGCAGTTGTCGAAGGGGCGCAGCACCTCGACGAGCGTGCGCACCACACAGGCGGGCGTGTAGAATTCGCCGCCGTTCTTGCCCTCTGCCGCCGCGAACTGGGCGATGCAGTATTCGTAAGTTCTGCCGAGCAGGTCTTGGCTCGACTCGATGTCTTCCATGCGGATGCGGTTGGTGAACAGGTCGACGACCGCGCCCAGCACCTTCTTATCCAAATCGGGGTTGCCGTAGTTCTTGGGCAGCACGCCCGCAAGGCTTTTGTTTTCCTGTTCGACGGCGCGCATCGCCTTATCGATCACGTGCCCGATCTCCGGCGTATGGGCGGCTTTCGCCACGGTTTCCCACCGCGCGCTTTCGGGCACGAAAAACACGTTTTCTGCCATATAGGCGTCGCGGTCGTCTTCGAAGCCGTCGCCTTCCGCCACGAGCTCGCGGTAGCGCTTGTCGAACGCCGCCGAGATGTACCTTAAAAAGATGAGCCCGACGATGACCTGCCGGTATTCCGATGCGGAGATATGCCCGCGCAGAATGCACGCCGCATCCCAAAGTTCTTTTTCGAAACCGATGTTCGCCTGTGTCTTTTCCGCCATGGTGTCGCCTCCCTTACTCCTCTTCGTATTCTTCTTCGTCCTCGTCGCAAACGCCGAGCTCTTCGGCGCAGCAGTCGCACAGCCACTGCCCGTCGTATTCCTTCATGTCCTCGGCGGCATAGTACTGCTCGCACTCATCGCACTGAACGAAGTATTCGTCGAGGCACTCGTCGCAGTAGAACTGATCGTCCGCGATGCAGGTGACTTCGCCTTCGAACCCGCACTGGGAGCAGATGTCTTCGGTTTTGAACGGTGTGTTGCAGAAACCCATGGAAAAACCTCCTGTCGGTGTGAAACGCTTGTTTTCGTGAAAAGAAAGTTTGAAATCATTATACCCGCATCCGGGCAAATGCGCAAACGCCGAAAAGGGACCTGCCCCTTCGGTGCGGGGCGGTCCCATGGGGTGGCTTCCGCCTCCTCACTTCCCCCCGGTCTTGCGGCGGAGTTCTTCGGTGAGCTGGGCGTAGTTGGGCCAGGTTTCGGGTGCGGCGTACTGCAGCACCGCGTACAGCGGCTGGTAGGGCGCCTTGCCGAGGGCGTGCATCATCCAGTGCGCGACGTAGGGGTCGGCAAGCATCGCAAGGTCGGTATGGGCGCGGTCCAGCGCGCGGAGGATGTGCAGTTCGGCAAACAGGCGGCGCTGCCCGTCGGGCGTGCGGTACTTCACGCCGCCCTTCACGCGGGAGAGGATGCGGTAGCCTTCGAACTCCGCGTGCGCCGCCACCGCGCGGGCGATGGTGGGCTCGAGCTCTTCTTGCGCCCGGTTCGGAAAGCACCGGTCGAGGATGTCGAAAGCGTCCTGCTTCTCGCTCAGGGTGAATTGGCACTCGTCGCAGGTCTCGCGGGCGTCGGGATGCATCACCGCTTTGTAAAACGAGATGTCGGCGGCCTTGCCGTCCCTCAGGGTCAGGTCGATCTCGCGGCGGCGCCCGAATTCGTCCTCGAGGATGGCGATGCAGTTCGAGCCCTGCGTGCAAAACCACCGGTCGAACACTTCTTTGCAAACGGGTCTGCCGCGGTAAAGCTCCAGCAGTACTTCGTCACGGTACATGGGGGTTCTCCTTTCTCACGCCCAGCGCCTGCGGGGGCGTTTCACTGTGAATGGGATGTTTTGCGGAAGACCGGTGATGACGTCGTCGTCCACCGTATATTCGAGGTGCAGCCCCTCGCGCTTCGCCGCCTCGAGCAGCGCCATGTGCACGTCGATCGTTTCGAACGCGTTCCGGTCCGTGCAGCCGAGGGCTTTCATCAGCCGTGTGGTCGTGGTGACCTCCCCCTTGGGGAGCTTGCGCAGCTTTTCGAGCAGTGCCGCGAGCAACGCTTCGTTGTCCATGTCTTCCTCCCTCCCGCACCCTCGGGGCGCGGTGCTTTGTTGTTTGCATCGTACACCGCTGCCTGTGCAATAAAACGGACAGCACTGCGGGCATGAAAAAAGGAGCCCGAAGGCTCCCTTGGGTTCGCGGTTTCTTTTGTGCGCCGCGTCACGGCGTGTAGGCAAGCATCATGCCGGCGATCTCGCCGCTGCGGATCCACAGGTTCACGTACTCCGTGCTTTCCGCATACATCTCGAGGTGCTCGCGGAACGCCGCCTCGCCGATCTCCACGGGGCTCTCGTTGTCGCCCGCCATCCAAATATCCGCCCAATACACGCAATCCTCCGTGACGGGCAGCCGCATGGGGAAAAACACGTAAACGGTCTCCTCCGCGGGCAGGGTCACGACATCCTCCTCGATGCCCTCCTCGCCGACGAAGTCGTACAGCACGGTCACCTCGTTGTCCTTGCGCTCGAAGGTGAGCACCGTGCCGCCCTCGGGGAACATCTCCTCGGGATAGAACTCGAACTCGTACCCGACGTAGTTGCCGAGCTCCGCCGCGGTGTGCTCCTCGCGGAAGGCGAAAAAGAACTCCTCCGCGCCGAGTCCGAGCGAAACGGTGTTTATGGCGTAACCGTCGGTGAGCGCGCCGTCGCCGATGGCGGTGCAGCGCGGGGTGGGGTTCTCCCAATCGGGTCCGGCGGCGAAAGCGCCCGTGCTCAAAGCGAGCAGCAGCAGGGCGGTCAGCAGGCTGAGGATGCGTTTCATCGGGTATGACTCCTTTGTTGTTCTTTCGTACAGCATACACCATCCGCAGGCGGGTTGCACGCATTTTCGGCACGATCCCGGTGGGAAATCCGTGTTTTCCCGAACGCGCGTTTATATTGTGGATTGCAAAACAAGGTCGGGCGTGTTAAAATTCAATGGATAATGAATAAAGTATGCCCATACGGACCGACGGAGGTACCGCAATGAAGAAATACACCTTTTACAAAACCGTGCAGCTGGTGCTGTTCATTCTGCTCACGCTCATCGCGCTGCTGCAGATCTTCCCGAACGAGGGGGTCTACCACCTCATCGCGCAGGATGTTTCGGCGCGCGCCCTGGCGATGGTGCTGTGGGTGGCGTTCGGGCTTTCGTTCGTGTTCATCTATTTCGACTTTTCGTTCTTTTTCGGTTACCGCAAGGAATACCGCGAAATGGACCTTGCCGTCCATTCCGACCCGATCAGCGGCATCGCGAACCGGTTCAGCTGCGACATGATCGTCGAGAAGTACCTCGAGCACGACCTGCCGATGGACCTCGGCTGCGTGATGATCGACATCACGAACATCCGCGACATCAACCGCCTGTACGGGCACGTGGCGGGCAACAACGCCATCGGCGAATTCTCGAGCATCCTGCGCCTGAGCTCGCTGGACCTGTGCTTCGTGGGGCGCAACGGCGGCAACAAATTCCTCTGCGTGTTCGAAAGCTGTTCGGAAGAGAAGCTCACGAAGTTCCTCGACCGTGTGCGCCAGCGCGTCGCCCTGCACAACCGCGATGAAGAGAGCGCGCCGCTCGCCTACCGTTACGGCGTTGCGGTCGCCGGCGAAGAGACGCTTTCGGATATCACCGAGCTGATCTCGCTCAGTAACCGCCGCATTTCCGAGCCCGCGCCCGAAAACCGCACCGGCGGACTCGAAGAGGAGCACCTCGCCCCCGCGCCCGCGCCTGCGGAGTAAGGGCGGCACGGCAACGCAAACGACCCGGGGCACGCCCCGTTGCAAATCACCGAGGAAAGGAGATGGGTTCTTACGGCGGAGATCGATTATACCTATATCGGCAGCCTGGTCGACCGCACCCTTGCGGGCGACAGCGACGCCTTCGCGGAACTGTACGCCGCGACCTGCCAAAAGCAATACCTCTTTTCCTGCTGCTATCTGAAGGATGAGAACCTCGCGCAGGACGCCCTGCAGGAAACCTACATCCTCGCGCTGAAGAACCTGGGCGGCTTGCAGGACGGCAAGCTGTTCATCTCCTGGCTGAACCAGATCAACTTCCGCGTGTGCTACCGCCTGCAGAACCGCCAGCAGCGCTACAACAACGAGATGCGCGCCTTCGAAGGCGTGAGCGAGACCGCGCCGGCGCCCGTGCACGATTCCCCCGAAGCGCACGCCATCCGCCTCGACGACAGGGAGTACATCCTCCAGCAGGTCATGGCGCTGCCGCCGAGCGAGTCGCAGGTCATCTTCCTGCACTATTACAAAGAAATGAAGATCAACGACATCGCCTACCTGATGGACCTTTCCCGTTCGACGGTGAAACGGTACCTGGCCAGCGGCAAGGCCCGGCTGTCGAAGTCGCTCAGCCGCTGAAAGGAGGACGCATGGCGAAACGACCCGCATCATTCAACAAATACCCCGAGCTTTCGGCGGACGCGACGCAGAAAATGCTCGACAACGTGTTCGACGCGGCGCGCGTCAAGCGCAACACGACGCCTTTGCCGAAGCTTGCGCTCTATTCGGAATACCGCCGTGAGCGGTTCGGCACGCAGCGGCGGCTGACCTTCGCGCTGCTGATCGTTTTCCTCATCCTGCCGCTGTGCTTCTTCGCCCCGAAGATCACCGTGGAGCAGATGCCGCAGGGCAACGACCGCCTGCCGAAGTACCGCATCTCGGTCGAGTCGCTGCTGCCGGTGCACCGCGTGGCGGCATCGGTCGGGGACACGGGCTTCCCGGTGTACGAATCCGGCACGAAGACCTATGTCGTGCAGCCGACCCGCAACGGCGACCTCGACATCGAAGTCATGCTCCTGAACCGCCAGTGGGACATCGTGACCGTGCCCGTTGCCGGCGTGGACGCCGAGCCGCCGCACATCCTCGAGGATTACTTCAAGGGCGGTCAACTCATCCTCGTCGTCGCGGACGACAACAGCGGCGTGGACTTCTCCGCCATCCACACCAAGGACGCCGCGGGCAACACCGCCCTGCCGCTCACGACCGACCCCGCCTCCGGCGAGGTGCGCTTCCCCTTCCCCGAGGAGACGATCACCATCTTCATCCCCGACAACGCGGGCAACACCCTGCAGCTGGTGCTCAAGCCCGTCGAGGGCGAGTGAGGACGGACGAAAACGGGCTTTTTGCGAGGGGACACCGATTTGAAAATCGGTTGTTCCCGCCGACCACACGCGGCGCGTGTGGTCGGCAGCGCCAGCGATGCAAAGCATCGCGAAAGCAGCTCCCTTTCCCCAAACTTTTGGGGATTTTTTGTTTTTGGGGATATGGGGTATGGTAGGCGGAAAGAATGGTTTTCCCGCCCTTTACTCGAAACACCGTGAGTTGTTTCTCTGTCTTCAAAAGACCGGGACGACCAAAGGCGCCTTTTCCGAGGGAGGCTTTTGATGCGGAATGTTGACTGCGTTGTACCGAGTGGCGGACGCGATAAGTGACTTTATCGGAACGGAAGCATCGCGTACGGTAAGCCTCCACTTGAAGTGCAAGGGGAGGTGTCATTGAGACGAAGTCGAAATGACGGAGGGGATTCGTCCGCGGACACTCAACTCGTTCCCGTATCTCGTCTCCCGCCCCGCACAAAAAAGGCACGGTTTCCCGTGCCTTTTCGCATTTGTTCTTATTTGCTCTTCTTCCGCTTTGCAAGGCGCATCGCCCAATAGGTCGCCATCGTCGCGAGACCCATGATGCCGCCGAACCGCGCGACGCTCAGCGCGCGCTCGCCCCACGACTTCTGCATGCCCTTTTGGAGCCCCTTGCCGTTTCCGAAGTTCCTGCCGAGACCCTTGCCGTCCCGACCTCTGCCCGCGCCTTCTTCAAGCGCTTCCGCAGCGGTCTCGCTGTTTGCGGTCTCTTCTGCTCCCTCCGCGGCGATCTTACCGCCGCCCGTCGGGTCGTCGGGCGCAAAGTCGTCCTCGACGATGAACCCTTCGGGGAAAGCGTTGCCCGACACGCCGTCCTTGCCCGCAAAGCCCGGATACTCCCCGGGGCGCCCGCCGCCCTGCTGCGTGAACGGCATCGCCATCCAGCGGAGGGTCGAGCTCGTTGCCAGACCCCATACGCCCGCGCCGAGGAACACCGCCGTCAGCACGCATGCGACGACGCGGTGCATCGCCTTCCGCCCGACATGCAGACCGAGGTGCACGCCGAGACCGAGCACCGCCATGCCGCTCGCGGCGTAGTGCAGTGCCTTCGCCAACATCGCGCCGGAAACGAGCCCGGCGAACAGCTTCTTCGAGATCATCACGCCCGTCACGCCGATCGTCGCGAACCACACGAGCAGCAGCACGTCCACCGCGAGGCACAGCTTCACGTTCAGCGGCACCTTGCAAAACTTTTTCACCATCCCCGTGACCGCGCGCAGGTTGATGAGGATATGGATGAGCACGGCAGCCGTGACGACCACGCCCGCCACCTCATGATAAAACACACCGAACAGGCTTTTGTCGAACAGCGTCAGCATGCCCGCCGTCAATAAGATATCCAGTCCGATCTTCACTTTTCGCATCGTTTTCGCTTGCTTCATGCATCCCCTTCATATCGGTTTTGCGCCCATTGTACGGGACCACCCTAAAATCTCATTGTGAAAAACTTAAAACGAAACAAAAATCCCCGCCTCGGGGGCGGGGACACCGTTCTTCACTGCACCACGTTCGACGCGACGAGCATCGCCAGCACGCCGAGCAGCAGGCACAGCTGCGCCGCGGCGTTCACGCCCTGTTCGATCTTGTTCGACTTCGGGTCGGCGGAGTCCAGCGCGCACGCGAGGGCGATCATCAGCGCCATGCCGAGCGCCCACGCGAGAAACCCCCAAGCCGCGGGCGGCGTGCGCATCGCCTGCCACACGAGCCCCGCATGGAAATCGCCCCACCCGCACACGACGGCGAGCACCATCAGCAGCATCGCGGCGGGCATGAGGATGCGCATCTGCCGAAACATCCACCACACGTTCTTCCGCCGCAGCACGACGATGAACTTCCACGCGACCTTCGCCGCCCCCGCGAACGTCGCGAGCGCCGCCCCGATGAGGAACACCGGGCTTGCGAGGTACACGCCGAACGCCAGCGCCGCCAAAGAAAAGAACACCACGGGCAGTGCGTCCACCGCGGCGAGCGCGAGGGTGAAGCCCTCCGGCACGGTGTCCTTCGTCATCTTCGGTTTCTTCGTTTCCATCGCGTTTCCCTCCCGCGTTTTTCTCATGCAATGTTTATATTATAGCACAGCCTTCCCATAAGCGTGCTCCCCGTGCGGGGCAAGCCCTCCCCAACGGCGCCCGATGTGTTGAAATTTTGTCGATTTTGTAAATTCTCCCCGTTTCGGCGGGGACATCCCCTCGCCTTCCCCTGTTTTCGTTGTATAATCAAATCGTATATGTTTCGGGGCTTTTGCCTCAGCACTGCAGACATGCAAGACCAAAGAAAGGGAGTAAGACCAAATGAAAAAGTTTCTTGCGCTCCTGATGGCCGTGATGTTTGCGTTCGGCTGCGTTACCGTCGCTTCGGCAGACGGGAAAGGCTACGCCGGCGTCGTCACGTCCGTCTACCCGAACGCCGTCACGGTTTCCAACAGCCACGGCGCTTCCCTCACGTTCATCGTTCCCTCGAACCTGAGCGTTCCCGAACTCGGCACCTCCGTGTCCATCGACTACAGCGGTGACATCTCCACCCAGATGACCGCCGAGAAGATCACCGTGCAGGGCACGCCCGTCCGCCGCGTCATCAAGGGCTCGGTGCGCAGCGTCAACGGCGGCACCGTCGTCATCGAGACCTCCACGGGCGTCCTCGAGAGCATCATCGTCAACGGCACCACCGTCGTTTCCGGTGCGGACACCTCCGTCAAAGCCGGTCAGAACGTCGAAGCTGTCGTCGCGGAAGTCGCCACCTTCATGACCACCGCGAAGCTCGCCGAGAGCGTGACCGTCGAGAAGAGCTCCGCCAAGAAGGAAGAGCCGAAGCAGGAGGAGAAGTCCCTCGAGAACAAGACCCTCTCCGGCACCGTCACCGAGCTCACCGGCTCCAAGATCTCCATCAAGACCAGTAAGGGCAAGAAGTGGACCTTCAAGTACACCAACCACAGCTATGTGTACGGCAAGTACGACCTGAAGAAGGGCTGCAAGGTCACCATCACCTACGACGGTTATGCGAGCGACCACCCCGTCGCCAAGAAGATCAAGACCACCAAGGCCGCGCAGGAGCAGCCCGAAGGACAAACGACCCGCAAGACGCAGGGCATGTGCAACTACTACGGCGGCATGTCGATCGGTCTGGTGAACGGCTTTGAGGCGGACGTCGCCTACGCCAAGCACACCGGCAGCGCGCCGCACGGCCCCGGCACCTTCGTTTACATCACCTACTACACCGAAGGCGGCAGCAACTACGCCACCAAGATCCAGTGGGACTACACCCCCGGTGACTGAACCGGAGAAACGGAGATAACAGAACATGAAAAACTTCCGTAAACTGACCGCGCTGCTTCTGGCGCTTGCCATGGTGCTGGCACTCGTGCCCGGCGCCATCGCCGAGGAGGGCGACACCATCCGCGTGGCGCTCGGTTCCTCCGGCTACACCGTTGCCGTACCGCTCGGCTACTTCGATGCCGGCGTCGGCGAATCCGAAATCGGCGATGAGCTCGTTTCCGTCTACATCACGCCCGAAAACGCGCCCGATTTCGATGTCTATCAGATCGAGAAGACCGACATCTACCCGACCCTCGCGGCGTTCATGAACACCGACTGCATCGCTTACGACGGCACGGACCTCGTGCTCGACGGCAGCATCAACGGCATCACCGTCGCTTCCTACAACGATGTCGAGGAGCTGAACGGCAACAAGACCAACGTCGCGAACTACGCGTTCGACGCGGGCGACGCCATCATCGAGCTGTGCTTCCACCTCACCTCCAAGTCCACCAAGGCGGCGGATGAGATCATGAGCACCCTCGAGAAGTCCGTCCCCGCCGAGATCGAGCTCGGCACCACCGGTCTCGCCATCACCGTCCCCTACCCGGCAAGCGACCGCGCGGTGGGTGACGACGCGGGTCTCCGCACCGGCATCGTCTGCTCTCACTACGTCGAAGAGGCCGACCTGTTCATCGACATCTACGAGATGAACGGCGCGCCCATGACCCTGGCGGACACCGTTGCGCTCGTGAACGAGAAGTACGGTGAGACCGAGATGATGACGGACCTCACCATCAACGAGATCCCCGTGCTCGTCTTCGCCATCCCGACCGACTTCGACAACGAAGTGCCCCAGACCTACGCGATCGTGCTGATGCTCGAGAACAACAGCAACGGCATCACCGCGGTGGTCTTCCACGTCAACAACTACGCGCAGACCGACCTGGCGTACACCGCCGTCAACACGCTTGCGCCCTACACCGCCTCCGGTGAAGAGACCCTCACCCCCGCCCGCACGAACCTCGCGCTCGGCACCTCCGGTCTCGTCATGACCGTCGCCGAGGGCTTCGAGTGCGTCACCCCCTCCCTCGAGGAGCAGGAGGACGGTCTCCTCGGCATCTTCACCAACCCCCGTACCCTGTACGATTTCGACGTTTACCAGTTCTCCAAGGAGGGCTACGCCTCCCTCGCGGACTTCAACGAGCAGGACGCGGCGCTGTGCAACGGCACCGAGCTCTATGAGGACGAGGTCAACGGCATCCCCTACGCTTACTACGTGAACACCGTCGAAGCGGAAGAGGGCGAGGTCCCCATGGTCGTCGAGAACTACACCTTCGAGACCCTCGCGGGCGATGAGTACGTGCAGGTCTGCTTCAGCCGCACGCAGGACAAGAACGCCGCGGACGATGTCGCGCACGTCGTTTCCACCATCGCGAAGATCGGCGTCAAGACCGTTGAGATCGGCGGCGGCTACAAGCTCACCGTTTCCGACGATTACACCGCCGAGAAGCTCGAAGACCTGAGCGGCGACTTCATGACCGTCACCCACTTCGAGAGCCCGACCGGCATCTGCTTCTACGTCTACGAGATCAACACCGGTATCCCGGAATTCACGCTCGAAGCGTACGCCGCCACCATGGCGCTCCTTTCCGATGAGGATGCCACCGCGGGCGAAGTCAACGGCTTCCCCTACGCCTCCATGCAGGACGTCTCCGAAGACGGCGTGATCAAGTCCGTCGTTTTCGAAGCCGGTGAGGGCAGCTTCATCGACATCGACTTCGTCGTCGGCAACAACCTCGAAGGCTTCATGGCGCAGCGCATCCTCGGTACGCTCGCGAAATAAGGACCGACCCAACAAGGAGAAAATACAATGATGAAACGACTGATCGCATTGTGCATGGCCGTTCTCTTCAGCCTCAGCCTCTTCACCGTGGCGATGGCGGAGACCGCGGCATTCGAAGGCGTCGTCACCAAGACCCTGGACGGCGGCTTCATCGTCACCAATGAAAGCGGCAGCTCCCTCACCTTCACGACCGACAAGGCGCCCGAGCTCGGCTCCACCGTCAAGGTCGATTACGAGGGCAAGGTCGGCGAGCTGCTCACCGCAAAGAAGGTCACCGTCACCAAGAAGGCCGTGACCAACACCGTTTCCGGTCTCGTCACCTCCGTGAGCGACAACTCCTTCATCGTCACCACGCTCGACGGCAAGCTCGTGAACTTCGTCAGCTCCGAGTCCCTGCCCATCACCGGCGTGGCGGGCTCCCTCACCGCGGGTCAGGCCGTCAAGGTCTCCTACGCGGAGGTCGAGGGCGGCGTTGCGAAGCTGAACATCGCGACCGCGGTCGAAGTCACCGTGAACCCCACCGCCAAGGTCACCAAGGCGGCGGAGCAGGCGGAAAAGACCACCAACAAGAAGCTGACCGGTACCGTCACCAAGATGACCGATACCCGCATCACCATCAAGACCGCCAACGGCAAGAAGTGGACCTTCAAGTACGACAGCAAGTACAAGAAGACCCACAAGCGCGGCAAGTACGAGCTGAAGGTCGGCGCGAAGGTCCGCATCACCTACGACGGTTTCGCCAGCGCGCATCCCTTCGCCAAGGGCATCCAGGTGCTCAACCCCAACGCGGCTTCCCTCAAGACCCATAAGAAGAGCGGCACGGTCGCTTCCTTCGGCGGCATGAACATCAAGCTGACCAACGGCTTCGAAGCGGATGTCGCGGGCGCGAAGCACGTCGGCAAGGGCAAGCACGCCAAGGGCACCAAGGTCACCATCACCTACACCACCAAGAAGGGCCGCAACTACGCGAGCCGCATCAATTGGAAGACCAAATAAGAGTTTTCCGATCTGCACCCGCCCCATGTGGGCGGGTGTTTTCGTTTTGGGCATCGTTTGACATCGGGGCACGATGCGCCGCAACGATACTTGCGTTTCTCCGGACAATCCCTCCGCCTCGCAAGCTCGGCACCTCCCTTTACACAAGGGCGGCACCGTTCGGAGTTGTTCGCGTTGCGCCATGTCACTCGACTCGCCCGATACTCAGCGCCGCGCAAACAACCCGCACGACCAAAAGCCTCCCTCAAAGAGGGAGGTGGCATGGCGTGCTTGCACGACATGACGGAAGGAGTGGCACGCAAGTAACGGACTTGCCGAATGACATCCCGGCACGCTCCTGCCACAACGAAAATTGCGTTTCTCCGGACAATCCCTCCGCCTCGCAAGCTCGGCACGCTTTCGTGGCACAAGCGCCACTGTCGCGCCCCGCATGCCTTCGGCACGCTCGGCCTCCCTACTCCTGCGCCTTCGGCTCCGGAGGATCTTCGAAATGCACAAGGGCGGCATCGTTCCGAGATGTTCGCGTTGCGCCATGTCACTCGACTCGCCCGATACTCAGCGCCACTCAAACAACCCGCACGACATGACGGAAGGAGTGGCACGCAAGCTACGGTCTCCCCGAACGCCATCCCGGCACGTCACCCCGCAGCGATACTTCCGTTTCTCCGGTCGAATCCCTTCCGTCATTTCGCCTTCGGCTCAATGACACCTCCCCTTGCATCCTCAAGTGGAGGCTTCATTCCGCGCTGCTTCCGTTCCGTTCAGTCACTCGACTCGCCCGTTACTCAGCGCCACTCAAAATGCGCAGTACGTTGGGCTCCACTTGAAGTGCAAGGGGAGCTGTCCGCCAAGACGAAGTCTTGTCCGTCGGTACGGCGGACCGCGGACTGAGGGGATTCGTCGGCAACCGTTTGCAACAAAGGACAGCGCAACGAACTCTCCGCACCAAAAGCCTCCTTCGTTGAGGCGGTGAGCATTTGCGTTGCAAATGCGTTAGGAAGCGACAGCTGTTGCATATGCAACAGCGAGAGCGGAGAGGTGGCATGGCGTGCTTGCACGACATGACGGAAGGAGTGGCACGCAAGTATCGGACTTGCCGAATGACATCTGGGCGCGACGCACCGCAGCGATACTTCCGTTTCTCCGGTCGAATCCCCTCAGTCTGCTTCGCAGACAGCTCCCCTTGCATCCCCAAGTGGAGCCTTACATTACGCGCTGCTTCCGTTCCGTTCAGTCACTCGACTCGCCCGATACTCGGCGCCACTCAAACAACCCGCACGACCAAAAGCCTCCCTCAAAGAGGGAGGTGGCATGGCGTGCTTGCACGACATGACGGAAGGAGTGGCACGCAAGTAACGGACTTGCCGTATGACATCGGGGCGCGACGCACCGCAACGATACTTCCGTTTCTCCGGTCGAATCCCCTCACCGCCTTCGGCGGAGCTCCCCTTGCTTCCTCAAGTGGAGCCTTACCGTACGCGATGCTTCCGTTCCGTTCAGTCACTCGACTCGCCCGATACTCAGCGCCGCAGTACGTTGGGCTCCACTTGAAGTGCAAGGGGAGCTGTCCGCCAAGACGAAGTCTTGTCCGTCGGTACGGCGGACCGCGGACTGAGGGGATTCGTCGGCAACCGTTTGCAACAAAGGACAGCGCAACGAACTCTCCGCACCAAAAGCCTCCTTCGTTGAGGCGGTGAGCATTTGCGTTGCAAATGCGTTAGGAAGCGACAGCTGTTGCATATGCAACAGCGAGAGCGGAGAGGTGGCATGGCGTGCTTGCACGACATGACGGAAGGAGTGGCACGCAAGTAACGGACTTGCCGTATGACATCGGGGCGCGACGCACCGCAACGATACTTCCGTTTCTCCGGTCGAATCCCCTCACCGCCTTCGGCGGAGCTCCCCTTGCTTCCTCAAGTGGAGCCTTACCGTACGCGATGCTTCCGTTCCGTTCAGTCACTCGACTCGCCCGATACTCAGCGCCACTCAAAATGCGCAGTACATTAGGCTCCACTTGAAGTGCAAGGGGAGCTGTCCGCCAAGACGAAGTCTTGTCCGTC